>NZ_JAYEZM010000018.1:0-643 GCF_037031205.1 Natronomonas amylolytica | reverse complement strand
TCGGGCACGCGGACGTCGTTGAGGCCGATCTCGCCGGTGATGGAGGCGCGCAGCGAGAGTTTCTCGGTGATCTTGTTGGTGGTGACGCCGTCGCGGTCGGTCTCGACGAGGAAGCCCCGGACCGGGTTGTCGTCGCCGTCGGCGGAGCGATCTTTCGCCCAGACGACGGCGACGTCGGCGATGGGGGAGTTGGTGATCCAGGTCTTGGCGCCGTTGAGGACGTACTCGCTTCCGTCCTTTTCGGCGTGGGTCTCCATCGCCGAGGGGTTCGAGCCGTGTTCGGGTTCCGTGAGGCCGAAACAGCCGACCGCCTCGCCCTGGCCGAGTGCCGGCAGCCACTGTTCTTTCTGTGCGTCGCTGCCGTAGGCGTGGATCGGGTACATCACGAGCGCGCCCTGAACGGAGGCCATGGATCTGAGTCCCGAGTCACAGGCCTCCAGTTCCTGCATGAGCAGGCCGTAGGCGGTCTCGGAGACGTTCGGCGAGCCGTAGCCCTCCAGGTTGGGGGCGTAAAAGCCCAGTTCGCCCATCTCGGGGATGAGGTCGGTCGGGAAGGTACCGTCTTCGTAGTGGGCGCCGATCTCCGGGCGCACCCGGTCGGCGACGAACTCGCGGGCCGTATCCCTGATCAGGCGCTCTTCCT
>NZ_JAYEZM010000017.1:0-2772 GCF_037031205.1 Natronomonas amylolytica | reverse complement strand
TCTGGCGGGGTGTCCGCTCGCGCTCAACAAACTCTAAGTCAATCCAGTCGCTACGACCGCTGAGGCGTTCGAATTCTGTCATGGACACTCAGAAAACGAACGCCTCAATCCTAAGTTAACACGACCGACGACGGCCACCAAGCATTTATATTGACGTTACTGGCGAGAAACGCGTGAGGCCCGCCGCCCGGTCAGGATTCCCGGACGGCGACGAGACAGACCGCACCGGCGAACAGGCCCGAGAGGGCCAAAAAGGGCGACAGCGCCGCCAACAGCAGGAGGACGCAGGCGGCGTTGAGCGCCAGCAGGGCCGACATCGTGGGCAGGTCGCGGGGGCGGTCGGAGCGATACAGCATGGAGGGCCGAAGTGCCGTTCGCATTCGAATCACGGGGCGATGCCCCAGAGTTCCGGCGGGGGTCGAACCCGCGAGGCCCCGACTGGCCCGGAACCATCCATACCGTCGAACGCGACTTCGCGATGGTCCGAAATGCGACGATACCCGGACCGTTGGTGTCGAGGTGCTGGGATGGGGTCGCGATTCGGGCCGTCGCGTCCGACAGCATCACTCGACGGTCACATCGAGAACGCCGAAGCCGTCCTGCAGTCGGGCTTCGGGTGCGTCGGTCTCGTCGGCGAAGCCGACCGTTGCGCGAGCGTCGACGTACAGGTCGAGCGCGTCCGGCCGGACGCCCTCCAAATCCTCTACGTCGACGCGTTCGACACCGTCGACGTCCGCGAGTAGGTCGCGGACGCCGCCCTCTACGTCGCCGGCCGCGCCCCGGGGGACGCGGACCGACAGTCGCGCTCGGTAGGTTGCTGCGAGCATAGGTCCCCGGCGGGAGTCGAACCCGCCCCGCGCGATGGCGGGACCGGCGGCTAACGGGGATGGATGTCTCTCCTCGATTCGCGCATTGCGAGGGTCGGAGCGCAGTGAGACCCTCGGCCCCCAAGGAGCGAGGGTCGGAGACAACGGGACCCTCGGCTCCCGAGTTATCGACGGCGCAGAAAGCGGGTCCGCACCCGCAGCACGGACTTTTCCTCGTAGTCGGCAGGAGAAAGCCCGCCGCGCCGCCGAACCGGGTTATGCGGCGCGAATCGCGAGTGCGAACGGAGCGTTAGACCACCCGCCCGCACCCGGCACGCGCCGCTTGGCAGCGACGGCGTACACGAGAGTGCGAACGTAACTGGTCATTGGGAATCGCTCCGAGTTATTTCAGCGTGTAAGCGGGTTCGTATTAGTAGTTTCCCCGGAGTGAGATGCTCTAACACGGTTGTTTCCGCCACTTTCGTGGTCGGAACTGTACATCGGCCGACGAATCTGTTCGGCGTATCCTTTTAAATGAATAACAAGTATCGTCGGTTCAGACAGTCTCGCGGCGGGCTTCAGCGAGCGCGCGCGGACTTACGGCCCCTCCTGCAGTTCGTCTGCGCGGATGACCGCCTCGCGGTCGACGTCGGTCACCTCGTCGTAGCCGATGAGGCCGAGCGTGAGGTCGAGGTCGGCGAGGAAGTTCTTCACGACGGCCTCGACGCCGTCCTGTCCGTCGATGGCGAGGCCGTAGGCGTAGGGCCGACCCAGTTGGACGGCGTCGGCACCGAGCGCCAGCGCGATGAGCGCGTCGGCCCCGCGGCGGATGCCCGAATCGAAGAGGACGGGGACGTCCTCGCCATCCAACGCCTCCACGACGTGCGGGAGCGCGTCGATGGCCGGCACAGCGTTGTCGACCTGTCGGCCGCCGTGGTTCGAGACGATGACGCCCTCGGCACCGCGGTCGACGCACTCGACCGCGTCGCTCGGATGGAGGACGCCCTTGACGACGACCGGGATGTCCGCGAACTCGCAGAGCCATTCGAGGTCGTCGAAGGTGAGCGAGGCGTCGCCGAAGATATCGATGAAGGTACGGATGGCCGCGAGTTCGTTCTCCTCGGGCGGCGCCTCACAGAGGTCGCGGAACGCCTCGTCGGCGAAGTAGTTGGCGACGCCCTCGCCGTCGAGGAAGGGGAGGTAGGCGTCGCTGATGTCCCGCTCGCGCCACCCGAGGATGTTGTTGTCCAGCGTGACGACCAGCGCCTCGTAGCCCGCGTTTTCGGCCCGGCAGACGAAGCTCTCGGCGATGTCGTCGTTCGAGGACCAGTACAGTTGGAACCAGCCCGGAGTCTCGCCCAACTCCTCGGCCATGTCCTCCATCGTATGGGAGGCCGCCGAGGAGGCTACCAGCGGCACGTCGAGGTCGGCCGCCGCTCGCGCCGTGCCGAGTTCGCCGTCCTCGTGGATGATGGACTGGACGCCGATGGGTGCCAGGAGGACGGGCGCCGAGAATTCGGTGCCGAACAGTTCGACGGAGAGGTCCCGGTCGGAGAAGTCTCGGAGCATCCGGGGCCACAGCCGCCACTCCGCGAAGGCATCGCGGTTGTGGTCGATGGTTCGCTCGCCGCCGGCCCCGCCCGCCACGTAGCCGTAGGCCTTCTCGTCCATGACTTCGAGTGCGGCTTCCTCCAGTTCCTCGAACGAGGGCGGGACGTCCGGCGTGATGTCGGCCATCCCCTCCATGAATATCTCGACCTGTCGGTCCGACCCGCGGTTGGACTCGCTCATGTGCCGTCCCATGTCCGGGTGTGGCATATAGTTTCAGACTGCATCCGAGGTCGTGTTAAGTTAGGCATGATTCCACCAGACAGCGAAGGCTTGAAGCCACGATTCTGCAGTCGTCGGCTTCACGTGGCTGAACGTATTTGAAAACGAAGAGGTACGCCGTTTTACTTCTCTAAAG
>NZ_JAYEZM010000016.1:0-9950 GCF_037031205.1 Natronomonas amylolytica | reverse complement strand
CGCGGTGTCGCTTCTCGCTCCACAAAACCTAACTCAATCTCGTCCAAACATCCGTTGAGGCGGTCGTTTTCGGGCATAGATCACTCAGAAAACGCACCGCCTCACTCTTCATCCTTATCTGAACACCGCCACGGTGACGCGGACGAGATTTAAATCGGCGCCCCTCCTACCTGCGTTCGTGTGTACCCTCATCGTTGCGTGGCGCGTCTTCGAGGACGCGCCGGTCTGTATCGCTGCCAACCGCGACGAGCAGTTCGGCCGGCCGGCCACTCCGCCAGCGGTTCGTGACGGCTCGCCTCGCGTGCTCGCACCGCGCGACGAGGAGGCCGGCGGCACGTGGATCGGCTACAACGAACACGACCTCTTCGTCGGTGTCACCAACCGCTGGGAGGCCGGCGAGGGCGACCGCTCTCGCGGCCTCCTCGTGAACGACGCGCTTGAAGCGCCGTCCGCGACCGAAGCCCTCGCCCGCGTCGAGGCGGAACTCGACGACCGCGAATACGCGCCGTTCCACCTCCTGCTCGCCGACGAACACGACTGCGTTCTCATCGCGAACCGCGGCGACGAAACCGGCGGTGGCTATCGAATCGATGCCTTCGACCCCGGCGTCCACGTCGTCGTCAACGTCGGCGCCGTCGACGACTGGTTCGTCCCCTCGGCACGCCCCGAAATCGGGAAACAGCAGGCGGCCAACGCCGAGCGCCTCCGCGAGGAACTCCAGCCACGCGACGGCGAAACGGCCGCCGACTGGACGCGTCGAGCGGGCGAGTACCTCGGCGACCACGACTACGGCGTCTGCATCCACCGCGACGGCTTCGGCACGCGCTCGTCGTCGCTCATCCGACTCGGCGACGAGCGGTACTTCGCCTTCGCCGATGGCCCGCCATGCGAGACTCCATACGAACCCGTCGAAGACAGTCTTTAAAAGGCTCGCAGACCCACCTACACACAATGAGCGCTTCTGAGGAGGACCTCTCGGAGACCGAACGCGAAGGCCTCGAACTGATCCGCGAGAGCGGCGGCATTCATCAGAGCGACTTCTGGAAGGAACTGGACGTCGACTCCCGGAAGGGCAGTCGCATCATCGACAAACTGGCCGATTTCGGCCTCGTCGACCGCGAGGAGACCGTCTACGAGGGCCACAACACCTACTACATCACGCCCGTCCGCGACCCGAAAGACCTCGATTTCTCCCTGCTGATGGCCGGCGACATGCTCTCGCCGTTCGTCGGCGACGAGGAAATCGACCCCCAGAGTGACGCCTTCTCCCACTGGGTGATGAATCTCGCTTACCAGTAGTTTTGCGCTTTATACGACACAAAGGGTTGTGTCAAGGTTTTAGGTCAGTCGATGACTCGATAGACTGCTTTACCATAGTATACGAAACCCGACTTTTTGCCGCAGTTAGAATGGCCCTTAACTTCAGCCACCGGTGGGTATATAATACAATCACCTAACAGTCGATATATGGCTCGCTATCGACGGAAGCAACTGCGATATGGTGTCTCTTCCGGTGTTCTCGCATTTATCGCGGGCTGGGCTGTCGTTGCTCTGACGATGCCGACGGGAGTGTTCGAATCAACGCCTCGATGGCAAAGTACGCTCTGGGTCTATCTGGGGGCTCACTTAGTTGAATTATCGGACTCACATACTGGCGGCTACGGCTTTGATTCTGTCCAGCCTGTCGAAATCGTCGGGTTTCCTGATATAATCTATCTACTCCCGGTAATCGCGGTTGCAGTAGCTGCCGGCTATACCTGTTATAATCTTTATTCCACGCGAATCAAGCACAACGTATCAAACGGACTGGCGGCAGGTACGGGGTACTTCCTAACGGGACTCGTCGCGATGTTCGTTTCGAACATCAAACCATCAATCTCGATTATTCTGCTCTTCGCGCTGATTCTCGGGGGCGGAATCTGGATTGGGTCGACTCTACTCGGATACCTGAGTGGTGGTCTGCCGTTCTTTGGTGTAGCTTCGCTGGGAACTATCGTCGCAGTTGGTATCTTGGTACTTCTTGGTGGAATCGCAATCGTCGCATCCATTCGAGGGCTGATTTTGATGGCTTTCGGCGGTTCCATCGCTGTGGGAGTCGTGGTTGGCGTCAGCCGTCAGTTGGAAAGAAAAGGAAATAGGTATTCTAGAGACGTGGAACTTCCCCGGATTCGCGGGCTACAACTGTTCGTCGAGAACTATTGGTTCCAGATACTCGTTCTGGTGCTCGTGGCTGCTGCTTTGATTTACGGGATTTCAGGGAACGTGATACGAATTTAGCGATTCAAGAATCCCCATCAGGTACCGAACATTTCGGCTGATTCATCGTTGGTGGTCGTAGCATCCGGCGCGCGCAGCGCGCCGGTTTGGTTCGAGAGACGCCACAGGCGTCTCTCGTCATCACGAAAGACGGCGCGGCGCGCCGTCTTTCGAACGACACCGGACGCGAGGCCGAAGGTCGAGCGTCCGGCCTTTTTTCATCAACGTTTTTTAGCGGGGGTTGAGGCGGCGCGGAGCGCCGCCGATGCCCCCGCTAAAAAAGGTTGGGGCGAAGCCTATATACCCGTCCTGTGGCTTTCGGCGTGTATGGACGCCCACACCGTGATGGAGAAGTGGGAGGGGTCGCCCTTCGACGGCGGGTTCGACGGGTTGCGTGACCTGCAGTCGCGGGGATTCAGCGGTGCCGTCGAGGCCGGCGACAGCCGGCTGTTCCTCCGTGATGGCGAACCGCTTGCGGTCGTATCGAACTTCGAAGAGGCCCCCCGAGAGGGAAGCATCGAGACGTTCGAGGATGCAGTGGGTCAGGCACACGAGGCGGGACATCCGGGGACGGTGCCGCTGGCCGCGATGCTCGCCCTCGACGGGGAGGTCCGGGGCCGGTACTTCAGCGACGACACGCCGCTGTCGGATGTCCACGAGACGCTGTCCGGCGGTGGCTTCACCGGCTACGTCGAACTCTCGGAGAACGTTCTCAGCGGCGATTACTACATCGTGTACAGGAACGGCGACGCGGATTATATCGGCTATATTAGCTCCAGCGGCCGGCTCATTTCCGACGAGGAAGCCCAGGAGAAAGCCGAAGGCGAAATCGGGATCTACGAGGTCGTCGCCGTCTCCCTGTCGGATATCGAGATTCCGGCGGCGCCCGAACCCGATACCGGGACGGGAGCGGTCGGGGTCGCTTCCGAATCGCCATCGGCTTCGGATACGGCGACCGATGTCGGTCCCGAGGCGGCCACCGACGCCGACTCCGGCGCGGAGATGACGCCTGAACCGGAGACAGAACCGGGCGTGGCCTCGGAACCAGAACCGTCGGCGGAACCGGCCACCGAACCGGAGCCCACGGTCGAATCCGAACCGGAAACGGAGCCAGCAACCGAACCTGAACCAGCCACCGAGTCGGGGCCAGCAACCGAACCGAAACCGGAGCAGACGACGGAGTCGGAGACGGCGCCGACGACCGGGCCTGCCGCCGAGACGGCTGACGAGTCCGAGGAACCGGTCGACTCGTCACCGGTGCCACCGACCGCCGACGGCCCATCTGAAGCGGCTGGCGTCTCCGAGCCGGAACCGGCTCCGTCGTCGGCCGAGCCATCCGAACCGGCGACCGAGACGGACGGACGGTCGACCTCGGAGCCGTCGGCCGAAGCGGACGATGCGGCGTCAGCCGGCTCCTCGGCGGCGTGGCAGTCGACGGGACCGGCGGAAACGTCCCAGTCGACAGCCGAGACCAGCGCCGACCCCACCGGCTCGGTCATGGACGACTTGACGACGCGGTCGGTCCCGTCCATCGACCCGGAGAACACCGGCCGCGGGGAGAACGGTACGACCGACGGCACCGCTCGCGGCGGTGCAGTCGGGGCGACGTCGGCGGAGCGCGACCGGACCCAAGCGCCGGAGCCGGAACCGGAGCCGGAACCCACTCCCGAACCGGAATCGTCTGAGTCGTCGGGGTCGGAACCAGCCGCGGGGTCGGAGCCCGACGTCGAGGCGCGCATCGAGGAGGTCCGCGAGGAGTACGAATCGGAACTGGAGTCGCTGCGGGCGGAACTCGACTCGCTGCGTGCCGAGCGCGACCGCCTGCAGGAGCGGGTCGAGACCCTCCAACAAGAGACGGCAGGCGCCGGAGGTGGTGGCGTCAGCCTGACGCCGGAGCGCGCGCTCACGGGGACGAGCCTGTTCGTCCGCGACGAGGGGCCCGGCGGCCCGACGCTGGAGGACGCCCACGCGGGCAGCGTCGAACCCGAAGAGCTGGCGGAGAACCTCCGTATCGAGTATCACACCCAGTTCGAGGACGAGGACGCGACTGTCGACGGCGAACCGTTCGAGTCGTTCCTCCGGTCGTCGCCGCTGTACGCCTTCACGGAGTGGGTACTCACCGACCTGCTGTTCGAGATTCAGTCGACGCGCTCCGAGGGGGCGATGCGACCCCTCTACGACGCCCTGCCCGAGATCGACCGGGTGAGCTTCGGCGAACCGGTCACCGTCGGCGAGGGCGACGACCAGCAGGACATCGAGTTCGACGTCGTCGCGCGCGACCGGATGGGCGACCCGCTCGTGGCCGCCAACATGGACGAGAGTCGCGACCCGACCCGGGCGGCCTCGCTGGAACCGCTCATCGACGACGCCTCCGACGTGGCGATGGAGGCCGACCGGTTCGCGGGCGCCTTCGCAGTCACGTCGAGCTACTTCGAACCGGACGCGCTGGAAGCCGCTCGGGAGGCGACCAGCGGGAGCCTCCTCAGCCGGGAGAAGTATCGCAACTTCGTGAAGCTCTCGCGCAACAACGGCTTCCACCTCTGTCTGGTCGAATCACGCGACGAATCGTTCCACATGACGATGCCGGAACTGTAGCGGCGCCTTCGATTTTAGCGGGCGCTAACGGACGCCCGTGGCCGAAACGAGAAACGTAGAAACCGTTCAGTTCTCGATTTCGGGGACTTCGTCGATCTTCATCCCTTCGAGCTTGTCGATGATCTCGTCGACCTTCGTGTCGAGGTCGGAGACGAATTCGACGGTGTCTTCGGTGGTGATTGCGCCCTGGCTGGAGGGTTCGATGAGGTTCTCCTCTTCGAGAACGCGCAGCGAGTAGCGAACCTTGTGGTGGGGGTAGCCCGTCTCGTTGGACATCTTGACGATGCCGATAGGCTCGTTCTCGATGACCATCCGCAGCACCTGCAGATGGCGCTCCAGCATGTCTACTTCCTTCTCAAGCCGATCTATCATGGCATTTGTTAACTTGTGTTTGCAGGGTTTAAAAGTTGCTGTCCGTTCGGGACCCGAAACCCTCCCATCGGAGGTATTGGGTGGTATTTTCGCGGGTGCCGTTTATAGGCCTTGTGACGCCGGCCCATATGGCAGGCGTTCAGAGCGGGCGAGGCGGCCGAATCGACCGCATGCAGGCCGGCGCGCGCGAGACGGTGGGTGGCGGCGAGGCTGGCAATACCGTAATCGGTTTACCCGATTGGTCGAAACGTCGTTCCGATGACCGTAACCATCGTCGGTTCGCAGCTCGGCGACGAGGGCAAGGGCGGTATCGTCGACGTCTACGGCGATATCGCCGATGTCGTCGTCCGCTATCAGGGCGGCGACAACGCCGGCCACACCGTCGTCCACGAGGGCGACGAGTACAAGCTCTCCCTCGTCCCGTCGGGCGCCGTCCGAGGCAAAATCGGCGTCCTCGGCAACGGCTGTGTCGTCAATCCGCGCACGCTCTTCGACGAGATAGACACGCTCCGCGACCGCGGCCTTGACCCCGATGTCCGGGTCGCCGAACGCGCCCACGCCATCCTCCCGTATCACCGCGTTATCGACACCCTCGAAGAGGACGTCAAATCCGACGACGACCTCGCCGCCGGCACGACCGGCCGCGGCATCGGCCCGACCTACGAGGACAAGGCCGGCCGCCGCGGCGTCCGCATCGGCGACCTGCTCGACCCCGAGACGCTCCGCTCCCGCCTCGAATACGTCGTCCCGCAGAAACGCGCGCTCCTCGAAGAGGTCTACGACATCTCCATCGAGGACCACGAGGACATCGACCCCGACGCCTTCGACATCGAGGCCCTCTTCGAACAGTACCGCGACTTCGGCGACCGCCTCGCCGACGAGGACATGACCGTCAACTGCGGCGAGTTCCTCGCCGAGCGCCTCGACGAGGGCGGGGAACTCATGTTCGAGGGCGCACAGGGCACCTCTATCGACATCGACCACGGCGTCTACCCCTACGTCACCTCCTCGAACCCCACCGCCGGCGGCGCGACCGTCGGCACCGGCCTCGGTCCGACCGTCATCGGCGACGGCGAGGTCGTCGGCATCGTCAAGGCCTACCTCTCCCGTGTCGGCACTGGCCCGCTCCCGACCGAACTCGGTTCCGTCGACGGCCAGACGCCCGACGACGGCGGCCGCCCCGCCGAGGCCGACCTCGCCGAGTACATCCGCGATGAGGGCGGCGAGTACGGTACCGTCACCGGCCGCCCGCGCCGCGTCGGCTGGCTCGACATCCCGATGCTCCGGCATGCCGCCCGCGCGAACGGCTTCACCGGCCTCGCCATCAACCACATCGACGTGCTCGCCGGCCTCGACGAGGTGAAGGTCGGCCACTCCTACACCCTCGACGGCGAGGAGGTCTTCACGATGCCCCCGACGACCGAAAAGTGGGGCGACTGTGAGGCCAATCTCCGCTCCTTCGAGGGCTGGGATGACGTCGACTGGAACGCCGTCGCCGAGGAGGGCTACGAGGCGATTCCCGAGAACGCTCGCGAGTATCTGGACTACATCGCCGACGAACTCGACACGCCCGTCTACGCCGTCGGTGTCGGTCCCGGCCGCGAACAGACCATCGTCGTCGAAGAGTTGCAGTAGACTCTCTCGATTCTTCGTTCTTGGAGCCCAGCGGTGTGACGTCCGCATCCTCGCCGCAGAAAACCGTCGACCGGCGTTACCGCATGCCGGGAATCCGCCGCTGAACCTTCAGCGCCTTCGTCATGATTCTCGCGTAGAGCCAGTGGGGCACGCCCGGGGGATTGCTCATCCCGAGATGTTTCTGGACGGCGACCGTCTGGGGTTCGGTGTATTTCATGAACCCCTCGTCGCCGTGGCGGCGGCCGATACCGGAGTCCTTCATGCCGCCCATCGGGGCGTCGAGAGCGATCCATGCCGCGGCGTAGGCTTCGTTGACGTTGACGGTGCCGGTCTCGATTCGCTTAGCCAACCGCTTGCCGCGCTCGGTGTCCTCGGTCCAGACCGAGGCGTTGAGGCCGTAGTCGGTGTCGTTGGCCCGCTCGATGACGTCGTCCTCGTCGCTCCATTTATAAATCGAGACGACGGGGCCGAACGTCTCCTCGGCACAGAGAGCCATCGACTCGTCGACGTCGATGAGGACGGTCGGCTCGTAGAAGTAGGGCCCGAGGTCCGGGCGGGCGGTGCCGCCGGTGAGGACGGTCGCGCCCTCTGCTTTGGCCTCCTCGACGTGTTCGGTGACCTTGTCGAACTGGTCTTGGGAGATGAGGCTGCCGACGTCGACGTCGTGGCCGTAGCCCGCGCCGATGTGGAGGTCCTCGATTTCGCTGACGAAGGCCTCGACGAACTGGCCGTAGACGTCCTCGTGGACGTAGAGCCGTTCCAGCGAGATACAGAGCTGGCCGGCGTTGGTGAAACAGCCGCGGATGAGGCCCTCGACCGCGCGGTCGATGTCGGCGTCCTCGCAGACGATGCCGGGGTTCTTGCCGCCCAGTTCCAGCGAGACGTCGGTGAGGTGCTCGCCGGCCTGACTGGCGACGATACGACCGGTCTTGCCGGAGCCGGTAAAGCAGACGTAATCGGAGTTCGCGATGAGCGGTTCGCCGAGGTCGGACCCGGAACCCGTGGCGACCTGGAAGACGTCGCGGGGGACGCCGGCCTCCCGGAGCAGTTCGACGGCCTTCAGTGCGGTGTAGGAGGTCTGTTCGGCGGGCTTGAGGACGACACTATTGCCGGCCAGGATGGCGGGCAGGGCGTCGGAGACCGCAAGCGAGAGGGGGTAGTTCCACGGCGAGATGATGCCGATGGTCCCCTTCGGATGGTGGTGGACCGTCGTCTCGGTCAGGCCCGGAATCGCGGCATCGCGCTGCTCGCTTTCGAGGTACTCCTCAGCGCGATAGGCGTAGTGGCGGGCGGTGATGGCCACGTCGAGGATCTCCTCGTAGGCGTGGCGACGGGCCTTCCCGCTTTCGAGTTGGACGATATCGAGCAGTTCCTCGGCGTGGTCGAGCACGAGGTCGTGGTACTCGATGATGACCTCGGCGCGTTCCTCGACGCTCCGTTCGGCCCACGCGGTCTGTCCTTGGTCGGCCCGCTCGAAGGCGAATTCGATGTCGTCAGCGTTGCAGGCCGGCAGGCGGCCGATGGTGGAACCGTCGAACGGTGCCTCGACGTCGAAGCGCTCGTCGACGCCGCCGGCCGTGGTGACGTACGATTCGAGCCCTTCGAGTAGTTCGTGGTCGGCAGAGCCGATGTCCGACTCTACCGTGGACTCGGAGACTGTCATGGGCAGGTGTTCGCTCTACGGCGTGTTAACCGTACGGGAACGGGTGACAACGAAATGGCCGTTTCAGCCGATACACGCAGGTAACGGGCGAAACAAGCCGAAAAAGGTCGGGTGTCGCGGCGTGCCGGTCAGTGGATGCCGAGCGCCTCGATCTGCTCCTGATACCGGTTGCGGATGGTGACCTCCGTCACCTGTGCGACTTCGGCGACCTCACGCTGGGTCTTCTTCTCGTTGCAGAGCAGCGAAGCGGCGTAGATGGCCGCGGCGGCGTAGCCGGTCGGGGACTTGCCCGAGAGCATGCCCTTCTCGGCGGTGACCTCGATGATTTCGCGGGTCTTCTGTTCGACCTCCTCGCTGAGGCCGAGTTCCGAGCAGAAGCGCGGCACGTACTGGACGGGGTCGACCGGTTCGAGCCCGAGGGAAAGTTCCTGTGCGATGTAGCGGTAGGTCCGACCGATCTCCTTCTGTTCGACGCGAGCGACCTCGGCGACTTCGTCGAGGCTACGCGGGATGCCCTCCTGTCGGCAGGCGGCATACAGCGCGGCGGTGGCGACGCCCTCGATGGAGCGGCCGCGGATGAGGTCCTCGTCGAGTGCCCGTCGATAGATGACCGAGGCGACCTCGCGTACCGAGCGCGGGACGCCGAGCGCCGAGGACATCCGGTCGATTTCACTGAGGGCGAACTGCAGGTTACGTTCGCCGGCGTCCTTGGTTCGGATTCGCTCCTGCCACTTGCGGAGTCGGTGCATCTGGGAGCGCTTCTCCGAAGAAATCGAGCGGCCGTAGGCGTCCTTGTCCTTCCAGTCAATCTGGGTGGTCAGCCCCTTGTCGTGCATCGTCTGGGTGGTCGGCGCGCCGACCCGGGACTTCGATTGCCGCTCGGAGTGGTTGAACGCACGCCATTCGGGACCGCGGTCGATGTTCTCCTCCTCGATGACGAGCCCGCAGTCCTCGCAGACGAGCTCACCCCCGCCGTCGGCGCTTCTGACGAGTGAATCCGATTCGCACTCGGGACAGCCAGTCTCTTCCTCGCTTTCTGTCTCGTCCTCGCTGGTGCGCTCACGCTGGCGGGTGGGCCCTGGCATTATGCTTATATGGTTTGCCTACTCCACATATAAAGTCTTTGCACTAACTGCTTGTTGCCCCAAAAATCCCGGGGATTTTCCCGTCGGACGGCACCGAATCACATAGTTCCGGAAATTCCTGCTCCTATTCGGGGTCGGCGGCCAGGTCGACGTGACCGAACGACCGGCTCTGACGGCTCGCGCGCGGTCCGGTGGCACGGAGCGCCATCGACGACGGCATCGCGTTAAGTTAAGCATGATTCCACCAGACGGCGAAGGCTTGAAGCCACGATTCTGCGGTCGTCGGCTTCACGTGGCTGAACGTGTTTGAAAACGAAGAGGTACGCCGCTTTACTTCTCGAAAG
>NZ_JAYEZM010000015.1:0-30920 GCF_037031205.1 Natronomonas amylolytica | reverse complement strand
GATACGAAAAACACGGAAATCGGAACAGCGCCGAACGTGTCTTTCGTGAGATAAAACGACGAACTACCAGCTTTTCGAACTGTTTCAGCAACGCCGAAGCAGACACCGCCGACGATTGGCTTCGAGCATTCGCCTTCGCATGGAATCAGCTTATCTGAACACTACCACTCACACGGACCGAAACGTTTCAGCCGTCTAGACACGGAGGAACGGCTATGAGCGACCAAAAACGGGACAAGACCAGCCCCATCGGCACGATGCTCGGGGCGAGCCTCGGCCCCCTCGGGGCCGCCGTCGGCACCGTCGTCGACGAGGACCGCTTCGCGTTCAAGTTCTCCATTGGCACAGGTGCCGACGATGACGACGACATGGCCGACGCGACGACCATCGAAATCGAGGACGAGGAAGCCGACACCGAGGACGAATCCGAAGAAGCCGAGGCCGAGACTGAAGCCGACGAGGAAGCAGGAGAAACCGCCGACTGAGTTTAGTTATCGCGTAGGGCGTCCTCGCGCTGGGTTGCCTCGAGGGTCTCCTCTTCGACGTCGGTCGCGACCACGGCCGGCTTATAAGCCCCACCGTCGAAGAGGTCGTGGTCGCCGACGCTGGATTCGACGAAGCGTGTGAAGGCCCGCCGCTCGGGCGGCAGTTCGCCGTAGAGGACCTCCTCCTCGACGAGGTCGTAGACCGGGATACGCGGCGTCAGGAGCGTGTTCTCGCCGACGATGCTGTTCTCGCCGACGACGAAGCCGGAGGTGACCCGACAGCCGGCACCGAGCGAGACGCCGTCCTCGATGATGACGGGGGCTGCCTCGACGGGTTCGAGGACGCCGCCGATGAGCGTGTTCGCGCCGAGTTTCACGTCGTCGCCGATCTGAGCGGCCGACCCGACCGTGTCACAGGAGTCGACGAGCGTCCCGTCGCCGATGTGGGCGCCAATGTTGACGAAGGCAGGGGACATGAGAATCGCGTCGCTGCCGACGTAGGCGCCGCGGCGGATGACCGTTCCGTCGGGCGTGTTCCGGGTGCCGCGCTCCGGCAGGTCTTCGGTGTCGCGAAGCGGCAGGACGTCGTGGTAGTCGACGCCGCCGTAGTTGTGGCTCTGAATGTCCCGGAGGGTGAAGTTCAGCAGGATGCCCTGCTTGACCCATTCGTTGGCCTGCCACTCGCCGTCGCGCTTCTCGGCGGCACGGACCTCGCCGGCTTCGAGGGCTTGCAGGAACTCTTCGAGGACGGCGTACTCCTCGTCGCCGGCCGCCTCAGCCGTCAGTCCGTCTTCCTTGCGCCGCTGCAGTTCCACGATGTCGCTTTCGAGCGCACTCATTGGGAGTATGCTCGGAAACGCAGGCCTTGGCTCTGTTGGAACGGGCGCGTTTTCAGTTCGTTTCGTCGGTCGACCGAAGTGCCTCCGCGTCGGGAACGGCGGGGATGCGAATCGTCCGATTGTCGTGGCTCACGACGAGCGTCTCGGTCCCGAGCAGCCGGTCGGCGACCGTCTCCCGCGCGTCGGCGGCCTCGACTTTCCAGGTCGGCACCCGCCACTGGGGTTCTCGGAGGAGTCGGTCGTAGCCGAGGACAGCGAGGTCGTCGCCGACCCGATACTCCATCGTCAGGTAGCGGATGGCCCGGTCGAGTACGCCGACGGCCGCGAGGACGACGAGGACGACGAGAGCGACGCCGCCGAAAATCCACAGCAGTGTCAGGTCGCCGCTGGCGAGCGTCAGGAGGACCGCGAGGAGGCCGACGATTCCCGAGAGGGCGACGGCGGGCGAGCGAAGGCCCCGACCCACGCCCCCGAGGAGGACACCCGCCGGGCGCGGGCGAACGACCTCGACCGGTTCGGACAACTCCTCGTCGATAGCGGGCCACGCCGGAGTGTCGGTCGCCCACCCGAAGGAGATGTAGGTCCGCTCGTCGAAGGCCTCGAGACGGTCGCGGTAGACGCTCGCGAGGTCCAACAGGAGTTTCACGCAGACGACCCCACCGAGAAGTGCGACCGGCGGCACGCCGGCGGCGACCCCCGCCCCGCCGAAGAACAGCACCATCCCGACGACGAGAATCGGCCAGACGGCCGTCCGCAGGGCCAGTTGGGCGTTGACCTCGTGGTGGCGGCCGACGAGGAAGTAGCCGTACAGCGTCTCGATACTCCGGCCGACGGCGGCGCCGATGATGGCGAGTCCGGCCGCCGCGTTCTCCTCCGAGAAGGCTACCCCAGCCGCATCGAGCCCCGCGAAACCGACCCCGCCGGCGACGAACCAGACGGCGCCGAAGGCCGGGACCGCCACGACGAGTACGGGGAGGTGGGCAACCTGAATCTCGGTGGCCGTCCACGGGACAGACAGCCCGCCGCGTTTGTGGCGCGTCGCGCCCACCACGAGCCCATCGCTCGGGTGTTGCGGCGGCAACTGCGCGAAGAGGGCCCGAACGGCGGCAAGCACCAGCATCACGCCGAGTTCGAACCAGTAGACCAGGAGGATTGCGGCCAGCGACCACCCGAAGAACGCGACGCCCACGAGGGGAGCCGCGTTCGTGAGGAGGGCCGCGAGGAGTTCGGGTCGGCGACCGGTCGGATTCATGGAGGGCGATGGTGAGGGTTTTCAGCGAGGCGGCACCGCGGCGGCTACAGCACGTCCTCGAAGTCGTACCAGCCGGCCTCTTTGCCGGCCAGCCACTCCGCGGCGTCGACGGCGCCAGCGGCGAAGACGCGCCGTGATTCCGCACGGTGGGTCAAGGTGAGCACCTCGTCGTTGCCGGCGAGCAGGACCTCGTGTTCGCCGCGGACGTTGCCGGCCCGGCGGACGTGGACGCCCACCTCGTCTTCCTCACGCAGGTGCTCGCCCTCGCGGCCGTGGGTGCGGTCGAGTTCCTCGTCGCGGTCTCGCGGCTCATCACCGCTCGACTCTCCGGCGGCGCGTTGCGCCGCCCACACCTCGTCGATGACGTCGAGAACCGTGTTCGCGGTCCCGCTCGGGGCGTCTCGCTTGCCGTTGTGGTGGGTTTCGGTGAGTTCGATGTCGTACTCGGGCAGCGCCTCGACGCCGGCCTCGACGACCTGCATGAGCGCCTGCACGCCCTTCGCGAAGTTCGAGGCCTTGAGCACCGCCGTCGACTCACTGGCCTCGCGGAGGGCGTCGATTCCCCCCTCGTCGAATCCCGTCGTCCCGACGACGTAGGGGACGCCGGCCTCGGCGACCAGTTCGACGTACTCGCGGGTCGCGTCCGGGACGGTGAAGTCGATGACCGCGTCCGCCTCCTCCAGCAAATCCGGCAGGGCATCGCTGGTGTGAACGCGCACGTCCTCGATGGAATCCTCGGAACGGGCGATGCCGTCGACGTCGTGGCCGCGGCCGCTGGCCTCGGCGACGATTTCGGTCCCGGTCCGGCCCGTCGCGCCGATGACGACCAGTTTCATCGTTCCAGGTCGTCCAGAACCTCACGCAGGCGTTCGCGGTTCTCCGACTGGAGCGGCGACAGCGGCGAGCGCATCGTCGAGGAATGAACCCCCCGCATCTCCATGGCCTCCTTGATGGGGATGGGGTTGGTCTCGATGAACAGCGTCCGGAAGAGGTCGCCGAGTTCGTACTGGAGGTCGCGGGCACGGTCGAAGTCGTTCTCCAAGGCGGCGCCGACCAGCGCGACGGTGCGTTCGGGTTCGACGTTCGCGGCCACGGAGATACAGCCCGAGCCACCCTGTGCGATGACTGGCAGGGTCAGCGCATCGTCACCGGACAGGACCGCGAAGTTCTCCTCGCGGGTGCGCTCGATGACCTCGTTGACGCGATTGAGGTCGCCGCTTGCGGCCTTGTAACCGACGATGTTCTCGTGTTCGGACAGCGAGACGGCCGTCTCGACGGCGATGTTTCGGCCCGTCCGGCCCGGGACGTTGTAGATTATCTGCGGCAGGTCGACGGCGTCGGCGATCTGTCGGAAGTGGTGTTCCATCCCGTCGGGTTCGGGGATGTTGTAGTACGGCGAGATGAGCAGCAGGCCGTCGGCGCCGGCGTCGGCGGCGCGCTCGGAGAGTTCCAGCGCCTCGCGGGTGTTGTTCGAGCCGGAGCCGGCGATGACCGGCACGTCGTCGACGGCGTCGATGACCGTCTCGACGACGTCGATGTGTTCGTCGTGGGTCATCGTCGCCGATTCGCCGGTGGTGCCGACGGGTACGAGGCCGTCGACGCCCGCGGCTTCGAGTCGCTGGGCGTGGTCGCGGAGGGTTTCGTGGTCGATGCTCTCGTCGTCGTGGAACGGCGTCGTCATCGCAGGGAAGACGCCGGTGAACGTGTCGTGTGTCATGTTGGGTGCTGGGAGTCGGTAATCGAAGGCGGTGCGTCCGGAAGCGACCTCCGACGGGGGCGCCACGCCCGCCGGAGACCTGCCTACGGACGTTTGCCTTTGGAGAAAGCGACCGAACCGGCGTGCTCGCGGGTAGTCGCTGGCGACCCACCGACGAGCACGTGGCTTCGCATATCCGTGAACGGGACGCGAACCAACTTATGTATTGTGAGTTATCCACGTCCCTTGCTAGCATTCGGGCCGGAAGCCATATCCGCTGAAATCCCTAACCGGCGCACGTATGCGACACATCGGACTGAAAGCACGGATGGCGTTCGTCGGGAGCGTCCTCTTCGCGTTCTACGCGCTCGTCGCCATCATCGCCGTCGAAGTCTACGGCGTCGGCCTGCCCATCGTCTTCCTGGGCACCATCGCCTTCGCCGGTTTCCAGTACAAGTTCGGCAAGTGGGCCGCGATTCGGAGTTCCGGCGCCGAGGACATGGACGAGGACCGCTATGCCGAAATCCATCGGTCGGTCGAACGCATCGCCGACGAGATGGACCTCGACAAGCCGCGCCTGATGGTCGCCCAGATGGGTGTCCCCAACGCCTTCGCGGTCGGCCGCCGCGGTGCCGGCACGGTCGTGGTCTCGACGGAACTCATCCGTACGCTGAGCCACGACGAACTCGAAGCCGTCCTCGCCCACGAACTCGCCCACATCGACAACCGCGACGTCATCACGATGGTGTTGGGCCAGTCCATCGCCTCGATGCTCGGGATGGCCGCCTACTTCGTCGTCGCCTTCGCCGGCGAGGACGGCATCGGCAGCATCGTCGTCGGCTACATCGCCTCCATCCTCGTCCAGTCGGTGACGATGGTCTTCGTCCTCGCCATCTCGCGGTATCGGGAGTACGTCGCCGACTCCGACGCGGCCCGCCACGTCGGCGGCGACGCGATGGCGAGCGCCCTCCAGAAGATCAGCGCCGCCGGAAAGGGCCGGGACACCGACCTCGATTCCGACGTCGCCGCGCTGGCGATCTTCGGCGGCGACCGCGGCGGCCTCGAAAAACTGTTCGCGACCCACCCGCCCATCGAGAAGCGCATCGAGGCGGTTCGCGACGTCGAGAAGGAGTTCTACTGAGCCGACGGACGAACGCCCTGTTGTCGAACGGGTCTACCGTTTCGGACCGTCTCAGGCGTAGTTTTCTTCGAGATGGTCGATGATGGCCTCGCTATCGTAGAGTTCGACGCCGTGCTGGTGGTCGACGAGGAACGGAATCTCGTCTTTGCCGCCGATCGAGACCATCTCCTCGAGTACCTGCTGGTTTCGGACGCCGTTGCCGGCGGTACGCGGGTTGTGGTTGATATACGAGACGCCCAACGCCATCAGTTTCTCCCGAACCTTCTCACAGTACGGACAGTCGTCGGCCTGGTAGAGTTCGAGCATTTCGACAGTACCCTCAGCGGGATGCCGATTAATGATTGCGTCAAAAACGATAGGTCGACTACGTTCGGCGAGAGGTGACAACCCCTCACATACCGCCGGTCGTATCGCCCGGGTCGCCGTTCGTCATGATGACGCCACTGACGAGCATCAACACGGCGAGGGCGACCATGCCCGCATCCCAGCCCATGCCGGCCGTCATCGCGCTCCCGCCCATGCCACCGTTCATGCCCATCCCGCTCCCGTCGTCCATCATGCCCGTGCCGAGAAGCGCCTGATT
The DNA here is from genome assembly GCF_037031205.1 of Natronomonas amylolytica. Classification (NCBI taxonomy): domain Archaea; kingdom Methanobacteriati; phylum Methanobacteriota; class Halobacteria; order Halobacteriales; family Natronomonadaceae; genus Natronomonas; species Natronomonas amylolytica. The sequence continues at coordinate 24,924 of NZ_JAYEZM010000015.1, read as the reverse complement.
GAGGAGCATCACGAGCGAATAGACGACCATGAGCGGGCCGCTCGCGCTTCCGAGTCGTTCGGCGTAGGGCGTCAGGAGGACGGCCCCGTGGACGATGACGACGACGCCGAGGAGGCCCATGAGCCAACCGCTCGTCACCATGCGCGAGGCCATCGACGCGCTCCACAGCGAGTACAGGCCGGAGACGAACGCGATGGATGCCCCGTAGCGTCGAGTGTCCGAGACCATATACGAACCACAGGCGCCACCATATAGAAACCCGACCCCCATCGACCCGACGACCGGTATTCCGGTTCGACACGCTAAAGCGGCCGCCCACAATCCATTCAATATGGAGTACCACGAGGCGGCGAACTTCCTGTTCGACCTCCGCCGATACTCGCCGCGGACGGGCGTCGAGTCGACGCGGCGCCTCCTCGATTACGTGGACGCACCGGACGAGGACCTCCGCGTCGTCCAGATAGCCGGGTCGAACGGGAAGGGCAGCACCGCCCGCATGGTCGAACGCGTCCTTCGCGAGGCGGGCCACAGCGTCGGCCTCTACACCTCGCCGCACCTCGACGACATCCGCGAGCGCGTCCGCATCGACGGCCGCAAGGTACCGAAGGCGGCCGTCACCGAGTTCGTCGAGGCGGTCGAACCCTACGTCACCGACGAGGCCGCCGACGGCCACTCGCCCACCTTCTTCGAGACGACGACGGCGCTCGCCGTCTGGGCATTCGCCCGCGCGGACGTCGACATCGCAGTGCTGGAGGTCGGCATCGGCGGGAAGCACGACGCGACCAGCGCCGTCGACGCCGAGGCCGCCGCCGTCACCAGCGTCACGCTCGAACACGCCGACATCCTCGGCGATACGGTCGAGGAAATCGCCCGCGACAAGGCCGCCGTCGCACCCGAAACGAACCCCCTCGTCACCGGCGCAACCGGTGACGCGCTGGCCGCCGTCGAGGACGTCGCCGGCGACGTGGTCCGCGTCGGCGAGGACGACGAGGCCGACGTTCGCGTCACCGACCGCGGCCGCGAGGGTATCGAACAGGCCGTGGATTTGGCGGCCGACGACTGGAAAGCGAGCACTCACCTCACCCTGCTCGGGTCGTATCAGGCCCGGAACGCCGGCGTCGCGGCGGCGCTGGCCCGACAGGTCGGTGGCGTTGTCGAATCGGACATCGAACGTGGCCTCCGGAACGCCCACTGGCCCGGCCGCTTCGAGGTGATGGAACGGGAACCGCTCGTCGTCCTCGACGGGGCGCACAACCCCGGCAGTTGCGAGGGCGTCGCCGAGACCCTCTCGACGTTCGACTACGACGACCTGCATCTCGTCTTCGGCGCGATGTGCGACAAGGACCACGCCGGCATGGCCGAAGCGCTCCCGACGGCCGACCACGTCTACACCTGCCGGCCGGACTTCGAGCGCGCCGAATCAATCGACGCGCTGGCGGCCGTCTTCGAGGACGCTGCCGGGACCGTCGACGCGGTGGGGTCGGTCACCAACGCGGTCGAAACCGCCATCGGAAACGCCGGCGAAAACGACGCCGTCCTCGTCTGTGGGTCGCTGTTCGTCGTCGCCGAGGCCCGCCGCCGCTGGACCCGCGAGTACGTCCCCAAGCGCGTGCCCGACATCGAGACCGCCGCCGACGTACTGGAGGGCGCGAACGTCACCGAGGGCGGCGTCTACCGCATGCGCGGCAAGGGCGTCCACCGCGTGCTCGCGACCCGCGTCCGCCGCCGGCAGGCCGACTACCTCAAGCAGGAACTGCTCTCCATCGGCGGCGAGTGTGCCACCTCCGGCCTCGACGCACAGGACCGCGAACTGGTCGACGTCGTCCTGATGGGAACCCTCTCGCAGTTCAAGCGCCTCAGCGAGAAACTGCAGGGCCAACCCGACGGCCTCCCCGCCATCGGCACCGAGATTCGGGAAGCGCTGGGCATCCAGCAGAGCCCCGCGACGGGCGGCTATCCGTGGGAGGACGGCACCGCCGTCATGGGCATCCTCAACGTCACGCCCGATTCCTTCCACGACGGCGGCCGCTACGACTCCCTGGAGGACGCCGTCGCTCGGGCCGAAGCGATGATCGAGGACGGCGCCGACATCATCGACGTGGGCGGGGAGTCCACCCGTCCCGGCGCCGACCCCGTGCCCGTCGAGGAGGAACGGGACCGCGTCGTCCCCGTCGTCGAGGCGCTGGCCGACGCCGACGCCCTCGTCTCCGTCGACACCCGAAAGGCGGCGGTGGGCCGGGCGGCCCTCGATGCCGGCGCCGACATCCTCAACGACGTCTCGGGGCTCGAAGACCCCGAGATGCGACTGGTCGCCGCGGACTACGACGCCCCCGTCGTCGTGATGCATTCCATCGAGACGCCGGTCGACCCGAGCGCCGACGTGGAGTACGACGACGTCGTCGACGACACCATCGACGCGCTGACCGAGCGCGTCCTGCTGGCCGAGAAGGCCGGCCTCGACCGCTCGCAGATCATCGTCGACCCCGGCCTCGGCTTCGGGAAGACCCCCGCCGAGAGCTTCGAACTGCTCGGCCGCGTCGACGAGTTCCGTGCCCTCGGCTGTCCGATTCTGGTCGGCCACTCCCGCAAATCCATGTTCGGACTGGTCGATGGCGGGGACCCCGACGAGCGACTGGCCTCGACGGTCGCCGGCAGCGCCATCGCCGCCGAGCGCGGCGCCGATATCGTCCGCGTCCACGACGTCGCCGAGAACGTCGCCGCCGTCCGGGCCGCCGAAGCCGCTGCCGACCCCGAGCGGTTCACCGAGAACTGACGGGACCTCGAACCGGCGTTCAGGCGTCGAACTCGATACCGGAGATTTCGAAGCGGGCGCCCCCCGATTTGCTTTCGGTCACGTCGATCTCCCAGCCGTGGGCATCGACGATGTTCCTGACGATGGAGAGGCCGTAGCCGTTCCCGTCGGATCCGGTCGTATACCCCTCTTCGAAGACCGACTGCCGCTCGGAGGGGTCGATGCCGACCCCGTCGTCGGCGACGTAGAACGTGTCGCCCTCGATGCCGACGCGGACGGTCAGGTCGCCGGGTTGCGGTTCTGGGGCGTCCTCGCGAGCCTGCGAGCGAGGGCTTGTGGAGCCATACTCCACAGCGTCCTCCTGAGTCCCCGAAGGAGGGTTCGTCGAACCGTGTTCGACAGCGTTGTGAAACAGGTTCTCGAGTATCTGTGCCAAGCGGTCATCGTCGGCGAGTATCTCGACGTCGGCGTGCTCACAGACGAGCGTCGCATCGCCGGTCGCGGTGGTGTTCCACGCTGCCCGGGCCGTCGCGGCCAGCGACACGGGCGCTTCGTCCTCGACGGTCTGGCCGGAGCGAGCCAGCGTGAGCAACTCGTCGGTCAGCGCCTCCATGCGGTCGTGGGCTTCCTCGACGCGGTCGAGATACGAGCACTCGCCGGTCTCCCGTGCCAGTTCGGCGTTGCCGCTGGCGACGGTCAGCATGTTGTTGAGGTCGTGGCTGACGACCGACGCGAACTCGTCGAGGCGCTCGTTCTGCCGTTCGAGGCGGCGCTCGTACTCGTGTTGGTCGGTGATATCGACGTTGATGGCGACGAAGTGGGTTATCTCGCCGTCTTCCTCGACGGGCGCGATAGTCTGGTCGACGACGTATCGGTCCCCCGACTTCCGCTCGTTGATGAGTTCGTTCCGCCAGACGTTCCCGGAGAGGATGGTCTCCCACAGGTCCCCATAAAACGCCGCCTCGTGTTCGCCCGACTTCAGGATGCGCGGCGTCCGGCCGACCGCCTCCGCCGCGCTGTACCCTGTCGTCTCCTCGAAGGCGGGGTTGACGTACTGGATGATGCCGTTCCGGTCGGTGAAATACACGGAGTGACCGGAGGCCTCGACCGCCCGACGAAAGAGTTGCTGGCCGAGGTCGGCGAACGCTGACGTACTGTCCCCCATGTAGTACGTACGCCTTCGGCCACCAGACTTTTAAGCGAGTCGTTGGGCTCACCGGCCGAAACCCCCGAAAGCCGCAGTCCGTACGTCGGCGTGGCGGGTCGACAGGCCGTCTCAGTCGGTCGTGGCCTCGGCGGGGTCCCGGCCGTAGATGCTGTCTATCTCCGCCTCGAAGGCCGACCGGATGTTCCGTCGCTTCTTCTTCATCGACGGCGTCAGCAGGTCGTTGTCGGCGGTCCACTCCCGAGCGACCAGTCGGAACGCCTTGATCTGCTCGTGTTTGGCGAGGCGTTCGTTGACCCGGTCTATTTCCTCGTCGACCCATCGCCGGGCCGCATCCGTCTCGATGACCGCTTCGGGGTCCTCCGGGAGGTCGATGCCCTCCTCGTCGGCCCAGTCCCGCAACGCCTCGAAGTTCGGCGCGACGATGGCGGCGACGAACTTCTCGTCGTCGCCGACGACCATTATCTGGTCGACCCGCGGCGAGGTGGCGAACTCGTCTTCGATGGGTTCGGGCGCGACGTTCTTGCCCGTATCCAGCACGATGAGGTTCTTCAGGCGGTCGACGAAGATGAGATAGCCGTCCTCGTCGCGGGTGACGATGTCGCCCGTCCGGAACCACTCGCCCTCGAAGGCCTCGGCGGTCGCCTCGGGCTTGTTCCAGTAGCCCTCGAAGACGTTCGGCCCCTTGACGAGCAACTCGCCGACCTCGCCGTCGATTTCGTCCTTCGTGGAGTCGGCGACCATCTCGTCGTCGAGGCGGACCGCCACGTCGACCAGCGGCGGCCCCATCGTCCCGATGTGGATGTCCTCGGGCGGGTTGAAGGAGACGCCCGGCGCGGTCTCGGTGAGGCCGTAGCCCTCGACGATGGTGATGCCCATCGCACGGTAGAGCCGGGCAAGGTCGGCCGACAGCGACCCGCCGCCGGAGATGAACATCTCGATGTTGCCCCCGAGGGACTCCCGCACCTGCGAGAAGACCAGTCGGTCGGCGACGCCGAGTTTCGCCTGCTGGAGGGCCGAGGGGCTCTCGGCGCGGTCGTATTCCTGTGCGACGCCGACCGACCACTCGAAGATGCGCTTTTTCAGCGGCGAGGAACTGGCCTGCTCGCGGATGCCGTTGTAGATGCGCTCGTAGACCCGGGGGACGGCGGCGGCCAACTCCGGTTCGACCAGTTCGATGTCCTCGGCGATGGTGTCGGCGCTGCCCGCGTAGGCGAGGGTGACGCCCGACCCGAGGCTCTGGAAGTGGTTCGACCGCTCGAAGGCGTGGGCGAGCGGCAGGAAGGCGAGCGAGGTCTTGCCTTCCTCCAGGACCGGGACGCCCTCGGGCTTGTCGGGGCGAGGGCCAATGCGCTTGCGCACCTGATTCATGCAACTCCGCCAGTTCTCGTGGGTGAGTTCGACCCCTTTCGGGTCGCCCGTCGTCCCCGAGGTGTACACGAGGCTGGCGAGGTCGGTCCACTCGCCGTCGTCGACCCACGATTCGACCATCCCCGACTCGAAGGCGTCGGCACCCATCTCGTAGACCTCGTCGAGCGTATAGCAGTCGGCATCGAGGGCCGTCTCGACCGGCCCCGCCTCCAGCAGGACGGCGAAGTCGATGTCGATGTTGTCCTCCGCCGCGGCAAGCGTCGACAGCAGTTCCGCGTTCTCGACGACGACACCGGTCGAATCGGGGTCATCCAGCAGGTACTCGACCTGCGGGACCGACGATTCGGTGTAGACGGTCGTGACGACCGCGCCGGCCGACATGAGCGCGAGGTCGGCCTGTGCCCACTCCATGCGCGTATCCGCGTAGATGCTCACGCGGTCCCGTGGGTCGACGCCGACCTCCCGGAAGCCGACGGCCAGCCGTTTGACGATGTCGGCGACGTCCCGATACGAGAGGTCGGCGTACGCCCCGTCGGGCGCGGGGGTGACGATACCGCCGTCGACCAGCGCCCGGTCGTGGACACCCCCTTTATACTGCTGGCAGGTCGCCGACCCGTAGCGGTCGACCGCATCGAAGAACAGCCGCGGAATCGTCGTCTCCCCGATTACCTCGTCCGTGTACTCCCGTTCGGCCTCGCGCCAGGACATAGTGGTAGATATTGCCACCCACATATCAAATTATGTGAGGAATGTCATCGGCAGAGGCATTATACATAATTGAGGGACGTTGAAATGAATTTTCACTACGCGAAAACGCTATTCGGGCTATTTATACATCCGGAACCATGGAGCGGATGGGTTTGGTGGGGTATGACACGAAACGAAACTCGTCCGGACGAGACCGTAGTATCGCACGAAAACGTCGTCGTAAGCCGCGAATTCACGACCAAAGACGAGGGAATCGTCGTAACGCTCCGGCTCCGGTCGACCGACGAGCAACCGGCGACCGTCCACGTCACCGACGAGTTCCCGGCGGCGCTCCCGATAGAGGCCGTCTGCTTCAACCCTGAGAAGGGGCCGAATTCGGGGGATATCACCCCCCAGCGGGCCTCGATCGAGCAGCCGCTCGACGACGAACCGGTCGAGGTCGAGTACGGAATCTCGCTGTCCGAATCCGTCGAAGAGGTGCAACTCGGCCCCCCTACGATTCGGGAGGTCGCAACGGGCATCACCCGAGGGGCTTCCCGACAGACCGACGATGGCGCACGATCGTCTACGATAGAGAGTTGGGATTTCGGACCTTCGAAGTCGTTTTCCTCGCTGATTCCGTCACTTGGCAGCGGATCGTCCGAACCGGACGATTCGGACGCGATGGAGTCGGCCGACGGGACATCGAACACGAACCTCGAACCGCCGGAGACTGACGGCGGCGGGCCCGGCGAGAACCCACCGGAGCCTGAAGGCGGCGCTCTCGACGATGCATCGCCGGAATCCATCGAGGAGGCCGTCGAACGGGTCAACGTAGAGGACGACACTGATAGTTCGTCCGTCGAGGCGAGCGAACACGTAGGGACTGAAGAGGACGGTCCCGAAGCCGAGAACGACGAGACAGTCGAGGTTGCTCTCGAGGAGAAGCGGGGCGACACCTCCGAGTTGGGAGGTGATACGGAGTCCGCGAGCGAGGAGACGATAGAGGCCGCTCTCGAAGACGGCCCATACGACACCTCTGAGCCGGAAAATCGGACCGAAGCGGAGGACGATTCCGAGTCCACAGGCGACGAACGGAGCCCCGAGACCAGACGGAGCCTCGAACTCAGAATCGACCATCTCAGTGCCCGCATAGAGGAGTTCGCGGCCTACACGGCGGGGCTAGAGGAACTCCTCGACGACCACGGAACCGCCTCGACGTTCATCGACCGGATGGAAGAGGAACTCGCGACCCTCGACGAGGGACTCCAGTCGACTCGGGACGACGTAGACGCGGTCCGTGAGAACCACGACGAGGACGTCTCGGACCTGCGCGAACGGACCGACAGGCTCGACGAGCGCCTCGACGGCGTTCGAGAGGACTTCGAGACGGGGCTCGAAGACGTCCATGACCGCGTCGAGACGGTCGAAGACGACGTGCAGGCGTTGCGCGAGGAGGTAGGAGAGCTCCGGGCGGAGGTCGCGGAACTCGAGAACCTCCGCGAGTCGCTCGCCGATGCGCTCACCCCCTCGGCCAGTACGGAGGGCTCGGTCGACGACTAGGTTCGGGGCGAACCGACCGACGAACGGCCACGAGAGGTACGGCTGGGCGTTCGAGCCCCGGGACTTGCGACCGGGACCGCAGACGCGTTACTCGGCGCCGCACTCGCGGAACAGTTCGAGGTAGTCCTCGACGACGGCGTCGCGGTCGAACTCGCGGAAATCCGTATCGAGGTCGCGATGCTCGAACGTCCACGCGTCGGCGATGGCGTCGTCGAGGGACTCCATGTCGGTGACGCGGATGCCGCGTTCGCGCCGCTCGACGAGTTCGTGGGCGCTGGAGCCCTCCTGATACTCGACGACGCCGACACAGCCGGCGGCCAGCGCCCACAGCAACTCGTCGGCGAAGGCCTCCCGTCGCGACGTCTGGACGAACGTGTGGGCGCCACGATAGACCGCGATTCGGTCCTCGCGGTCGAGGTCGCCGACGAACTCGACGCGGTCGCCGATGGCGAGGTCGCGGGCCTGCGTCTCGTAGGCCTCGCGCTCGGGGCCGTCGCCGACGACCGTCGCCGTCCAGCCGTCCTGTCCGCGGAGTTCCGCCAGCGCGAGCAGGAGGCTCTCGAGGTTGGCCGCCTCGTCGAGGTCCCGTGCGTAGACCACCTCGCAGCGCTCGCCGGGAGCGGTCGATTCGACCAGCGAGAAGTCGATGCCGTTGGGGACGACGACGGTTCGCTCGCCCGACGCGCCGCGTTCCCGGACCTGTGTGCGCTGGAGTTCCGACGGCGTCACGACGCGGGCCGGCAGGCGGGCGGCGGTCCCGGCCCATCCGGAATCGGCGGCGCCGGGTTCGTCGCCGTACCAGTCACAGACCAGCGGCGCGCGGGCGGTGAGGGCGCCGATTCGCGCCGAGACGACGGTACCCGGCGGGTCCGGCGAGACGAGGACGACATCGGGGCGGTGGCGGGCCAGCAGGCCGGTGAGGCGGGTATAGAAGAGGGCGGGCCGGTCGTGGACCACCGCCTCGTAGGTGACGCCGTCGAGGTGGATTCGGCGGGTGTCCTCGCCCCACCAACCGACGCAGTAGACGGTCACGTCGTGGCCGCGGTCGGCGAAGGCGACCGCGAGCCGTTTGAGGCGGGCAGCGCCGTCACGGTCGGACTGCGGCGGCGGGGACCTGAAGACGACCGCGATTCGCATGCGACCGACGACGAGGGCGGGTGGCAAAAATGGATGGGGAATCGGGGTGGGGTCGATTTTCCGGACGCCGAGGGCAGGTCACCGAGGTAGCAACCGCGTCAGGTCGCTGGCGTACCTGTCGGCCAGTTCACGGACGACGAGTCGGTCCCGTGGGTCGACGCCGAGGACGTGGAGGCTCGCCACGTACGCGAGAGTACCGACGAGGGCGCCGACGGCGACGGCCGGCAGGCCAGACACGGCGAGTCGAACAACCCACATCACCGCGAGCGCGACGGCGCCCGCCGCCAGCGGGGTGAGGAACGTCTGGTCGAACGGCCACAATCCCTCGAAGCGGCGCAACAGGAGGACCTGAATCCCGTTCTGGATGGCGATGGCAAGCGAGGTACCGAGGGCGGCGCCCACGAGGCCGAACCGCAGGACGAACGCGTAGGTCAGGCCGACGTTGAGGGCCGCGAGAAGCCAGTCCAGCGCCATCCGGGCGTACTGGTGGTCGGTCATCATCAGGAGCCACCCGGTCGCACCGACGGCACTGCCGACGAAGACGCCGCCGAGGTAGACGACGAGGGGGACGTACCCCTGCGTGTAGGTCGGGCCGTAGACGACGAGTACGGCCAGTATCGGAACGACGGTCGTGACTATCAGCCGCGTCACCGACGAGTAGACGGCGTTGAGCGTCCCCGTCCGGCCGTCGGCGTACAGGTCGGAGGCGACCGGCGGCAACAGCTGATTGAACGACAGAAGTGGAATCCACGCGATGGCTATCAACACGAGGACGGCGTTGTACACCCCGGCGGCGACGGCCGAAAGCAGCGCCCCGACCAACAGCACGTCGATGCGGTTCTGGAACACCTTCCCCAGGCTGCTCATCGCGACCGGCGCCGCGTGGTTGTAGAAGCGGCCGGCCTCACGTCGGGCGCCGCGCAACGAGGGGGTGATGCCGGTCACCCGCGAGGAAAGCGGGACGACGGCCACCGCGAGCAGGCCCGTCGCGACGACGATGGCGCCGGCCACCCCGACGACCGAGTAGCCCGCCCCAAGCGCCGCGACGGCGCCGACCAGTCGGGCGGCCGGCCGAAGCAGTTTGTTGAACGTCACTTCGCCGCGGGCCGAGCCGACCGCCCGGAAGACGGCGGACCCCACCGTCACGACACCGAGCAGGCCGACGAGGACGCCGAAGGCGCGCATCGTCGGCACGAACGACGGCTGGGCCACGGTGAGAGCGTTTATCTGCGGGGCGGCAAGCCAGATGCCGACGGCTATCGCCGCCCCGAACGTCAGGGTCGTGGCGTAGGCCAGTCCCGCGACGGCCGAGCGACGGCCCGGGTCGCCCTCGTAGGCCGGAAGGTATCGTTGGAGGGCGGGGACGCTCCCGAACGTGACGAGCTTGACGAGCAGTTGGGTGATGCGCCACGCCAGCGCGTACACCCCGTAGGCGGTTGGGCCGAGGCCCCGCGCGAGGATGACCTCCACCGCCGTCATCAGGACGCGCTGGCCGGAGACGCCACCGGAGGTGACGACGGCGCCGTGCGCGATGGTCAGCAGCGCCTCCCGCTCCTCGTCGGGGACCGACTCCTCTCGTTCTCGGCGCATCGGTTCGTAGCTCCGAGGGTCCGTTTCAAAAGGCGTGGGATTTCTCCCGACCGTGACGGCCGAATCGCTATTACCCACCGACCCCACGCACGGGACGTGTACGACATCGAACGGTATCTCAACATCCGGAGCGCCTTCGGGGCCTCCTTTGCCCCCGACGGCACCCTCTCCTTTCGGATGGACACGACCGGAACGCCGCAGGTCTGGACGCTGACCGACCCGGCCGAGTGGCCCGAACAGCGCACCTTCTACGAGGAGCGGGTCACTTTCGCCTCGTGGTCGCCCGAACGGCAGGAACTGGCCTTCGGGATGGACGAGGGGGGCAACGAGCGCCAGCAACTCTTCCGCCTCGATGCGGACGGCCGAATCACGAACTGGACGAACGCGGATGCGAAACACCGGTGGGGCGGCTGGAGCCACGACGGCGACCGCTTCGCCTTCGCCTCGAACCGCCGCGACGAGTCGGTCTTCGACGTCTACGTGCAGGACCGCGAGGTGACGGGCGACGACGCCGAGATGATTTATAAAGGCGACGGCTGGCTGTCGGTCGCCGGCTGGTCGCCCAGCGACGACCGCCTGCTGGTCCACGAGGCCCACACGAGTTTCGACCACGACGTTCACGTCCTCGATATCGAGTCGAGTGAGATGACACATCTCACCGACCACAGCGACGAGGAGATTCGGTATTCGAGCCTCTCGTGGGCGCCCGACGGCGACGCGCTCTACTGCTGTACGGACCTCGACGCCGACACGCTGTATCTGGCCCGCCTCGACGCCGAGACGGGCGAGTTGGAGACCGTCGAGAGAGGGGGCGACTGGAACCTCGACGGCATCGCCCTGGACGACGAGACGGGCCGACTGGTCTACTCCCGGAACGTCGACGGCTACACCGAACTGACCGTCGGCGAACTCGCCGGCCCGACCGATATCGAGGAGTTCCCGGACCCCGACATCCCGGCCGGCGTCTCCGGGGGCGTCGCCTTCGACGACGACGCCGACCGCTTCGCCGTCACCGCCACCGCGGATACGGTCAACACCAACGTCTACGTCGTCGATTTCGAGACGGGCGAGGCCGAGCGGTGGACCCGCGCGCCGACGGCAGGGATTCCCGAGGAGTCGTTCGTGGAGGCCGGCCTCGTCCGCTACGAGACCTTCGACGGCCGCCAGATTCCGGGCTTCCTCTCGCTTCCTCACGAAGTGCCCGAGGGGGGCGCGCCCACGATTGTCGACATCCACGGCGGCCCGGAAAGCCAGCGGCGGCCCTCCTTCTCGCCGACCAAACAGTACTTCCTCGCCCACGGCTACGCCGTCTTCGAACCGAACGTCCGGGGGTCGACCGGCTACGGCCGCGAATATACCCACCTCGACGACGTCGAAAAGCGGATGGACAGCGTCGCGGACGTCGAGATGGCTGCCGAGTGGCTCGCCGACCGGCCGGAAATCGACGGCGACCGACTCGTCGCCAAGGGCGGCTCCTACGGGGGATTCATGGTGCTGGCGGCGCTGACCGAACAGCCCGAACTGTGGGCCGCCGGCATCGACGTCGTCGGCATCGCCAACTTCGTGACGTTCCTCGAGAACACCGGCTCGTGGCGACGCCACCTCCGAGAGGCCGAATACGGCTCGCTAGACGAGGACCGCGAACTGCTGAAGGAGATATCGCCCATCAACAACATCGAGGCCATCGAAGCGCCGCTGTTCGTCCTCCACGGCGCAAACGACCCGCGCGTTCCGGTCGGCGAGGCCGAACAGATAGCCGAGGAGGCCGAAAAACAGGGCGTTCCCGTCCGGAAGCTGATCTTCGAGGACGAGGGCCACGGCTTCACGAAACTCGAGAACCGCATCGAGGCCAACCGGGCCATCGTCGACTTCCTCGACGAACACGTCTGAGCGGCAGAAGATATATACCATGCTACCACATACCACACACTAACGGAGGTGGTGCAGTAGTCTACCACCATACCCACTCCACGAACCGTACAGCATCGGAACACGACTAGGTCGACCCCTCGCTTCGCTCTCCCACCCATCCGGGTGGTCCTTTTACTCGCGTTCAGGAGAACCGGAAACGTCCGTAGGAAGACCGCCGTCAGAAGTACTGCTCGGCGATGTGGTCGGCCGCTACGGGGCTATCGCGCGTTCTCGATTTCCTCGAGCGCGCCGGGGTTCTCGATGGAGGACATATCCCCGAGGTCCTCGCCGGTGTAGGTCGCCTCGATGGCCCGGCGGATGATCTTGCCCGACTGCGTCTTGGGGAACTCGTCGACGAAGAGCAGTTCACGGGGCTTGAACGGCTTGCCGTGTTCCTCGCCGACCTTCGCGCGGAGTTCCTCCCGCAGGTCGTCGCTTTCCTCGTAGCCCGGTTCGAGGACGACGTAGGTGACGACGGCCGTCCCCGTGGTGTCGTCGGGGACGCCGACGGCGGCGGCCTGATTGACCGCCTCGTGCTCGATGAGTGCGCCCTCGATTTCTGCCGGCCCCACTTTGCGGCCGGCGACGTTCAGCGCGTCGTCCGCGCGGCCGTGGAGGTACCAGAAGCCGTCTTCGTCCTTCTGGGCCCAGTCGCCGTGGTCCCACATCGGCGGGTCCTCGAAGGAAGACCAGTACTCGTGGAGATAGCGGTCGTCGCCCTGCCACAGCGATTTGGTCATCGACGGACAGGAGTCGCGGGCGACCAGATAGCCGCGCTCGTTGTCCTCCTTGACGGACTGGCCCGTCTCGTCGACGATGTCGATGTCCATCCCCAGACCGGGCCCGCCGAGCGTACACGGCTTCAGCGGCTGGTTCGGCAGCGGCATCAGGAAACACCCGAAAATCTCGGTCCCGCCGGAGATGTTGATGATGGGCGTGTCGCCGCCGCCGACCTCCTCGTAGAACCACATCCACGATTCGGGGTCCCACGGTTCGCCCGTCGAGCCAAGCAGTCGAAGCGACGAGAGGTCGTGGTCCTCGACCCACTCATCGCCCTGCTTTCGGAGCGCCCGGATGGCGGTCGGCGAGATGCCGAACTGCGTGACGTCGTGGCGGTCAATCATCTCCCAGAAGCGGTCCGGGTTCGGGTAGTCCGGCGCCCCCTCGTACATCACCATCGTCCCGCCGAAGGTATGCGTCCCGATGAGTTGCCACGGGCCCATCATCCAGCCGATGTCGGAAACCCAGAAAAAGCGGTCCGAGGGCTTGAGGTCGAAGCCGAAGAAGACCTCCTTTGCCGGCTGTACCTGCCCGCCAGCGTGGGTGTGGACGATGCCCTTCGGCTTGCCCGTCGTCCCCGACGAGTACAGCAGCATCGACTCGTCCGAGGAGGCGAGTTCCTTGGTCTCGTAGTCGTCGTCGGCCTCGGCGACGGTATCGGCCCAGTAGGCGTCGCGGCCGTCGGTCAACGGCGGGTCCGAACCCTCGAAGCGCCGGTAGACGACCACGTCGGTCACGTCGTGGTCGGCCTCCGCGATGGCCTCGTCGGCGGTATCCTTCAGGGTCACCTCGTCGCCGCGGCGATAGAAGCCGTCGGCGGTGAAGAGCACGTCCGCCTCAGGGTCCTCGATGCGGGTCGCGGTCGCCTCGACGCCGAACCCGGAGAAGATGGGCACGGCGATGGCGCCGGCCTTGAAACAGCCGTAGAGAATCGAGATGACCTCCGGCACCATCGGCATGTAGAGGGCAACCGTATCGCCCTGTTCGACGCCGACGGATTCGAGATAGTTGGCCACTTGATTCGACGTGCGCGCGAGTTCGTGGTAGGTGAAGTTCCGGACCTCGCCGTCCTCGCCTTCCCACAGACAGGCGACCTTGTTGCGGATCTCCGAACCGCGGGCGGCGTGGCGGTCGACCGTGTTGTGGGCGATGTTGAGTTTCCCGCCCGGATACCAGTCGGTGAACTGCGGGCCGTCGGTGTCGTCCCGGACCGCGTCGGGGGTTTCGTACCACTCGATGCCGAGGTAGTCGGGCAACTCGTCCCAGAACCACTCGACGCCCGACTGGTCGACACCGTCGATGTCCGACGTGGTTCGCTCGATTAACGCCTCGTAGTCGTCGATGCCGTACTCGTCCATGAACGCCCTGACGTTGGTGGACTCGACGAACGACTCGTCGGGGCCGTACACCACCTCGTCGAACTCCTCGAGGGACTCCATACTGTCACGTGTTCGCACCCGACGGCAAGTAGTTTTCTTCCGTCCGAAAACACGAAATCTGTTTCTCGTTTTCTCACGGCAGGGGAACCGTTTTGCGTCACCCACTCATAGGGACGCGTATGTACGTCCGGGATGCACGCAACCGCGATGAGGCCTGGCTGTTGGACCACATCGAGGAGATGGGGCTGGACGAAACGGCATTCCGGTCGCGGGATTACGTCATCGCCGTCAACGAGGAATCGAACGCCCGGGCCGGCTTCGGTCGGATTCGCGTCCACAAGGACGAGGCGGGCAACGAGGTCTGCGAACTCACCAGTATCGGCGTGCTGGAGGGCTGGCGGGGCCAAGGCGTCGGCGCCCACGTCATCGAACGCCTCGTCGACAGCGCCGAAGCCGAGGGGTTCGGCCACGTCTTCTCGCTGACGAGCGAACACGACTACCTCGCGCAGTTCGGCTTCGAGGGCGTCCCGAAAGACGCGCTGCCCGACCAACTGCAGGACCGCCTCGAAGCCAAACGCGAGTCGCTCGACCCGGAGGCCGTTCCCATGCGCATCGACACCGACAGTTTCGAGATGCCCGACCACCTCCGCGAGCGGTTCAAGCGGGCGGCCGAGACCGAACCGCCCGAAGAAACCGACCCTGACGAGGACGCCGAGGACTTCGGCATCGACCCCGACGAGGCGACCTACAAGTACGATACCGGGAGGTAAGCCGGACGTCCGTTCGACGGCGTGTCCTACTCCGAGGTGTCAGCCGACGACGACTCGTCTTCCGGGGCGGCATCCTCCGGCGTTCCTTCATCATCGTCGGCGGCCACGGCTCCAGTCGACGCGACCGTCTCCAGTAGTCCTCCGGTCCCGTCCATGTCGTCGATTTTCTCGTGGTCCGGCACGTACTCGTAGCGGAGCCCATCGTCGATGACGTGGAAGGTGTCGTCCTCGGGGTCGTGGATGACGCGCCGGTCGCTGTCGATGGCCGCGTCGACGAGGTCGGCCAGCGAGTCGACGGCCACCGCATCCCGCGTCCGAACGGACTCGGGAACGCGCCCGGTCGAGATCCACTCCTCGAACTCCTCGCGTTCGGCCTCGGCCGCCAGCGCGGCGCGTTCGGCCTCGCTGATGGCGAGAGCCCCCTGACTTCGGGCGACGCCGAGCGCCGCAAGGCCCAAAAGCGACAGCAGCAACAGCACCGGGCCACCGATGCTCCGAAGCGGGCCGTACTCCCGCTCGACGGTCACCGTTCCGGTGTGAGGATGGCGTTCGGTGTCCCCGCTCGGTGCCTCGACCGAGTAGGTGTCGGCACCGGGGTCGATGGTCATCACGTAGCCCGCTTCGTGGCTGGCGTCGGAACCGCCTGCCGTCCCCGTCGCGGTGACGTTCGTGACGATTCGAACCTCGGTCGACCCCGGCGACGCTCCGAGGTCCTCCTCGATGGCGTCGACCTCCGCACGCACCGCGGAGACGTTCAGGGAGAAGGCCGTCGTCGCCGTTCCATCGGGACCGATGGTCGTCGACGTCTCGTCGAGCGGGTCGGTCACTTCCCAGAAGACCGCGCCCTCCTCGCCGACCGACCGGATGACGAGCGTCGTCTCGGCTTCGACGTCGAGTTCGCCGCCGCCCGCGAAGCCGTAGCTGAACGACCCGTTGAGTTCCGGCGCGACGTTCGTGTAGTAGACGCTCCGGTTTTCGAGCGTCGTCCCCACCGGGAACACCCGGTTCTCAGCGGTGACGGTCGCCCGGTGGTCGTAGCCGGCCGTCGACTGCCACGCGCCGACCTCCTCGGTCCGCGTCTCGGTGCCGGGGTCGACGTGTGCCGTGTAGACGGCCGCAGCACCGACTGCCCCGACGACGAGCAGCGCCACGACTGCGACAGCGAAGTAGTCATCGAGCGATGCCCTCGCACGAACCCCCCACATTCCCATCGTCTCCTCGATTATCGGCGGGAAATAAAAGGGTTGCCACCGCTCACAGCCACGACCCCCGCGAGCGCTCCCGTGTCCGAATCGGGGAAGCCCCGACCACGAGTAGGCCGACCGCGAGGAAGGCCCCACCCATCACGGCGCTTGTCACGACCGTCGGCAGCCACGGATGGACGCCGTAGAGCCACGCGACGAACCCGTAGGGAAGCACCGCGAAGTACCGGTGTTCGGTGACGTACTGGGGATAATACCCCGTCTCCGGCGGCGCCTGCAGGGTCACCGTGACGTTTTCTTGCTCGCCGCGGTCCATCCGCATCGACCGAGGCTTGACGTCGACGTTGCTGCTGGCCGGCGAATAGAAGGCATAGACCGGGAGTTGGCCCCCGTTGAGCGCGGGATAGGTCAGGTTGCGCTCCTCGCCGGTCGGCACCGTCGTCGGGTTCTCCGAATCGAAGGAGGCACTGACCATGCCGTACTCCTGAGTATCGGACATCGCCGCCATCGTTCCACCCGAAACGAGCGCGAGGAACACCGCCATCGCGAGGACCAGCCGTCGGGGGTTATAAACCCCTTCGCGGTTCCGGCTGCGCTCGACGACGCGGCCCCGTCGCTCGTCGTCGAAGAGGAACCCGAAGACCAGCACCGCGAGGCCGATTCCCGACAGCAACAGCGCCAGCCCCTGCGTCCCGAGGAACGCCCGCGTGCCGAACAACTGTGCCAGCCGGAACTGCAGCCCCTCGACGAGCCCTCGCATCGTCTGGGCACCCGTCCCGAGTTCCGGGATGACGACCACCTCGCCGTTTACCTGCAGGGCGACGGCGACGATTTGCCCCTCCGTTACCGGCGGCTCATCGCCGTCCTGGTCGGTGAAGGGGTTGGCGTCGCCGCGCGTGATGTAGCCCGCCTCGGTCTCGCCGACGACGCGATGGGTCGTCAGCCCGCCCCCGTTGAGGTTCTGGGCCTCGAAGACCACCACGTCGCCCTCCTCGATGTCGCCGGCGACGGGCGAGGGAATCGCGACGAAACCGTCGCCGGGTTCCATCGTCGGCTCCATGCTTCCCGTCTCGACGAAAGAGAGTAGTATCGGCTGGCCGAGCGCGGCCCCCGCGATGAGCGAGACGAGCACCGCTACCAGAAGAACCTCCACCCCCCGGGTGGCGTAGTCTCGAAGCGACACGTACCGGAGACCTCGTCGGCGATTGGGAAAAGCGTTTCACCGGGCGGGACGGCCTCGGCCGACCTGCGCGCTCACACCCACGCCTCGCCGCCGGGAAGCCGGACGCCGACCTCAATGCTCGCGTACGTCGCGACGAACGCCAGCGCGTAGCCGAGCAAATGGACGTAGAGGTTGACGACGCTGCCGTCCCCCGTCGAATCGGCCGGGAACGCCACGAACGGGAACGCCACGAAGGCCACCACGGCGACGGTGAACAGCTCGAAGTGTCCCGTCATGCTCGCCGCCGCCCGAACGTTCGACCGGAGCCGCGTCCGCTCGTCGAACGCCGGCAGCGCGTACAACAGCGCCGACAGCAACGCCGCCACCGCGAGCCCAGCAGTCACGAGCGACCGGACGCTCAGCACCGCCGCCAGCGCCAGCCCGACGAAGAACAGCGCCGGTGCGAGCGAGCGAGTCGCGCGGACGTCGGCGTCGAACTGCGCCTCGACGAAATCCGCCAACGCGAGCGGGAGGTAGCCCACGAAAGCCAGCAGCACGCCCGAAAAACCGTAGCCCACGCTCGGCCGGACGATAGCGAGGTTCAGGTACGACAGCGCGGCCGGAAACACCGCGAGGAAGACGGTAAAGGCGACCCAGAACCGGCGGCGCCGACCGGCCAGGAGGCTCAACAGGTACGCCAGCGGCGCGACCAGCAGGTAGCCCCCCACGTTCACCAGCAGGTGCGTCGAATCGAGGTGGACGAACGCCGACGTGTAGGCGGTCAACAGCGTAGGGTCCGTATAGGCGAAGGTCAGCGACCGCCGAATCGCGAGTGACAGCGAGAAGACTCCAACGAGGACGAACGGGACCGAAAGCAAGAGCGCGATATCGCCCAACCGGGCACGCTTCCGGAGGGCACCGAGGAACGAATCGGCCGTCGCGTCACTCATCACCTCTCAATTCGAGGCGAATGCGGTAAAAAGAACGTCCGATATCGGGGCTCGAAACGCCGACGGCTACGGTCCGGTGAGTCGCCGGAACAGCAGCATCGTGGCGACGACGCCTCCGAGCAGGAGGGCGATACCGAGCAACGCCGGGGAGCCGAGACCAGCCTGCTCGGCGACCGGGTCGTCGGTTTCGGTCGTCCCATCGCCGGGCGTCGAGTCGTCCGACGCCGTCGGAACCGGTGTCGATTGTGACTGGTTCGGAGCCGGCGTGTCCGTTTCGGGTGCCTCGGTCGCGGACTCCGTCTCGGTATCCGTCTCCGTCGACTCGGGTGTTTCCGTGTCCGAATCGTCCTCGAAGTCATCTACGGAGAGGAGTTCGGTGACATCCCCAGAGCCTTCGGTCTCGATAGCGGGGTCAAGGACCGCCATCACGTCGATGGAATCCAGCACGACCTCGTCGGTCTCACGAGTGTCGACGCGCATCGCTATCGTCGCCGAATCGCCGGGCGTCATGAACACGCCATCGGCTTGGCTCTCGACGGCCCCCTCACCCGGAACGTAGAACTCGACGGCGTCGCTGTCGTGGGAAATCCAGACCGTCGCGTTGCTCCGCTGTTCGAGGACGTTCTCGACGGTGAACACCGGGCCGATATCGGTGACGGCATTGGGGTTGACACCTTCGGCGTTCAGGTTCGGGTTCTCCTCGGTGAGGATAATCTGGATTTCGCCGGTGTCGTCGTCTATCTGGGTGTAGGTGCCCTCACCTGCGGGTTCGAGTTCGAGGACATCGGTCTGTTGGTGGGTTACGACCTCTGCACCGGTGGTAGAGACTACAAGGCCAGCTATCGCCAAGACGAGAAGGCAAGCGACGAGTACTCTCCTCATTTATTATTCCTGCATATTTGGCTTCGTGGAAACCCACCGGCGGAATCGAACCGCCGTGCGCCAGCGTGGATTAGGGCAAGTAGTACGCCGAGAGGTAACCGAGGCCTTTACTCGGCTACTACTTGCTGCTGTGCTAGTCTCGATTGCCACCGGCGCGTTCGGCGACAATTGTTAGTGTCTCATCGTAATCACCGGTATCGGAACCGTGTGTATCGATGTAGAGACCGACATCAATGCTATCACCGACCTGAAGACTGGGAGGGTCCTCAGATAAGCGTCCCTCGTCAGTTACGAGCGCCAGCTCTTCGAGCGCCCCACCGTGGTATTCGCTCTGCACTGTCACTTCCTGAGTTCCTTGGTTTTTGATCCGTAATAAATCGTGAAACTCATAGACAGAGTCGGGAGCCACCCCTTCAGCCTCCTGATTTTCGCCGCCGTACACACCAGGGATGTCGAACCGGACCTTATCCCCAGGAGTTGATGAGCGACCAGTCGGATCGCTATCAATACCTGCGTCTGTGAGCGGCTTCAGTCTCAGGAATGCTCCGTAGTCGTCGGTAACTGCGATGGAGACACTTCGCTCAGCGCTGACGCTGGTGAACGCACCGGAGCCGATTGTGAGCCCGCTGGCCCCGGCAAGGGCACCCGCGCCTGCGAGGAATCTACGCCGTTTCATTTGTGAGACCTATCTGGTGGTCAGTCTTGGTTCCCGCCGACGCGGGTGGCTTTGAACGTCACGGTGAACTGGGTACTATCACCGCTAAAGGCGTCCTCGGGGTTACTAATCCAGTAACCAACGTTCGTAATCGACTCACCAACCCCGATCTTAGTTGCAGGTTCGGGCCAGTCGTCAACGTCAAACGAACTTCCCGAGCCGTCTCCTTGGGTGTTCTCAGCATAGAACGAACCGGGGTGACCGCTCGGATCAACCTCACCGACGCGAATCTCCTGCGTTCCTTGGTTCGTAAACTTGAGCAGATTGTCGAAGATCGTGGATGCGTCCTTGTTCATCCCGCTTCCAGCACCCTCACCGTCGGTGTTCGTTTTTTCGTCAGTGTTTCTGAATTCAAGATAAACAGTACCGTCACTCTCCGTGTGGACGTATTCGTCGGCATTCGGAGTGTCTTCAGCCTCGATCGCGAGGAATGCGCTCGCGTCACCCGTCACTTTGATATTAACATCACGATTCGCGCTAACACTCGTAAACGCGCCCGAGCCGACGAGCGCACTTGCTCCCACTGCTGCACTACCCGCACCGATCAGGAATTTGCGTCGTTCCATTTTGAGTTCACCTTGTGTTCCGCGCGTCCCCACGCCCCCACGACGGGTATCGCATCGACCGACCGAGCGTCGCGCCGTGGTTCCGCGCTTATCTCACCCATGCACCTATCCCCCCTTCTGTATGCACTGGCAGAACCGAACACAGCCCCGACCTGCGAACGGACACGAAGGGGCTGAATCGCTCACAGCCCAATCCTGAACTACCGGTAAATCCGTTTAATCACCGATTATAATCCGTAGCGGCGGACTGTGCAATCCCGCTCAGAGGCCCGTACACGCCCACGAATCGGTCGACAGAGCCCACTTATAAATGAATGGCTTTAATCACCAGGGAAGTAAGTAGATAGTATTCGAAACCAGCATACTGCAGCCGATTTTGTGTCCCAAACCTCCCTCGAGCCGCAAAACGACCCCAAGGATTAATAAGTGTGCCAGTCGTCAGACGCAACCGACCCTTGGGTGGGGAAACATGAGTCTGAAAGGGACGCCTATCTCCGATTCGCTGTCGGCCTCGGAGACCGGTTCGTCGCTGCCGCGCGACGAGGTCTTCGAGGTGCTCAGTAACGACCGGCGCCGCTGTGCGCTGCACTATCTCAAGCAACACGACGGGCGACGCGTGGAGCTACGCGAGCTCGTCGACCACGTCACCGCGTGGGAGAACGACACGTCGACGGCCGAGATCGACAGCACCGAACGAAAGCGCGTCTACACCGCGCTCCGACAGAACCACCTGCCGAAGCTCGAAGAGGCCGGCGTCATCGAGTACGAGCACATGCGCGGGGAGGTGGAGTTGACCGAGAACGCACAGGAGGTCCAGATGTATCTGGAGTTCGTCCCGCACAACGACATCCCCTGGAGCGAGTACTACCTCGGGCTGTCGGCGGTGGGGGCGGCGCTCGCCGCTGCCGTGTGGTTGGGGGTGTTCCCCTTCGCCCAACTCTCCGGGCTCGGGCTGGCGGTCATTCTCGTCGCGCTGTTCGCTGTTTCTGCTGTGGTTCACACCTACGACGCCGCACGGAACCGTATCGGCTCCGAGAGATACGAGGTGAGCGAGGAATGAACCGCCGAAGCGTTCTCGCCTCGATGGGTGCGTTCACCGCCAGCGGGAGTCTGGTAATCGGCTCGAACGCCTTCACCTCGGCAGAGGTCGAACGGAACGTGGATATCGATGTCGTCGGTGACCCAGGGGCGTTTCTCGGCCTTCGATATCCAAATGGAGACAGTCAATATCCCGAGGGCGACCCGAACGCAACGCCGCCGGAGACGCTTTCCGCCGATGGGACGACGAATCTCTTCAAAGCGACGAATCAGTTCGCCGCCGACATAGATACGTTCTCCGTAACGATACTCACCGGTGACGAAGCCTTCGACGATGTCGACATCAACGAAAACGAACCGGACGACTTCGGGCCTGGCGCCCATGCATCCGTGACAATCGATGTAGACTGCGTTGAAGATACGACAGCAGAGGTGGTCGTCGAGATATCGGCCGGCGGAACTGGCTTCAGCGTTTCCGCGGAGCGAGCGTTTACCGTCGAGTGCCAAGCACCATCCAACGGCAACGTTAACACGTCGATAGCCCAGTTTAACGGCAGCGGTAAGTTCGTTTTCAATGGGGACGAAAGTCTCGACGGAAAGGAACTTCGGGCGTGGTACCACGACGGTGGCGCGATTTCGCGAACGGATACGGCTACCGCCAACCTCTCCGGGGACGGAAGCAGTATCAATCTGAACCAGCTATTCGATACCCAAAAATCGATCATCGCTCTCGAATTCGAAGGGGAGGACCGATACTTCATCCGCGATACGTGGGATTCGAATTCATGTACTTTCGATGGGTCCGCAACAAGTGCAACCGAAAAAACGGGGGCCGAACTCTGCAACGAGTTAGACAACTGTACTAGTACGCCAGCCATCTGCTCAAACTGACTTCTCCGGAAAGGCGACAGACCGAGATTGTCGACTACACCACAACTCCGCCAACCCTTAAGCCCCGTCCACCCCCTTTCTTCGATAATGTTCGACCCCGACGACCTCGAAGCCATCCAGGAGGGCCGCGAGGACTGGAAAGACGAGACCTACGGCCCCACCGTCGACCGCTTCGGGGAGCGCAAAGACGAGTTCACGACCGATACCGGCGGCCAGACCGTCGACCCGCTCTATACCCCGGCCGACGTCGCCGACCTCGACTACGACGAGGACATCGGCTTCCCGGGCGAGGAACCCTACACCCGCGGCGTCTACTCGACGATGCACCGCGGCCGCCTCTGGACGATGCGGCAGTACGCGGGCATGGGCACCGCCGCCGAAACCAACGAGCGGTTCAACTACCTCATGGACGAGGGGCAGACCGGCCTCTCGATGGCCTTCGACCTCCCCACGCAGATGGGGTATGACTCCGATTCGGCGATGGCCGAAGGCGAGGTCGGCAAGGCCGGCGTCGCCATCGACTCGCTGGACGACATGGAGACGGTCTTCGACGGCATCCCGCTGGACGAGGTCTCGACCTCGATGACCATCAACGCACCCGCGTCCGTCCTGCTGGCGATGTACATCGCTGTCGGTGACAAGCAGGGCGTCGACCGCGAGGAGTTGCGTGGGACCATCCAGAACGACATCCTCAAGGAGTACATCGCCCGCAACACCTACATCTTCCCGCCGGAACCGTCGATGCGCATCATCACCGACATCTTCGAGTTCTGCGCCGACGAGGTCCCCAACTTCAACACCATCTCCATCTCGGGGTATCACATCCGCGAGGCGGGCGCGACTGCCGCACAGGAACTCGCCTTCACGCTCGGTGACGGCCTCGAATACGTCGAGGCCGCCCTCGATGCCGGCCTCGACGTCGACGAGTTCGCCCCCCAACTGTCCTTCTTCTTCAACGCGCACAACAACATCTTAGAGGAAGTCGCGAAGTTCCGCGCGGCCCGCCGGATGTGGTACAAGATGATGGACGAGCGCTTCGACGCCGAGAAGCCCGCCTCCAAGCAATTGAAGTTCCACACCCAGACTGCCGGCTCGACGCTGACCGCCCAGCAGGTCGAGAACAACGTCGTCCGGGTCGCCTATCAGGCACTCGCCGCAGTCCTGGGCGGCACCCAGAGCCTCCACACCAACGGCAAGGACGAGGCACTCAGCCTGCCGACCGAACAGTCGGTCCGGACCGCGCTCCGAACCCAGCAGATTCTCGCCCACGAGTCCGGCGCCGCCGACACCATCGACCCGCTGGCCGGTTCCTACTACGTCGAGGCGCTGACCGACGAACTCGAAGCAGAGGCCTTCGAGATTCTCGACGAAATCGAGGAACGCGGCGGGATGCGGCAGGCCGTCGAAAACGAGTACGTGCAGGGCCAGATTCAGGACGTCGCCTTCGAGCGCCAGCGCGAGATCGAATCCGGCGAGCGCATCATCGTCGGCGTCAACGAGTATCAGGTCGACGAGGACCCCAAGGAGGACATCGAGGAGGTCAGCGAGGAAGAACAGCGCCAACAGCGCGAGCGCGTCCAGCAACTCCGCGAGGACCGCGACAGCGAGGCCGTCGACGCCGCGCTGGCGGACCTCAAGGAGGCCGCCGAGGGCGACGAGAACGTCATGCCCTACATCGTCGATGCGGTGAAGGCCTACGCGACGACCGGCGAAATCTGCAACGCCATGCGCGACGTCTTCGGCGAGTACCGCGCCGGAATATAGGAACACGAACTATTTGGCGTCGGCCGGCGACGCCTCCGGTATGCGCTTCGACCACGCCGGCGTCGCCACCGACAACGCCGAAGGACTGGCATTTCTCTACGAAGACCTGTTCGACTGCGAAATCGTTCACGAAGAGCGGTTCGAGGACCTAAAAGTGATGTTCCTCGGCCTCGACAACGGCTACTTCGAGTTGCTGGAACCGCAGGAGGAGGGGACCATCTCGAAGTACCTCGAAAACAACGGGCCGGGCCTTCACCATATCGCGCTGGAGACCGACGACATCGAGGCCGCCCTCGAAAACGCCGAGGACGTCGGCGTCGACCTCATCGACGAGGAACCCCGTCGAGGGGCGTGGGGCCACGAGGTTGCCTTCCTCCATCCGGGGTCGACCGGTGGCGTTCTCGTCGAGTTCGTCGAACACTAAGGCGAGACCTCATTCTGGTCGACGAGCGGAGTCGTCGAGAAACCGACCATAGAGACAGAGGTGAGAATCGAGGCGACGACGGATTCCCTCGGATAACCCATCGTGTTTAGTTAAGCGAATTCCACCAGACGGCGAAGGCTTGCAGCCATGTTTCTGCTGTCGTCGGCTGCACGTTGCTGAAACTATTACTAAACGAAGAAGTACGTCGTTTTACTTCTCTAAATA
>NZ_JAYEZM010000014.1:0-86584 GCF_037031205.1 Natronomonas amylolytica | reverse complement strand
CGCGGTGTCGCTTCTCGCTCCACAAAACCTAACTCAATCTCGTCCAAACATCCGTTGAGGCGGTCGTTTTCGGGCATAGATCACTCAGAAAACGCACCGCCTCACTCTTCATCCTTATCTGAACACCGCCGTCCGCCGGGGACGACCCCGTCGACAGCACGACGGACGGCCATTTATATAACGTTTTATTGATACAAACCACCAGTCGGCAAGCGTGTTTAAACACCTATATCATTATTAATCTATGCGAATAACTCACAAACCCTTTAGTCGGAGGCACCCGAAGTCGAGGCAAGGCGCCCTGCCGGGCGCAGTGATATCAATGACAGAGGAACTTATCTGGCGAATCGCGGGCGGTTCCGGCGACGGAATCGACTCGACGAGCCAGAACTTCGCGAAAGCACTGATGCGGTCCGGCCTCGACGTATTCACCCACCGGCACTACCCGTCGCGCATCCGCGGCGGCCACACCTACGTCGAGGTCCGGGCCGGCCCCGACGGAGTCACATCCCGGGGCGACGGCTACAACTTCCTGCTGGCGCTGGGTGACTCCTTCGCCCGCAACCCACAGGAGGACGCCTACTACGGCAACGAGGAGACCAAGCCGCTGGCGGAGAACCTCGACGAACTCCGCGAAGGCGGGGTCATCATCTACGACGAGGGGCTCATCGACCCCGATGAGATTCCCGACTTCGAGGAACGCGTCGAGGCGAACGACTGGCACGTCTACCCGCTGGACCTCCGTGGGATGGCCCGCGAGAAGGGCCGGGAGGTCATGCGGAACACCGCGGGCGTCGGCGCGACGGCCGCCCTCCTCGAGTACGACCTCCAGCACGTCGAGGACCTCATGGAGGACGCCATGTCCGGCGAGGTACTGGAGGCCAACCTCGAAATCCTCGAAGCCGCCTACCAGCAGGTCAGGGACATGGACTTCTCCCACGACCTCCGAATGCCCGAGGGCGAACACGACGAGGAGCAGGTCCTGCTGTCGGGCAGCAACGCCATCGCCTTCGGCGCCCTCGACGAGGGCTGCCGGTTCATCTCGGGGTATCCGATGACCCCGTGGACCGAAGTCTTCACGCTGATGAGCAAGTACCTCCCGGAGGTCGGCGGCATCTCCGAGCAGGTCGAAGACGAGATTGCCGCTGCCGCGCTCGCTCTGGGCGCATCTCACGCCGGCGTTAAGGCCATGTCCGGCTCCTCGGGCGGCGGGTTCGCGCTGATGTCCGAACCGCTCGGCCTCGCGGAGATGACCGAAACGCCGGTCGTCCTCATCGAGGCCATGCGCGCCGGCCCCTCGACG
This sequence comes from Natronomonas amylolytica, assembly GCF_037031205.1. Taxonomy (NCBI): domain Archaea; kingdom Methanobacteriati; phylum Methanobacteriota; class Halobacteria; order Halobacteriales; family Natronomonadaceae; genus Natronomonas; species Natronomonas amylolytica. The sequence continues at coordinate 85,281 of NZ_JAYEZM010000014.1, read as the reverse complement.
GGGATGCCGACCAAGCCCGAACAGAGCGACCTCGAACACGTCCTCTATACGAGTCAGGGCGACTCCACCCGGGTCGTCTTCGCCCCGAGCAACGTCAAGGAGGCCTACGAGCAGACCCGCGAGGCGTTCCGCGTCGCCTACGAGTACCAGCTTCCGGCCATCGTCCTCTACGACCAGAAGCTCTCCGGCGAACTGCGGAACGTCGACGAGTCCTTCTTCGACCGCGAGCCGAACCCGGACCTCGGCGAGACGCTCACCGAGGAGGAACTCGCCGAGGCCGCCCACCACGCCTCCGGGAAGTTCCAGCGCTTCCAGCACGACCCCGACAACGACAGGGGCGTCTCACCGCGCTCCCTCCCGGGACAGAAGGGCGGGAAGTTCCTCGCGACCGGCAACGAACACACGCCCGAGGGCCACATCAGCGAGGACCCGCAGAACCGCGTGGCCCAACTTGAACGTCGCCTCGGCAAACTCGATTCGATCCGCGAGGACCTCGACGAGAAGGAGGACAGCCACCAGACCTACCACGGCCCCGACGACGCCGACTACGGGCTCATCACCTTCGGTAGCCAGCAGGGCACCGTCTTCGAGGCCGTCGACCGACTGAACGACGCCGGCCACAGCGTCAAGGCCCTCAGCGTCGCCGAAATCATGCCGCTCGCGGAGGCCGAACTCACCGAGTTCCTCGAATCGGTCGACGAGGCACTCGTCGTCGAGATGACCGGCTCCGCGCAGTTCCGCGGCCTCATCCAGAAGGAACTGGGCCGGTTCGGCCCGAAGATGAACAGCCTCCTGAAGTACAACGGCAACCCGTTCGAACCCCACGAAGTCGTCGAGGGGTTCGAGACCATCATCGAGGGGAGCGAACCCGCGCCGACCACCCGGTTCGTCCCCGCGGCAGGTGACTGACCATGAGCGCATTCAACGCAATCGGAGCGGACCGCGAGGTAGAGCGTGACGAGTATACGCCGGGCATCGAGCCCCAGGCGACGTGGTGTCCGGGCTGTGGCGACTTCGGCGTCCTGAAGGCGCTGAAGGGCGCGATGGCCGACCTCGGGAGGGACCCCGAGGAGGTCCTGCTGGTGACCGGTATCGGCTGTTCCGGCAAACTGAGCAGCTACTTCGACAGCTACGGGTTCCACAGCATCCACGGCCGCTCGCTACCCATCGCCCGGGCGGCGAAACTCGCCAATCCCGACCTCGAAGTCGTCGCTGCCGGCGGCGACGGCGACGGCTACGGCATCGGTGGCAACCACTTCATGCACACCGCACGGGAGAACCACGATATGACCTATATCGTGTTCAACAACGAAATCTTCGGGCTGACGAAGGGGCAGACCTCCCCGACCAGCCCGAAAGGCCACAAGTCGAAGACCCAGCCCCACGGCTCGGCCAAGTCCCCGATTCGGCCCCTGACGACGGCGCTGACCTCGGGTGCCACCTACGTCGCCCGCACCGCCGCCGTCAACCCGAATCAGGCCCAGGAAATCCTCGTCGAAGCCATCGAACACGACGGCTTCTCCCACATCGACTTCCTGACCCAGTGTCCCACGTGGAACAAGGACGCAAAGCAGTACGTCCCCTACATCGACGTCCAGCAGAACGACGACTACGACTTCGACGTCTCGGACCGGCGGGACGCGGCCGAGATGATGCAGAAAACCGAGTCGGCCCTCTACGAGGGCGAGGTGCTGACCGGTCGGTTCTACCACGAGGCGGACCGGCCCTCCTACGGACAGGAGAAACGCGACCTCGGCGAGATGCCCGACGAACCGCTGGCCGAACGGTACCACGAAGACGACTACGAGTGGGAACGTAGCTACGACCTGCTGGGTCCGCACAAGTAAGCCGTCGGACCCCCTGATTTTCCCGCGCCCGATTTATAAGGGAACGAATACGGTTACCGGAACCGCTCTTCGAGGCCGACCGTCACGATGGATTTCGCGATGGCCAGTCCGCCCTCGATGGGGTCGAGTTTGGTCTCGCCGAGGCGTTCGGCGTACTCGATGGGGTGTTCGCGCACGTCGTAGCCGCGGGCCAGCGGGCGCATCAACAGTTCCGCCGACAGCCCCGTGTTCTCGGTCCAGTCGATGGACTGGACGACCTCCCGACGATAGGCACGCATCCCGGTCGTCGTGTCGTGGACGCGCTCGCCGAGCAGGACGCTCGCAATGGCGGCGAAGGCGTGGTTGCCGAACCGGTTGAACGCGGGCATCGCGTCGGCACCGTGATAGAGTCGGTCGCCGCTGACGACGTCGTAGCCCTCGTTGATGTACTCGAGGAACTCGGGTAACTGCTCCATCGGGTAGGTGTCGTCGCAGTCGGTGGTGACGACGATGGGACGGTCGGGAGTCAGCACGGCCTCGCGGACGGCGACGCCGTAGCCCTGCGGTTCCTGCCGGATGACCGTCGCGCCGTGGTCCTCGGCTATCGCCGGGGTCCGGTCCGAGGACCCATCGACGCAGACGACCTCGGCCTTGCCGTCGGTGACCTCGTCGATGTCCTCCAGAACGGTCGCGATGGCCTCCTCCTCGTTGTAGGTACCCATCACGACCGCGAGGTCCTCGAAGGTGTACTCCTCGGCGGCGGGTCCGGACGTGGATTCGGTCTCGGCGTCGGTGGCGGCCGCATCTCCATGAGCCGTGCCGTTGGCGCTGACGCCGTCGGCCGGCATCTCGACTGATTCGCTCATTACCACGCCGTTTCCACCCTACCCACTTGAATTTTTAGGTTCGCCTAAAACAATAGTCAGAGCCGCGTTCGGATGCTGTCGGCGGCTTTCAGCGCGAGGGCGGCGATGGTCAGCGTCGGGTTCATCGCGCCGCCGGTCGGGAAGACCGACGAGGAGGCGATCCAGCAGTTCTCGAGGTCGTGGGTCCGGAGGTTCGCGTCGACGACGCCCTCGCTTGGGTCCGCGCTCATTCGCGTCGTCCCCATGTGGTGGTAGGCGGGGCCGGTGCTCTCGGGGCCAGCAGTCCACTGGATGTCGGCGCCGAGTGCCTCCAGAATCTCGTGTTGGATGTCGTTGACGCGCTCGATGGTCCGGAGGGCGCGGTCGCCGACGTTCCAGTGGACGTCCGGCACCGGGTTGCCGAGGTCGTCGGTGCGCTCGGGGTCGAGGCCGACGTAACTGTCCTCGCGGGGGAGTTGCTCGACCAGCGCGCCGACGGCGACGTGGTCGCCGTAGCCGTTCCGGAGCCGTTCGAGTTGCTCGTCGCCCCAGTCGTCGCCCGACAGCGCCATCTCGACGGGCGAGGGGCCGGCGTAGTTGAAGAACTCCAGTTTGAACGGCGCGTGTTCCTCGTCGGCGTCGTCGTAGAACTGGTGGCTCTCGCTCGTGAGGAAGCCGACGTGGTTCTGCCGCGTGGGTTCGTCGAGGCGGCCGCCTGCGCCCGCAAAGAGGTGGTCCATGAAGTAGCGGCCGACGAGGCCGCTGGAGTTGGCGAGGCCGTCCGGGTAGTGTTCGGATTCGGAGAGGAGGAGCAAGCGGGGAATCTCGACGCCGCCGGCGGCGAGGACGAAGGCGTCGGCCTCCTGTCGGTGTTCGGTGCCGTCGGGCGTGACGTAGACCGCCGCCTCGATACGGTCGGGGCCGTGTTCGAGTTCCGTCACTCGCGCGCGGTCGATGACCGCCGCGCCCTTCGCCTCGGCGGATTCGGCGTGGACGGTTCCGTCGTACTTCGCGCCGGAGGGACAGACCGGCTGGCAGGTCCCGTAGCCGACGCACTCGCTGCGGCCGCCGTAGGACTCGGAGTTGCGGGCGTTCGGCACCGGATGCATCGCGATTCCGAGTTCGTCGCACGCCTCGGCGAACAGCGAATCGCTGTAGGAGGGCGGAAACGCGCCCATCGGATGCGGGTCCTCCCGCGGCGGGCCGAAGGGGATGTCCGCACCCGAGACGCCGAGTTCGGCCTCGGCGTCGGCGTAGTACGGCCGCAGGTCCGCGTAGTCGATGGGCCAGTCGGGGCCGACGCCACGCTCGCTGCCGGAGTTGAAATCCGCCTCGTGGAGGCGCATGACCATCCCCTGCCAGTGAAGGGTCGACCCGCCGACGCCCTTCACGCGGGCGTGATTCAGCGGGTAGGACCACTCTCCGGTAGCCGAATAGGCGTCGCGTTCGGGGTCGCCGTCCCAGACGTCCGGGCGGTCGTAGTACGGGCGAATCGCCCGCTCCTGTCGTTCGAGGCGCTCGGCGGAATCGAACCGCGGGCCGGCATCGAGGACGACGACCCGGTAGCCGGCGCCGGCGAGGCGGTCGGCGACGAGCGACCCGGCCGGACCGGCACCGACGATGCAGATATCGGCGTCCGAAACGGGCGTGCGGTCGGTCATCGCTGTGGCCCCCGCTGATAGCTGTCGGTGCCGCCGGGATGGCCCTGCGGGTTCTCGATGCCGACCAGTCGCCCGCCTTTCGGCGACGAATACAGCGCCAACAGCAGTTCGTTGACGACGTAATACCGAACCTGCTCGGCGGTGGTTCCGTCGGGGGCCTCGTCGGCGACGTCGGCACCCATCTCCCTGAGCAGGCTCTCGCGGGTGTCGACCGGCAGGTCGACGAAGTGGCCGTCGTACCACGATAGGGCGTGGTCGTCGAGTTCCGCGACGGCCGCCCGGAGCCCCTCGGCGTGTGTCGAGTCGTCGAGGCGGCCGTCGAGGAACCGCCGGACGAACGGCTCGATTCCCTCGACTTCCGAGGGGTAGACCACCTCGGCGGCCGCGACGAGCGTCCCCCGGACGCGCTGGTCGCTGGGGACGTCCTCGCTCCCTCGGGAGAGGTGGTAGCTGCCGGCTGCGGCGCTGCCGGCACCGAGTGCCGCGAGCGCCGCGACGGCGTCCCGACGGGTCAGCTCCATACCGTTCTTAGGTAAACCTAAAACCTTATACTCGGCGAACTGCGATTCACGAGATGTGATGGTGAGTAGCCGTGGGTAGTCCGCTTCTGGGTCGGGGCAGCGACGACGGCGAGTGGTCGTTCGGTCTCGCGATTCTCGCCGGCGTCATCGCCGCGTGTGTCGTCCTTCCCCTGACGTGGCTGTTCGTCGAAGCCGCCTCCATCGACCCCGCCCGCGCGTGGTCGCTGCTCTTCCGGCAGGCCACGCTCGACATCGTCGTCAACAGCCTGCTTCTGATGGCGCTCGTCACCGGCTTCTCGATACTGCTGGGCGTCCCGCTGGCGTATCTCACCACCCGAACCGACCTCCCCTTCCGGCGCTTCTGGTCGGTCGCCGTCGCCCTGCCGCTGGTCGTTCCGAGCTATCTCGGCGCCTTCGCCTTCGTCTCCGCGTTCGGACCGCGCGGGGAGTTCCACGACCTGCTCGCGCCGCTCGGCATCCAGCGACTGCCCGAAATCTACGGCTTCCCGGGCACCACGCTCGTCATCACGCTGTACACGTTCCCCTACGTCTACCTGACGACCCGCGGTGCGCTCCTCTCGTTCGACACCCGACTGGTCGACGCCGCCCGCACCCTCAACCACGACCGCTGGAAGGCGTTCAAGCGCGTGACACTCCCGCATCTCCGGCCCGCCATCGCCGCCGGCGCGCTGCTGTCGGCGCTGTATGCGGTCTCCGACTTCGGGACACCCTCCATCATGCGACTGCCCGTCTTCACGCGGCAGATATACGTCGAATACAGGGCCTTCGGCGGCGAGTACGCCGCGCTGCTCTCGCTGCAGTTGCTCGTGCTCGTGCTCGCGGTGCTGGCGCTCGAACGGTGGGTCCGCCCCGGCGAGGACGTCCACGGCTCCGGCACCAGTCGCGCCGAGGACGCGCCGGTCCGCCTCGGCAAGTGGCGCTGGCCCGCGGTGGCGCTACCCGCCAGCGTCGTCTTCCTCGCGCTGGTCGTCCCGCTGTGGATATTCGGCATGTGGCTCGTCACCGCCGACGGGGGGCGCCCCTCGCTGGCCTTCGAGTGGACCTACGCCCTCAACTCCGTGGGTGTCGCCGGAGCGGCGGCACTCGTGGCCGCACTGGCGTCGCTGCCGGTCGCCTACTTCGCCGCCCGGAGCGACTCCATCGTGGCGACGCTCTTCGAGCGGGCGACCTACGTCGGCTTCGCCGTCCCCGGTATCGTCCTCGCGCTCGCGCTGGTCTACTTCGGGAGCGGACTGGTCCCGTGGCTCTACCAGACGCTCCCGCTGCTCGTGTTCGCCTACGTCGTCCGCTTTATGCCCCAGTCGGTCGGCGCCGTCCGGACCTCGACGCTCCAGACGGACCCCCGACTCTTCGAGGCCGCCCAGACGCTCGGGGAGTCCTCATTCGGTGCCTTCCGTCGGGTCATCCTCCCGCTTATCGCGCCGGGCGTCGTCGCCGGGGCCGCCCTGGTCTTCCTGACGACGATGAAGGAGTTGCCCCTCACGCTCGTACTCCGGCCGACCGGCTTCGAGACGCTGGTGACCCAGATTTGGCGCGCACAGGAGTCCGCCTACTTCCAGTACGCCGCCGTCCCCGCGCTCGTGCTCATCGTCGTTTCGGGGCTGTCGCTCGTCGTCTTGCTGTCGCAGGAAGGCAACGAATACTGAAAAACGGCGTTCGCCGCCCGCGTTACAGCGCGTCTTCCAGCCGGTCGATATACTCGTCGTTGCCGACGAAAAGCGGCGTCCGCTCGTGGAGCCGCTCCGGTTCACACGCCAGCAGCGACCGCTCACCGTTCGATGAGGCCCCGCCCGCCGACTCGACGATGTAGGCGATGGGATGGCCCTCGAAGAGCAAGCGGAGTTTGCCTTCGGGGCGGTCCTGCAGGCCGGGATAGCCGAAAACCCCGCCGTAGGTCAGCACCTGATTCACGTCGCCGATCATCGCCCCGCCGTAGCGGAGTTTCAGTTCCTGCTCGACGGATTCGACGTAGGCCGCGAAGTCGTCGGTCCAGTTCGGCACCCGGCCGCCGAAGCCGTAGACGGTCGGGTCCGTCGGGAGCGTCAGGTCCTCGGTGACGACTTCGCGTTCGCCGTCGTCCTCGATGACGTACTCGGTCACGTCGCCGTCGCGGGCGACGACCATCGTCGTGATGGGGCCGTACAGCACGAACCCGGCGGCGACGAGGTCGCGGCCGGCGGTCGGCAGCGGTTCGTCGTAGACGCCGAAGAGCGTCCCCATCGTGTTGTTCGACTTCAGATTCGAGGAGCCGTCGAGGGGGTCCGCCGCGACGTGGAGATAGCCATCGTCTCGCGGCTGGTCGCCGCTCGTCGGTTCCGAGGCGCGTTGCGCCTCGCCCTCCGAAATTTCGTCGCGTTCCTCGCTGGCGTAGCTGCCGACCGCGTCGATGTTCAGCAGCCGTTCTTCGAGCAGTTCGTCGGCGTAGACGTCCGCCGCGAGTTGCTGCTCGCCGGAGGGGTTCTCCCCGCTTTCGTAGACGCGTCGACCCGCCAGCCCGCCGCGGACGTCGGGCGCAGTCGAGGCGACGACGTCGAGTATCGCGTCGATGGAATCGCTCATCGCTCGGCCGCGTCGAGGGCCGCGTCGACCGTGGTCTCCTCGAAGATGACCTTCTCCAGTGCGTCGAGGATGCGCGTCGGGTCCTCGCGCTGCCAGACGTTGCGGCCGACAGCGAGGCCCTTGCCGCCGGCGTCGATGGTCTGCTTGACCGATTCGAGGAACTCGCGGTCGGTCGTCTTCGAGCCACCGGACATGACGACCTTCGTCTTGCCGGCCATTCGGACGGCGTCTTCCATCGCATCCCGGCTGCCCGGGTGCTTGACCTTCGCCACGTCCGCGCCGAGTTCGAGGGCGAGGCGCGCGGCGTAGGAGATGGTCGAGGGCTTGGTGTCGTTCTTGAGGCCCTGTCCGCGCGGGTAGGACCACATGACCGTCGGCAGGCCGTGGTCGCGCGCGGCCTCCTGTGCGTCGCGGAACTCCTCGGCCATCTCGACCTCGTTGTTCGACCCGCCGTAGAGGGTGAAGCCGACCGAGGAGGCGCCGACCTCGGCGGCGTAGTCGACGGAGCAGTTGACGGCCGAATCCGGCTCGCCCATCCAGAGGTTCGACGTGCCGTTGAGTTTCATCAGCAGGTCGACGTCGTCCTCGTAGCTGGGGTAGTAGGCCTCGGCGATGCCCTTCTGGACCGCGACGGAGGTGACGGCGTCGTGGGTCGCCGCCTCGAAGGTCCGTTCGGGGTCGGCACTCTCGGGGACGCCTCGGAAGTCGACCGGGCCGTGTTCGAGCCCGTGGTCGTACGCGAGGATGAGTACCTTCCCGTCACGGCAGAGCGGCGTGTCGTCGATGGGAATCATACGGGCGAATCTGCGGCGAGATAGACAAAGAAGATTCTGGTATGGGGGGCGCGAGCATCAGCGAGCGCCCCGGTACGTGCGAACGGTGAGTGAAGCGAACCGTGAGCAGGGGCGGTCCGAACGGAGTGAGGACCGCCGAACAGGCGAACGGCGAACGAAGTGAGCCGTGAGCGGTGGGGACTCGACTGTAAGGAGAGGTCCCCGAGAGGTGAGCGGGGCGCGAAGCGAACCCTCGAAAGCGAGCGCCCTGATTGTTTAGTCGGTCGGGGCTGATACCGGGGTATGGCGCTCGATGCACACGAGGTCGAGGCGGCCGACGGAACGCGAATCCGGCTGTGGGAGGTTCCACGGGACGATACGGACACAGCCACCCTGTTCGTCCATGGGGCGACCTATCCGGGCCTCGCCGCGTTCGGCCCGCCCGGCAGCCCCGATTCGTGGCTTGCGCAGGCCGCCGACAACGGGACCGCGGCCTTCGCCGTCGACCTCCGCGGCTACGGCGACAGCGAGCGCCCAGCCTCGTTCGATGCCGATTCGACGGCACCGGAGACCGTACCTTCACGCGCAGCGGCCGCCGCCACGGACGTCGAAGCGGCTCTCGACCGCATCCGCGAGCGCTTCGAGCGCGTCCATCTGGTCGGCTACTCGTGGGGGTCCATCGTCTGTGGACGGCACCTGACGGGAAGCGGCGGTTCGGTGGCGTCGCTGACGCAGTTCGCGCCCGTTTACCGACCGGCAGCAGAGAAGGCAGCGCGGTGGGCGCCCGGGGAACCGCCGAGTCCCGCGCGACGGGTCACACGCGCGGAGGCCCGCCAACGCTGGGACCGGCAGTTTCCGGACGGGGACGACCCCTCGAAATATCGCCCCGACGGAGCATTCGAGTCGTTCTGGGACGCGCTCGCGGATTCGGGACAGTCCGTGCCCGACGCCGACGAGCCGACGATTTCGGCCCCGAACGGCACGCTACTCGACCTCGTCGCGGCCGCGAACGGCGACCCAGTGTACGACGCGGCCGACATCTCGGTCCCGACGCTCGTCGTCCGGGGGTCGCTGGACCCGACGGCGACCCGCAAGGACGCGCTCACCCTCTACGACGAACTGGGTTGTGGCGACGACCGCGAATACGTCGAAATCGCCGGCGGGACGCATTTCATGCCGCTGGAGCGGCGGCACGGGGCGCTGTTCGAGGCGGTCGCTGGGTTCCAGAAGTGGTGTTGAGACGGCGCCGTCGGCCGACGAATCGTCGACAGTATTACTCCCCACCGGGTTCAGGGGTCACGTATGCACGAGTTCGAAGACATCGAAACGGTCGGCGTCGTCGGTGCGGGAACGATGGGCAGCGGCATCGCTCAGGTATCCGCCGTGTCCGGCTACGACGTCGTGATGCGTGATATCGAACCCGAGTTCGTCGAGAACGGCATCGAGACCATCGAAGACAGCCTCTCGAAGTTCGTCGGCAAAGACGAGATTAGCCAAGAGGAGGCCGATGCGGCCCGCGAGCGCATCGAGGGAACGACCGACCTCGCGGACCTCGCCGACTGCGATATCGTCGTCGAGGCGGCCATCGAGAAGATGGACATCAAGCAGGACATCTTCGCCGATCTCGACGAGGTGACCGACGACGAGACGGTGTTGGCGACCAACACCTCGACGCTGTCGATTACGACCATCGCCAGCGCGACCGACCGTCCCGAGCAGGTGGTCGGCATCCACTTCATGAATCCCGTCCAGTTGATGGAGGGCGTCGAGATCGTCGTCGGGGAGAAGACCGACTCCGGCGTCGTCGAGTTGGCCCACGACTTCTCGGAGGCCCTCGACAAGACGACGTGGGAATCCGACGACAAGCCCGGCTTCGTCTCGAACCGCATCCTGATGCCGTGGATCAACGAGGGCGTTCGGGCCTTCGACGAGGGCGTGGCGACGAAGGAGGACATCGACCGCGGGATGAAACTCGGAACGAACGTCCCGATGGGGCCGCTGAAGTTGGCCGACCACATCGGCCTCGACGTCTGTCTGGACGCGACCCAGACGCTCCACGAGGAGTTGGGCGACCGCTACAAGCCCGCCTACCTGCTCAAGCGGAAGGTCGACGCCGGTGATCTCGGCAAGAAGACGGGACAGGGCTTCTACGAGTACGACTGACTCCAGCGGAATTCGTTTTCGACGAAACGGCAGGGCCGACAGGGGAGAGGAAAGGTAAAGTGCGGAGCGTCGAACCACAAGGTATGGACTTCAGTCTCACGGCCGAACAGAAACAAATCAAGGAGATGGTCGCCGACTTCGTCGACGAGGAGGTCGTTCCCGTTGCCGACGAAATCGACAAAAACGACGAGTTCCCGTGGGACCTCGTCGAGGAACTGGCCGACCTCGACCTGATGGGCATGCCGTTCCCCGAGGAGTACGGCGGCGCCGGCCTCGATTATCACGCCTACCCCGCCGCCCTCGAAGAGATCGCCCGCGGGTCCGGCGGCCTCGGGACCATCGTCGCCGCCCACATCTCGCTGGCCGGCAACATGGTCTACGAGTTCGGTAACGAGGCACAGAAAGAGGAGTACCTCACGCCGCTCGCGCAGGGTGAGGACATCGGCGCCTTCGCGCTGTCGGAACCCGGCGCCGGCAGCGACGTCCCCGCCATGGAGACGACCGCCGAGAAGTCTGGCGACGAGTACGTCATCAACGGCGGCAAGCTCTGGATTTCCAACGGCTCCGTCGCCAACACCGTCACGGTGTTCGCCAAGACCGACCCCGACGCCGGCAACAAGGGCATCTCCTCCTTTATCGTCCGCCCCGAGGAGGACGACGGTTTCATCGTCGAAGGCACGGAGGACAAACTCGGCGACAAGGGCTGTCCGACCGCCGAACTCCGCTTCGACAACCTCACAATCCCCGAATCCCGCCGGCTGGGCGAGGAGGGCCGTGGCTTCGTCCACGCGCTGAAGACGCTCAACGGCGGCCGCATCACCATCGCCGCCCGCTCTATCGGTATCGCGCAGGCCTCCCTCGACGCCGCACTGGAGTACAGTCAGGACCGCGAGCAGTTCGACCAGCCGATTTCGGACTTCCAGGCCATCCAGCACAAACTCGCCGACATGGACACCAAGACGCGAGCGGCCCGTCTGCTCATGCACTCGGCGGCCGACAAGAAGATGGACGGCGACTACTTCGCCAAGGAGGCCGCACAGGCCAAACTCTACGCCTCCGAGGTCTCCCGTGAAGTCGCCAACGAGGGCATCCAGATCCACGGCGGCTACGGCTACACCAAGGACTTCCCGGCCGAGCGGTTCTACCGGGACGCCAAACTCAACGAGATCTACGAGGGCACCAGCGAAGTCCTGCGGAACACCATCGCCAACGAATTGTTGAACTAAATCCCACTTTTTGCACGAGAACGCGGGTCGCGGCAACGCCGCGACCCCGGTTCTCGGCAAAAACATGGGTAAAATATGCGCGAGCGGTTCCGGCCGCCTCCCTTCGGTCGGCGTTAGTCACCGCTCACTACGGCGATTCGGCGGCTTCGCCGCCTCATCGCCGTGAACCGCCTCGGGGCCTTCTTCGAAGGCCCTGCTCGGCGGATGCTCTTTTATTACGTCTCGACTCGCTCTTTCATCCACTCGAACTGCGTTTCGACCGATTCGGCGCCCGCGTCGGTCAGCGAATAGACGTCTTCCAGTCCTTCGACGTGCTTTTCAACGTAGCCGTTCTTCTCCAGCGAATCCAGCGCGCCGTAGAACCGGTCCGGTTTGACCCGTCGGTCGTAGCGCGCTTCGAGGGCCGATTTCAGCGACTGGGCGCGACGCTCCTCGCCGTACAGCAGAACACAGATATCGCGGCGGAGGCCGCTCGTGAGCCACTCCATGCCCACGCTTCGGCGGCCGACTGGAAAAGCCCATCCGTCGGCCGCGACCGGTAGTTTGGCATACGCCGCCGCCCTATCGCCGGACATGTCAACCGCCGAGGCCGACGGAATCTCCGCCCGCTACCGGGAGACCGACGAGGAACGCCTGCTCGAATTCGAGGCCGACGGCCGCACCGCCGCCATCGCCCAGAACATCGAGGGCTACGCGATGCTCAAGGTCCGCCCGACCGCCGACGGCGACGAACTCGAACGCTACTACGGATTCGACATGGCGCTGGACCACGCCGCCGAACTCCTCGGCGTCTCTCCCAACGACCTGCCGATTCCCGAGGACGCCGAAGACATGGGGATGTGACAGCCACTTTTTGCACGGCGCGCTTCGCGCGCCGGCAAAAACATGGGGAAAATATGCGCGAGCGGTTCCAGCCGGCTCCCTTCGGTCGGCGTTAGTCACCGCTCGCTACGGCGACTCGACGGCTTCGCCGTCTCGTCGCCGTGAACCGCGCTCGCTTCGCTCGCGCGGATGCTCGTCGTGTTTTGCCGATTTGCCAAACCGAGAATCACAGATGCCCGAGTCGTGAATCGTATTTATAACCCCGCTTGCCGCGGCCGATAGTCCGTTAAGTCCCAATAACGGATTTGGGTGCATGGCAACCGTACGCATCGCAGGAACGGGGCTGACCCCGTTCGGCGAACACCCGGGACGGACGGGACGTGACCTCTTCGCCGAGGCCGGCCTCACGGCGCTCGACGACGCCGACGTCGACCCCGATGACGTCGAACACCTGTTCTACGGGAATTTCATGGGCGAATTGGCGGAACACCAGGGCCATCAGGGACCGCTGATGGCCGAAGCAATGGGCGTTCAGGCGCCGGCGACGCGACTCGAGGCGGCGTGTGCCTCCAGCGGCGTCGCCGTTCGGGAAGGCGTCAAAACCATCCGTGACGGCGAGGCTGACGTCGTGGTGGTCGGCGGCGCCGAGCGGATGACAGACATGGGAACCACGGGCGCGACCGACGGCCTCTCCATCGCCGCGGACGACCTCTTCGAGATAAAGGCGGGGATGACCTTCCCCGGCGCCTACGCGCTGATGGCCTCGGCCTACATGCGCGACCACGACGCCGACCCCGACGACCTCGCACACATCGCGGTCAAGAACCACGACAACGCCCTCGAAAACGACAAGGCCCACTTCCAGACGGCCATCACCGTCGAGGACGCTGTCGAGGCACCGCGGGTGGCGACCCCGCTGGGACTCTACGACGCCTGTCCCATCTCCGATGGGGCCTCGGCCGTCGTGCTGACCAGCGAGGAATACGCCGCCGAACACGACCTCGACGCGCCGATTTCGGTGACCGGGTCGGGACAGGGCGGCGACCACCTCGCCCTACAGGAGCGGGAGACGCTCTGGAAGACCCCGGCCGCCGAGGAGGCCGCCGCCGAGGCCTACGCCGAGGCGGACATCGACGCCGACGACGTCGACTGTGCCGAGGTACACGACTGCTTCACCATCGCCGAAGTGCTGGCGACCGAATCCCTCGGCTTCTTCGAGCCCGGCGAGGGACTCGCTGCCGCGAAGAACGGCGAGACGACTCGCGATGGCTCGCTTCCGGTCAACCTCTCGGGCGGCCTGAAAGCGAAGGGTCACCCCGTCGGCGCGACCGGGGCCGCCCAAATCGCCGAACTCACCGAACTGCTGGCGGGCCACCACGCCCGGTCGGATGCGATTCCCGACGCAAGCGTTGGCGTCGCGCACAACGCCGGAGGGACCGTGGCGACGGTGACAGTTCACGTCCTCGAACACGACGGGGGTGTCGACCGATGAGCTTCGAGATGCGGCACGACGGGTACGACGACCTGCTGGATGCCATCGAGGAGGACGGGGGCTACTATCTCGCGTGTCCGAACGGTCACGGGACCGTACCGCCACGGCGAGTCTGTCCCGACTGCGGCAGCCGGGAGTTGACCGAACGGCCGCTTCCGGAGAAAGGCGAAATCCTCGCCGCGACCACCATCTCGGTGGCCGGCCCACAGTTCGAGGACGATGCCCCCTACGTGACGGCCATCGCCGACTTCGGGAACGTGCGCCTGACGGGGCTCGTCCGCGGAAGCGACGCCGAACCGTCACCCGGCGACGCTGTGGTCGTCGGCATCGGCGAAACGGTGACCGAGAACGAGCGGGCGCTCGTCTTCCGACTCGACTGACTGAGTCGGTCGGAACCATTATCCCAGTCAGCGACGCCGTTGTATTATGGCGCGCCCTACCCGCCTCCTTATCGTCGACGACGACCCCTCCCTCGCCGACCTGATGGCGAGCCAACTGAGGGACCTTCGGGAGGCGTTCTCCATCCGGGTCGAGACCGACCCCAACGACGCCCTCGATGCAGTCGACGAGGAAGACATCGACTGCGTGTTGAGCGACTACCACATGCCCGAGATGAACGGCCTGGAGTTGCTCAGATACGTCCGGCAGATGGACCCCTCTATTCCGTTCATCCTGTTTACCGCGCGCGGAAGCGAGGAAATCGCCAGCGACGCGGTCTCCGAGGGCGTCACCGACTACTTCCGGAAACGCCGGGGCGAAGAGCAGTGGCGCGTCCTCGCCAACCGCATCGAGAACGCCGCCGCCCGCTACCGCGCCGAACAGGCCGTACACCGCCGTGAGGACGCCCTCCGCGAACTCACCCGGACCGTCATCGATAGCGTCTCGACACCCGTCGACGGACTGCTCGAACTCGGTCGCGAAACCCTCGACCTCGAATACGCCGCCCTCCTTCGGGTCGACGACGACGAGAGCGAACTCCTCGTCGAGAGCGTCGCCGAAGGCACCGATTTCGCGACCGGAAACTCGTTTCTGCTTTCGGGACCACTCGACGACGCTCTCGACGGCGGCGACGTGACGGTAGCCACCGCCGACGAATCGAACGAATCAGCGGGTAACTCGACCGACGGCGAGAGGTTCCGGACCTACATCGGCGCCCCCGTCTACGTCGGGGACCGCCGTTACGGCACGATCTGTTTCTGTGACCGGGACAGCCCCATCGAATTCACCGCGTGGGAGCGCGCGTTCGTCGAACTGCTCGCCAACCTGCTCGGCCACGAACTCACCGACGAGTGGGCCCGCGACCAGAGCGAGGCGGTCCGCTCGGCGAAGAGCCGACTCGACCGCGCCCGCGACGCGCTCGACGAGGGCGACGAAGCGACGGTCCGCGCCGAACTGGACGCCATCGAGGAACTGCTCGAACGCGAGCCGCCAGCCTCGATTCCCGTCTCGGTCGAACTCTCCTAGAACAGTTCCTCGACGAAGGCCTCGGGGTGTTCCGCATGCGGCAACAGGTCCGCGTTATCGAAGACAACCAGCCGCGCGTCCGCCTTTTCGGCGAGTGCTCGGCCCTCCGACAGCGGCGGGAGGTCCGCCTCGCGGCCCCAGACGATAGTCGTCGGGACATCGGTATCCCCAATCGCCGCCGCGATGTCGACCTCGGAATCGAGGAACCCACTGATGAAGGACGCGGGGGCAAAGCGGGCGCGGGGCTGGTGGGCTGTCAACCAGTCATATTCGACCCATTCCTCGGAGACCGGACCGTCGAAGGCGTGGTCCGCGAGGAAATACCGGATGGCCGGCTTCGAGACGAGCAGGTTGTAGAGCCCCTCGCCGGCGACCGGCAGTCGGAACAGCGAGCGAAGCCACGCCCGTCGACCGGGAATCGTCGTCGCCGTCGGGCAAACGAAGACGAACGACTCGACGGCGAGTTCGTCGGCCGCCTCGGCGACGTAGGCCGCCGACAGCGACGAGGCCAGCACGGTCGGTTCGTCGGTCAAATCGCCGACGAGATCCCGGATGAAGGTGGCGTACAGCGAGTTCGAATACAGCAGCGGCGGCCGGTCGGAATGCCCGAATCCCGGCAGGTCCGGCGCCAGCACGTGATACTCCTCGGCCAGCGCATCGACGACGTATCGGAACTCGTGGCTCGACGCCGCGGCGTTGATGCCGTGAACCAAAAGGAGGTCGGGAGCCGCCGGGTCGCCAGCGTCCGTGTAGGCGACGTCGAAGCCCCGCCATCGGTACGTCGACAGGTCACGGCCCAGCGGCGTCGGCAGGTCGGTCTCGTCGCGAGCCACGAGTCGATTGCCCGCGACGGTCGCGCCGATCCCGAGGGCGGCCCCACCCAGCAGTCGCTTCAAGTTCATACCGATAGATGGGCGAGAACGGGCTTAGGGATACCGCCCGCGGCTATTCCTCGCGGCGGTCGCGGACGCACTCCTCCAGCGGTTCGATGAGTTCGTCGGCGACCGTGTACGGGTCCGTCTCCCGCGCGACGAGGTCGTCGACGAAGCCCTCCAATCCGCCGCGGGCGTCGATCTCCTCGGCCAGCAGCGACGCGGTATCCTCCCGGAGCAGCGTCCGGATTTCCGCCGTGTAGCGCTGCCGTTCCTGCGCTTCTAGTTCGCCGGTCTCGACGAGCCATTCGGCGTGGTCGGCAAGCGTCGCGAGGAACTCGTCGACGCCCTCACCGGTCTTGGCGACCGTCTCGACGATGGCCGGCTCCCACCCGTCCTCGTCATCGTCCTCGGTTTCGTCGTCCGACGCGAGCGCGCCGGCACCGTGATGGCCCGCCATCGCGGCGGAGTCCTGCATGTGGACCATCTCCCGGAGTTCCTTGACGGTCCGGTCGGCGCCGTCCATGTCGGCCTTGTTGACGACGAAGATGTCGGCGATTTCGAGGATGCCCGCCTTGAGCATCTGGACGTCGTCGCCCGACCCCGGCGGCACCAGCACCGCGACGGTGTCCGCGGTTTTGACGATCTCGATCTCGTTTTGGCCGGCACCGACCGTCTCGACGATAATCTTGTCCTTGCCGAAGGCGTCCAGCGCCTTCACCGCGTCCGTCGTCGCCGTCGACAGCCCGCCGAGCGACCCCCGGGCGGACATCGACCGGAAGAACACGTCCATGTCGCCGCGGTTCGAGGCCATCCGGATTCGGTCGCCGAGGACCGCGCCACCGGTAAACGGCGACGAGGGGTCGATGGCGATGACGCCGACCGTCTCGCCGCGGTCGCGGTACTCGGCGGCCATCTTGTCCACCAGCGTCGACTTGCCGGCGCCCGGCGAGCCCGTGATACCGATGACCTCCGCGTCACCCGTATGCTCGTGTAGTTGGGAAACGAGGTCACGATAGCCCGGCGACCGGTTCTCGATTTTCGTGATGACACGCGCGAGCGCCCGATGCTTCCCCGCCAGCAACTCGTCGACGAGCGTCTCGTTGTCGCTCATCTATCGCTCGGGCACGTTTTCGCGGACGAACTCGATGGTCTCTTCCATCGACGCGCCGGGACCGAAGATCTCGGCGACGCCCAACTCGTAGAGTTCCTCGCGGTCCTCGTCGGGGACGATACCCCCGACGAGAACGAGGGTGTCCTCGAAGGCGTCGTATTCCTCGAGGCCGTCGATTATCTTCGGCACCAGCGTGTCGTGGGCGCCCGAAAGGATGGAGATGCCCAGCACGTCGACGTCCTCCTGAACGGCCGCCTGCACGATCTCGTCGGGGGACTTGTGGAGGCCCGAATAGATGACCTCGAACCCAGCGTCCCGGAACGCCCGAGCGATTACGTGTGCCCCGCGGTCGTGACCGTCGAGGCCGACTTTGGCAACGAGACACCGAATGGTCCGCCCCTCACCGTGCTCCTCCTGCTCTGTGCTCATATCCCACACATTCGCTGGCAGGTGTTTGACTCTAACGGAGTGTTAGCCGTTGTTCGGCGAGTTTGTCCTATTACAAGCGTAGTTGTAGACACGCGCTGGAGCATCGCCGAGCCGTGGTGAAACCACCCACGGCTGCCGCCGCTTCGATGGGTTTATGAGTCGCACCCCGATACAATCGGATGCGTTCGAGGGCTCGTAGATCAGCGGTAGATCATCCCCCTGGCACGGGGAAGGCCCCGGGTTCAAATCCCGGCGAGTCCATTTCCTTCCGTCGCTTCGCTCCGTCAGTCAATGGACTCGCCGACCCTCGCGAAGCCTTCGGCTTCGCTCAGTCCCGGCGAGTCCGTACCTGTTTCTCTCAGGAAGCCGATGAGTTGAAAGGGCCACATATCGAGATGTCGACTCTTCGAGCCACTCCCTTGGCAAGCCCCAGCTGCTACCCGAAAGCAGCAAGCCCATCTAAAGGGTTGCATCCTTCGAGACAGCTGGATTTAGAGCGTCCGATTAGTTTCGTGAAGGGAGGTAGAACCCCATGACAAGATTGCCATCACACAACCACCTCATCGGACACCAATCAGAGTCAAGATATCGATAGCAAAGGGAATAATGAGTATAAGAAGTAGAGAAAATACAATAAGTAGAACACAGAAGTCGAAAAACGGAATAATGAGTATAAGGAGTAGAGAAAGTGCAGTAAGTAGAACACAGATGTCGAAATTCCTGTACTTTTTATTAGTCAACCGACGGTTGTTAGATGTCGTCACCTCGTAGTCAAGTAGATGCTTTTCAACCTGCTGTTCATACGACGTACCTGCATGCTCATGAAAGTCCTCTATTTTCTTTCCGGGTCTCCCGTAAGTCCTCGTACGTAGCACCCATAGACCGATTGCCGCAGACACCATAGCCGGAAGGACAACGAAAATGAGTGACCGCTGGGACAAGTTCATTTGCTGTCGAAAAATTCCGGTAAGTGAAACGATAAGCGCGTCAATAGTAACGACAGTCCCAATTTTGCTTTCTATGTTCGTCCGTCTGCGTTCCTCGTCGTCATACCTTCGTCGCGCTTCTTCCAGAGTCAATTCACGAGTTGGAAAATCAGGGGGTACTGTCTCCGGTTCAGTATCCGAGTCGTTCGGTGATAATCGAGACATAGCCTCAACATCCTCTACTTCAAACTCATTTCCGCACCGACTGCAAACCGCAGTTTCAGTGTTATCATTTTTTAACCACTCTGCCAATTCTGTCACCGAGCTTTTCGCTACGGCGTATTGAACGCTTTCCTCCCGACAATCTCCACAGAGCGGCATCAAAACTCCCTACCACAGCGACTACACACTTGTTTTTCTTTCTGAATAGTCTGGGACTCCGCTTCATCTCGGCACTCAGGACATAGGGGCATATAAAAGTGATAGAAAGTCAGAATAAAGTACGTTTCCCCGCTCCCCAAATACAATTGAGGAGCTACTGCTGAATATTCCACTTGTCCTCCTCAGTCTGTGCGTTGTCGTGTTCCCAAAGTACCTCCAGACTCATCTCTATCCTGCCGCTCGCCATCGAACTACTCGTCGTGGCGCTTGACGGTCGCCTGAATCTTCTCGCCGAGTTCGTCCCGACTGATGTCGCCGTCGCGGTGCTGTCGAACCCACCGGCTTTCCATGTGCCACGTGGCGACGAGGCTTCCGTCGACGAACACCTCGGCTTCGAGTCGGTCGACGTCCCACCCGCCGTAGATTCGGTCGTAATAGGCGCCGCCGGCCGTTCGGACGCTTTCCTCGACGCTCGCTTCGGTGGCTTCGGCGGGGGCGTATTCGAGTGCGACGACGCCCTCGCGGACCTCGAAGCGTCGAATCGTGATGCCTTCATCGGTGAGCGTGGTCCGGAAGGCGTTCCGGTAGGCCTCGTTCGGGTCGGATCGCTCCGTGCCGTCGTCGGTACAGCCGACGAAAGCGACGCCGAGCGCAGTCGAGAGACCGGCGAGATAGCGGCGACGACGCATCGACTGGGGGTCGGAGAGCCACTACCTAAGCCTTCGGCCGCACATACGAGGCAAAAACCGAGGGCGCCGCGCCCGCTGGGGGCGCCCGGGTCCGGTCTCCGCGACGAGGGGGACAGGGAGGTCGCCCCGTCGGGAAACCCGGTTGGACCTGAACCGATTCGGGCCATAAGCGTTTGGGTACACTCTTGTCGTTCGGGTAGCAACGACGGCTATGTTCGGGAGGATTCGGGCGTTGCTGCGGCGGTCGCTACCGCTCGTGGGAACGCTGTATCTGGTCTATCTGGCGCTTCAGCCGCCGCCGGTCCGCTACGTCGGAATCGTCTGTCTGGCGGTGGTCACGCCGTTCCTGCTCGGCTGGGCGGCCGGCACCCTCTTCGGCGTCGGCCCGTGGGCCGACGAGTGAGCCTCATTCGGGTTTGTGCGTGAAGATGAACGCCTGCCCGTCCTCAACGCCGACACAGAGGTCGAGCTGTTTCGAGAGGTTGAGGCTGGTCGGGTTCTGCTTGCAGACGACGAGGTCGTCGAACGGCTTCTCGCAGGCCGGACAGGCCACCGCGACGGTGTTCTGGTAGGATTTGATGGCCTCGTTTTCCTCCCGGGGCGTCAGCGACGCCAGCAGTTCGTCGGTATCGATGTCCATAGAACACACTACGCGGCGTCCCTATTCAATCTCGTGGACGGGGCGAAGCCGTCGCTGACCGACCGTATCTCGACGAAAAAGGAAGTGGATTACTCCGAGCGGTCGGCGCCGCGGTCCCAGACGTTCGAGACGGATTCGCCGGTCGGCGGTGTGTGGTCCACGTCTTTCAGGGTCTCTTTCTGACTCATCGTGCCAAAGCGTAGCATATCCGCTCTACTTAAGGGTTTCTCGCAGGTAGTTATAACACATTATAACATATATATTATTGAGAATCTGCTTTTTTATCCCTATTTAATCCAGATATATCAAAATATACTGCCAAATTACGCGCTATTTTATAATATACATCCACCCGAGAACGCATCTGCACGAAACGGCGTCGGCTCATCGAGCGGTGAATCGGCCAGTCCGCTTATAGGTCTTCGACACGGCTAACGGAACATGTACAGCGCGGGGAACGGCGACGACAGGGGACAGACCTCGCCGCTCAGCGTGCTGCTCATCGTGTCGCTTACCATCACCGCGGCGGTCGTCATCGTCGTCTTCGGCGGCGCCGCCCTCGAGAGCACTCAGGACCAATCGCGGACCGGACAGGCCGAACAGGCCATGACCCAGTTCGACTCCCGGGCCGCACAGGTCGCACTGGGCGATTCTCCCTCACAGAACGTTCGTATCGGCCAGCGGAACGGCAACTATCACGTCGACGAGGACACCGGCGGCATCAAGATATACCACGAGAACTACACCGACGGCAACACCGAATACATCTACGGCGGCGACAGCGATTGGGTTTCGCTGGGGGCCGTCACCTACGAGGGCGGAAACGCCGAAATCGCCTATCAGGGCGGCGGCGTCTGGCGTAAGGACGCCGACGGTGGCGTGACGATGGTCTCACCGCCCGAGTTCCACTACCGGGAAGCGACGCTCACCTTCCCGCTGATTCGAGTCAACGGCACCGATTCCGCCGGCGGCAGCACCACGGCGAGGGTGACCCGCCTCGAAACCGCGACCAACATCTATCCGCAACCGGGGCTTCACTACGACGGTAACACTTCCAGACGCGAATACCTCAATCCGGTACAGGACGGCAACATGACCGTCGAAATCAAAAGCGAGTACTGCGAGGCGTGGCGGTCGTACCTGACCGAACGGACCGAGGGAGAGGTCTCGGAGTGTGACAGCGACGACACCGTCAAGGCCCAACTGGTCACCCTCGGGACGCAGGGCGAGTTCAGCGTCATGCGAGGGTCGACGCTCCGTATCCGTGGGCAAGAGGGCGACGAACCACTCACCGATTTCAACCTGACCTTCGAGAGCGACTCCAGTTCGGGGTTCAACAACTTCGAGTGGAAGATGGCCAACGACGACAGCGCCGAAAAGCAGTTCGAGATATACATCGAGGCGACCGAGGGAGACGGACCCGACACGCCCGTCCACATGCACCTCTACTACAGCGATGACGGCGGCGACACCTATCACAGCTGGACGCTGCACAGTTCGAACTCCGATGCATTCAGAATCGAGGACAGCAAGGAGGACGCGACGCTCACGGTGAACCTACTCAACGGAAGCAAACAGATGGTCTACGAGGACTTCGGCACCCATGACCTCGCGGAGGGAGGCAACAACGGCGCGGGGCCGGTTTTCGAAAGCGGCGGCGGCGATTTCGACGAGAGCGATACGGTCAACGGGACCACCTACAACGCCAGTGAAACCGCCTCCCTCCAAAAAGTCATGCAGCACTACTTCGCTGCGGCCGAGGACCTCGACCTGACCATCGACGAGCGCCAACAGGGGAACGCCGGGCTCGACCCCGACGGTTCCTCCGGCACGATTATGTACAACGGCGGCGGCCGAGTCGTCACCTACCTCCACATCACCGAGAACCGCATCCGCATCGAACTCGACTGAATCGGGTTCCGAGAATCGGCAAAAACGGCCCGCCGTCACGTCGGTCAGACGGCGAGTTCGATGTCGATGAGCACCCGAGCGACGTAGACCTCGTCGGTATCGAGCTCGCAGGTAATCGTCACGGTCGTATCCTCCTCCGCGTCGGCCGGCGACGTGCTACAATTGTCGAGGCTCGCCTGCTTTCCGAGATACTGCCTCCATGCGGGCGCACGACCCGCAGTCGTCTGGAGGTCGAACTCCATGTCGTCGTGGTCCGAGACGTTCTGCCCGTACACCAGAAACGGCTGGTTGCGCTCGGCACGGACCAGCGCCGTCGTGGACCCGCCCACGTTCTGCTCGCCGCCCCGTGGCTCGATGTGGCGGATGACCGTCCGGTCGGTGCCGAAGAGGTAATCCGGTTGCCGTACCATCCGCACGCCGCCGTCGAGGTCGTTGCGGATGACCGCGCCCTGCTCGTAGACGATACGCGTCCCCGTCCCCCCATCGAAGACGATGGGTCGTGGCGCGGCCTCGGAGACGTTCGTCCCGTTGACCCGCACTCGCGTCCGGTATCGCTGTCCGACCATGAGTTGGGACTCCGAGAGCCGGATTTCGGTCGCCCGGTTGGGCGCCTCGGCGCGACCGAGTTCCTGCAAGTTGTCCGCCAACACGTCGAAGGCCCGCTCGGCGTTCTGGACCCGCTCGGCGTCCCGCGTCTCGTCGAGTCCGCCGACGCCGGCGATGTAGACGACGCTGACCGTCCCCAACACCAGCGAGAACACCATCACGAACCCGATGACCTCGCTGACGGCCCGCCCGTCGTCACACATTGTGTATCACCAGATCCCCGTTTTCTATCTCGACGGCGATTCGACCGCCGTCAGCGCTGCTTTCCGCAACGGTCGTCGACGGCGCGACGGCGACGCCGACGGTCACCGTCACCTCGGGGTCGGCGGTCCGCAATTCGAGATACGGCTGTGTCGGTCCCTCGGTGTCATTTAAAAGGTGTATCCGGTAGGACGACCCCACGATACGGTTCGGAACGGTCCGGGTTATCCGGAGCGAATCGGGATTGGCGCCATCGGTCCGGTTGAGCCGGTCGGCCGCCGCGATGTCGGCCGATATCTGCTGTCCGACGACGGTCAGTTCGTTCTCCGACGTCCGCTCGCGTTGGGTGTCGACGTACCCGCTGGCCGCCATCAGCAGCCCCGCGATGAGCAGCGTCGAGATGCTCAACGTGAGGGCGTACCCGAACACCGGCGACACGCCCCGGTCTACATCCGCCATACCGTCACCTCCACGCGAACCACGTTGTAGACGTTGCTACCGTCGCGTTCGGGAACGGCCTTGCTGTAGGAGTCCGCCGCCGAGACGTTCGTCCCTTCGTGGCCGGGCGCCGTCAGGGTATCGTCGTCGTACAGCGTCACCTGCCGACTCGCGGTGACGGCGTTGTCGCTCGGCTCACCGCGATATATCAGCCGCTGTGCCGAGTTTTGGCCCTCGGTGTAGAGTTCGACGTTGACCGCGAGGCCCCGTCCCCCGAAGGCGCGGTCGGTGATGTTGCCGAACTCGGTTTGTGGATACACGTTGGTGTAGTAGTCGAACGTCGACGTGTTGTGGAACCGCGATTCCGAATCGTTCCAGTAGAGAATCGCGTCCTTCAGCGCGCCCGATTCCTGGGCCGCCGCCAACACGCCGTCTGCCGAGGCGCGCTGTTGGTTCTCGATGTGCTGGTTCGACGTACTCGCCGACAGCGGCGTGACGGCCGTCACCTGCAGCGCGAAGACGAGACTGGAGATTATCAGCAGGGCCGCGATGACCGCCTCCAGCGTGTACGCCTGCCCTCGGTTCTCCTCGCCCATTTCAGTACACCTCCACGAGCAGTGTCGCATCACACGCTTCTGCACCCTCGAAATCGCAGTCATCGACGGTCACGATGCGCCGAGCCACCGTCACCGAACTCGCTGACTCGGGGTCTTCGCCGATTTCGTAGGAAACGTCGTCGCTATCACAGCGACTGTCCTCCTCGTGGACGACGGTCCCATCGTCGGTTCGACAGACCGTCCGATACCGGTCGTCGCCCGAGGCGCTGGCGTCGACCTGAACGAGACGGATGTAGAAGCCGACGTCCTCGCTGAGGCCGAGTCGCTTTCGCGGTTGGTCGTCCGTGTGGTTGCCGATGCTCCCACACTCCGGCGGGGCGTCGCTGTCGTCGAAGAAGGCCGTCGCACACGGCTCCTCGACGACCAGCGGTCGGTTCGGGTCCCCGAGCGCCCCCTCCGAGAGGTGGCTGGCGGTGCGGTCGGCCACGGCGCTTCGGTCCTGGTCGCCGTCGACGAACGGGGCCGTCAGCGAGGGGATGAACGTGAAGACGAACGCGATAGCCAGCAGAAAGATGCCCATCGCGATGGCGAAATCCAGCGTCGTCTGTGCGCGAGATCCGGACATGTTACACCATCATGAACACGAGGAGGGCAAGCGTCGGCAGGACGACCACGAACTTCAGGCCGGCCATGATGCTCACCTCGCGGATATAGCCCGCGATGAACCCGGAGATGACTCCCTGTAGCGTGACCGCATGGAAGAACAGCATCGTCAACATGTCGATGTCGAGGCCGCCACCGAACTGGCCGCCGCCTCCGCCAGCGCCACCGCTTTCGGCGTTTGCGGCCTGTTCGGTCAGCCCGGCCATCGTATCGAGGAACTCGACTTTCAGCAGGGCCATCACGCCCAGCAGCGTGACGTAGGTCATGATGATGATGACCATCTGCATCCGGGTCCGCGATTTGCGGTCCATCTCGATGTCGTCCTGGTTCTCGGAGGCCTGTGCCGCCGTCGACAGGACCTGTGTGATCTGACTGGAGGCCTCCTGTGCCTTCGAGATGAGTTTCATCGTCCGGGCCAGACGCGGGATGTGGTACTTGTTGTTGAACTCCCGGAGGGCCGTCTTGAGGCTCGTCCCGTAGTTGACCTTCGCGTACATGACGCGGAACTCCTCGGAAAGCTTTCCCGAGGAGGTGTCGGCGACGACCTTCAGCGATTCCAGCAGCGTCATCCCGGTGTCGTTGGCGCTGGAGAGCTTCCGGAGGTTATCGGAGAGCTTGTTCGTGATGGCGCTGCGGGAGCGGACGTTCCACTCGTGGAAGATCGTCAACGGGAGGAAGTTGACGTACAGCGGCACGAAGACCCAAAAGAAGGTCCCCCGAATCGGCGCGCTGACCATCCCGTCGAAACTCGTCGGCGCGAACCCGGCCATCACCGAGAAGGCCATCAGGACCAGCGTCGCCGGGAACGTAATCGCCAACACGGCAAGCGGGTAATCCCGGAAGAACAGGTGTGGGTCCTTCAGGACGTTGAGGGTGACGTGCGTTCCCTCCCTGGATTTGACGCGGTCGAAGATGCCGTAACGCCCGGCGTAATCCTCCGCGAGGCCGAGGTCGAACATCGACTCGGACTCGTCGACCAGCGTCTCGCCGTCCTCCGGCCGGAGGTAGCCGTCGCCGACCTCGTCCTGAACGACCGTCGAGACCATCACGAGAAAGCCGACGCCGATGAGCGGAATCAGACCGTAGACCGTACCGTACAGCAGCATGTCCTGTGCCTCGCCGAGCATCGACATGATGACGAGGATGATGATAAGCAGGAGGGGAAACAGCGACAGCGTCATGTACATCTCCCCGAACAGTTCGAGGGTCTCTAAGACGAGTTCCTGTTCCTGCTTGGAGGTCCGCATGTGCTTTTCCTTCTGGTCTTCGAGGAACTTCTCCATGTCACCGCCGGAGTTGATAATCGAGAGCATGTCCGTCAGGAACTGGCTGAGTTCGTCCGACGGCGTCTGCATCGCCTGATTCCGGACGGCCGTCCGGTAGTCTGTATCGAAATACTGCGTCTCCAGAACGATGGACTGGAACTCCTTTGCCACCTCGCCGTAGGTGTCGTCGGCCTTCGCCATCGCCTCGAGGATCTCCAGTTGGTTCAACCCCCCGACCGACAGCGCGTACATGAAGGACACCGAGTCGGACAGCAGGACGTTGATCTCCCGTTTCCGGGCGCTCGAATCGAGATAGGGCTTGGCGACCATGCCGCCGAAGCCCGAACCGAACCCGATAGAGCCGAATAGCAGCCCCGAGACCACGATGATGAAGGGAATTTTCAGCGAGTTGACGATAGAGAGGTACGGCTCGGGCATCGGCAAGCCGAGGAACGTCGGCGGTTCGGTGATGAGGAAGGTGACGATGGCCCACCCCAGCAACGTCCCGAGCAGCCACAGGCCGACGCCGGTTATGACGCCGATAGCGAGGGCTCTCGACAGGTATATCTCGACCGTCTGTGGGATTCGGGCCTCGGCGAGTTTGGTCTCGATGTTGCCGACGAAATCGCTGTCGTCGTCGAACAGGCGCACGTACAGGGGATAAAAGAGGTCGGCAAGCGGGTTGGTGCCGCCCGTGGAACCGGCCGTCCCGAGGCTCATATATCGTCCCCGTCGAAGGGGTCGCTGTCGTCGGCCGGTTCAGTCGCGTCGGGGGCGGGTTCGCCGCCATCGGCCGTCGCCTCGCCGTCGTCGGGGTTCTCGTCGCCGCCGCCACCGGCTTCGAAGGCGAACCCGCCGTAATCGAAGTCGCCGTCCTCCTCGTCGTCGAGGTCGATGTCCTCCTCTTCCTCGATTTCGAGCGCGTCCGCGACGCCGGCGTCGGGCATCTCACCGCTGTACTCCTCCAGCAGGTCCGAGGCCTCATCGAGGATGCGGCCCGTCTCCTCGAGCATCCCCTCGTCGGCGGAGGGCCGCGGCACCATCGCCTCCTTGTCGGGGTCGATGTCGATCTTGACCGACTCCATCTCCCGGAGGTCCTCCAGCGACCGTTCGAGTTCGTCGTTGGCGATGAGCGTCAGGATGGTATCGGAGTCGTTGATGAACGCCTGCAGCGTCGCCGCGACCTGCGTGTAGGTGTTGAGCCCGTTCTCGATGAGGTAGGCCAACACGACCTGCCGTTTGAACATCTGGTCGTCCAGTTGCTGGCGGGACCACCCGCGGTCGAACTGGATCTCGTCGAGGGTGTTGGACTCGCCCATCTGCAGGAACTCGTCGGTCTCGGCCTGCCACTGATAGACGTCCTGAACGTTAATTTCGTCGTTCTCGGGGTCGTAGTGGTTGATCTCGGTCAGCGACTTGTTCCGGCGGACCTTGTTGCCCTGCACCCGCGTCGACGTCTGGATGGAGACTAGGTCCAGCGCCGTGAACATCGTCTTCGAGACGTTGATGGGGTCCGTCGTGAAGCGCTTGATGACCTCGCCGACGGAGTCGGCGTGGAACGTCGTCAGCGTGGTGTGACCCGTCGACATGACCTGGAAGAGGGTCCGCCCCTCCTCACCACGAATCTCACCCATGACGATGTACTCCGGCCGTTGCCGGAGCGCGGCCTCCAGCAGGTCGAACTCGTCGACGTCACCCTTGTCACCCTCGCTGAAGGAGGGCCGGGTGACACTGGCGATCCAGTTTCGCTGCGGGAGTTCGACCTCGCGGGTGTCCTCGATGGAGACGATCTTCGCCTTCGAGGGAATGAACAGCGAGACGGCGTTCAGCGAGGTCGTCTTCCCGGATGCCGTACCCCCGGCGAAGATGAGCGATTTGTGGTTCTCGATACAGAGCCACAGGAACGCCATCTCGTCCAGCGAGAAGGTGTTCCAGTTGATGAGGTCGACCGGCGTGAACGGCACGTCCTTGAACTGCCGGATGGTGTAGTTGGTCCCGTGGTCGGAGACCTCCCGTCCGAGGGTCAACTGCGACCGGGAGCCGTCCGGCAGCGTCGCGTCGACCTGTGGGTTTCGTTTCGAGATACCTTTCCCGGACCGCTGGGCCATCTTGACCACGAAGTCGTCGAGTTCCTCTTCGCCGTGGTAGACGTTCGAGATGATCTGCTCGTAGTCGCCGTGGTAGACGAAGACCGGCGAGTTGTAGCCGTCACAGGAGATGTCCTCGACGTTGATGTCGTGTTTGATGCCGTCGATGCGCTCGAAGCCGATGAAGTCCCGCTTCAGCAGGTAGAGCAGTTTCTCGATCTGGTACTCCGAGAGCGTCTCGGAGTCCTCCTCCAGCAGCGCGGGCTCCGGCCGGGCTTCGACGCCCTGTAGTCCGACGTGTTCCTCGATCTCCGTCTCCTCCGCGAGGCCGACGAGTTCCTTGACGCTGTCGACGAACCCGTTGTCGTCCGGCCGGGCGCCCTCCTCGTAGAGGTCGTAGCGTTCCAGCAGGTTGTGGGTCTCGCGTTCGATGACGCCGGCACGGGCGTCGTCGCCGCCCTGCACCACGACCTCGTCGCTCGAATACTTGATGGCGGTTTTGAGCTTCCCGGAGATGAACTCCCGGAGGTCAGATTCGATGGGGGTGAGATGCGGCTCGATGAGGTAGTATTTCTTCTCGTTTTCCTTCTCGGAGTGGAAGATGATGACGAAGGCGTAGGGCTTGTTCACCCAGTAGCGTTCGACCTCCCGGAAGTGGCTCTTCTTCTCCTGTGGGACCGCCTTTTCGAGGTCGTAGCGGTTGACGACGGTCGTCGCGCCGTCGGCGTCGGTGAAGAAGGCGTCCTCGTCGAGTTCGGGGTTGACCCGAACGGTCCGCTCGTTGGCGACTTCGGTCAGTTGGGT
Organism: Natronomonas amylolytica; assembly: GCF_037031205.1. Taxonomy (NCBI): domain Archaea; kingdom Methanobacteriati; phylum Methanobacteriota; class Halobacteria; order Halobacteriales; family Natronomonadaceae; genus Natronomonas; species Natronomonas amylolytica. The sequence continues at coordinate 56,325 of NZ_JAYEZM010000014.1, read as the reverse complement.
GGCGCCGAGCCCGGAACCGCCGACGATGGTATCGAGGTCCTCGGGGTCGAAGCCGAGATACTCCGCGGGGTCGAACTCCTCGTCTTCCGGCGGGTTGCCCTCCTCGTCGTAGTAGTATTCCGCCTTGAAGTCCTCCCAGTCGTATTCGCCGACCGTCGCCGGAGGCCTCTCCACCTCGTCCTCGGCGTCGGCGTCGACGTCCGTGTCTCCGTCTGCGTCGGCGTCGGGTGCTGGACCCCCAACACCAGCACCCTCGCCGTCCGCCTCATCGATAGCCATTGTCACGCGATTGAACACGTCCGCGAAAAAGGTTTGCGGCCCTATCGAGACGTGAGACGCGCGATACGCGCGGGCACATACGCCGAGATGCGGGCCGGCGTATCCGTCGGGGATATAAAAGCCGACAGAGGTTCGAACTCGGGGCGTCCCGTCAGGAGATGAACCGTTCGAGGCGGTTCATCGCCTCCTTCAGCTCCGAGAGACCGGTCGCGTACGACGCCCGCAGGTGGCCGTCGGCACCGGCCCCGAAAGCGGTTCCGGGCACCATCGCCACCTGTTCGGCCTCCAGTAGGTCCTCGGCGAACTGCTCGGCGTCCTCGCCGGGACACTCCGGAAAGACGTAGAAGGCGCCGGTGGCCTCGAAGCAATCGATTCCCATCTCCGAAAAGCGCGAGAGGACGAAGTTCCGGCGGCGGTCGTACTGGTCGCGCATCTCGACGACCTCCTCGCGACAGTTCTGGAGCGCCTCGATGGCCGCATACTGGGCGGTCGTCGGCGCCGACAGCATCGTGTACTGGTGGATGCGGTTCATCGCGGTGATGACCTCGCTGGGGCCCATCGCGTAGCCGAGTCGGAGGCCGGTCATCGCGTAGGCCTTCGAGAAGCCGTTGAAGACGACGGTCCGCTCGCGCATGCCGTCGAACTCGGCGATGGAGACGTGCTCGCCCTCGTAGGTGAGGTCGGCGTATATCTCGTCGGAGAGGACGTCGACGTCGTGCTCACGACAGAACTGTGCGACTTCGGCGAGTTCCTCGCGGTTCATCGTCGCGCCGGTCGGGTTGTTCGGATAACAGTAGACCAGCAGGTCGGCGTCCTCGGCGCCCGCTTCCGAGAGCACCTCGGGGGTGAGTTTGAACTCGTCTTCGACGCGGGTCGGCACGTCCAGTACCTCACCGCCGGCGAAGGTGACGCCCGGCGAGTAGGAGACGTAGCAGGGCTGGGCGACGGCGACGGTGTCGCCGGGATTGACCAGCGCGCGGAAGGCGACGTCGAGGGCCTCGCTGGCGCCCGCGGTGACGAGTATCTCCTCGTCGGGGTCGTACTCGAGGTTCCAGCGCCGTGCGTCTCGGGCGATCTCCTCGCGGAGTTCGCGCATGCCGCGGTTGGCAGTATAAGAGGTCTGGCCGCGCTCCAGCGACGTGATGGCGGCCTCGCGGGCGGCCCACGGCGCCGAGAAGTCGGGTTCGCCGACGCCCAGCGAGATGACGTCGTCCATCTCCTCGGCCAACTCGAAGAACCGGCGGATGCCGGAGGGCGGGACCTCCGCTACGCGGTCGGAGGGCTCGAACGTCATGGCGTGACCGACAGGCGGTCGTCGTCGCCGCCGTCGTCGAAGCGATGGCCGCCCTGCTTGTACGTCTCCATGATGTAGTGGGTGACCGTCTGCGTGATTTCGGGGAGGGGTGCGACCTTGTCGCTGATGAAGCGGGAGACCTCCCGCATCGAATCGCCCTCGACCTCCAGCGCGAAGTCGTAATCGCCCGAAACGAGCCGAAGCCCCTGTACCTCGGGAAAGCCGGCGAGTCGCTTGGCCACGTCCCGGTAGGTCGTCTCCCGGTCGAGGGTGACGTTACACTCGACGTGGGCCTGCACGCGGTCGTCGCCGACGGCGTCCCAGTCGACGATGGCGGCGTATCCCTGAATGACCCCCTCGGCTTCCAGTTCCGCGATCTCCTCCTCGACCGTCTCGGCCGAAAGTCCCGTCAGACGGGCGAGGTCGGCCGTCGAGTAGCGGGCGTTCTCCGAGAGCAACTCGAGGAGTTCGTCGGCGTGGTCCATACCGGATAGGACAGTAGCGCGGACTAAAGCGTTGCGAGGCACCGTCAGTTCCTGCCACGCACCGGACGGGACACCTAGTATCACGAACGATAATGTTCTTCGGCATATAAGGTCATGCCTTGGTATATTATCTCTCGATACTATTATAATCCCTTGGAGTGCATCTACGAGTATGAAGCAGCACGCGCTTCGGACGGCGATGACACTGTATCAGGGTGGCACACTGGAGCTGGACACCGCGGCCCGTCGGGCCGGCGTCTCGCCCGACCGTCTTCGCCGTGCCGTCGACCGCCTCGGTACCGGCGCCCCCTCGCCGACGACCGAGACCGAGCGGACCCCCGTCCGAGCGGACTAACGCTCCCGTCTTCTCTCGTCGTTTTCCGAAGCCGATAGCTCGTAGACCGCAAGCGGCTTGACGACCGGGTGCCCAACTCCACCCGTGTCGCGTAACGCGCCGCTCGTGGTCGGTCTCGTCTCCGGTTCCCACGTCGTCAACCACGCCTATCTCCTGCTTTTCGCCCCCGCATTCTCCCTTTTGAGCGCCGACTTCTCCGTCACGCTCGGACAACTCGGCCTCGCCGTCGGCCTCGTCAACGCCGTCGTCACCGTCGGCCAACTCCCGCTGGGGTACGTCTCCGACAGCTACAGCCACGGGGCCGTTCTCGTGGGGTCGCTCGCGGTCGGCACGGTCGGCTGTGGGCTGGCCGCCCTCGCGACCTCCTACGAGTTGCTGCTGGCCGCCGCCGTCGTCATGGGGGTGGGCATCGCCGGCCACCACCCGGCCCACTACCCGCTCCTCTCCGCGGCCGCGCCCGACACCTACCGGTCGCGAGCCTACAGCGCCCACGGCTTCGCCGGCGCGCTCGGCCTCGCGCTGCCCTTCGCCGTCGTGCCCGCCGCCGTCGTCCTCGGCTATGGCTGGCAGGCCGCCTTCGGCGCCATCGCCGCCCTCGGGGCGGTCTACACCGTCGTCACGGTCATCGCCGTCCGGCGCCTGCCCGACAGCATCACCCGGGCCGGCGCCGAGGCACGCGAGGGGGAGGAACGCGTCGTCGACGCCCTCCGGGCCGTCGACACGGCGGGCGACCGATTCCGCCTGCTCGTCGGCCGCGCGACCGCCTACTTCCGCACTATCGCCGGCGCGCCGCTTATCCTCCTGCTTACCGCGCTGTGGTTCGTCAACAGCGCGGCGGTCTGGGGCGTCCGCGCCTACGCCGCGACCCTGCTGGATTCGGGCTACGGCCTCGACGCCGGCACCGCCAGCCTCGTCGCCAGCGCGATGCTCGTCGTCGGCGCCGTCGTCCTGCTCGGCGGCGGCTACGTCGCCGACCGGGTCGGGCCCACGCCCCTGCTCTTCGTCGGTTACGGCTCGCTGGTCGTCTTCGCTGGCGCCCTCTCGACGAACCTCCTGCCGCTCGTCGCCGCCGTCGGCGTCGTCCTCCTGCTCGCGGCGACTATCGACCTCTCGCGGCCCGCTCGGGCGACGCTGACCGACCTCGCCTCCGAGCGTCGCGACGTGGGCAAGAACTTCGCGCTGATGACCATCGGCATCTCGGCGGGCGGCGCCGTCGCCCCGCCGGCGTTCGGCTACGCCATCGACGTCGCCGGCGTCCACGCGGCCTTCGCCGGGGTCGCCGCGACCGCCGCCGTTGCGCTCCTGCTGTCGGTGTCGGTCGCCCGGGCCGCCTGAGTCGACCATCTCACCCCGACGGAACGACCGCAGCCTGCAGGTTTTTGCTCGCGGCACGCCATCTTCCGGTATGACCGTTCCCGACGACGTCGAGACCTTCGCCGCAGCAGTGGGGCCCGAACCGGACGACGTGCTCCGCGAGATGGACGCCCGCGCCGAGAAAACCGGCTTTCCGACCGTCGGCCCCGCCGTCGGCGGGTGGCTCCAGCAGTTGGCCGGCCTCGTCGGCGCCCGGCGCGTCTTCGAGTTCGGCTCGGGATTCGGCTACTCGGCCTACTGGTTCGCCCGCGGCCTGCCCGCCGAGGGCGAAATCGTGCTGACAGAAATCGATGCCGAGGAACTCGACGACGCCCGCGAGTACCTCGCTCGTGGCGGCCACGCCGATATCGCCCGGTTCGAGTTGGGCGATGCAATCGAGACGGTCGAGGCCTACGACGGCCCCTTCGACGTCGTTCTCGTCGACAACGAGAAGGACCGCTACGTCGAGGCCTTCGAGGCAGTTCGCGAGGCGGTCCCTGTCGGCGGTGTCGTCGTCGCCGACAACATGACCGCCGGCCCCTTCGAATTCGAGGCGATTCACCGGGTCGTCGTCGAGGGCGGCGAGACGGACAACGCGATGGCCCGTGGCGTCGCCGACTACCTCGACCACCTCGGGGACGCCGAGGACTTCGAGACGACCCTGCTCCCACTCGGCGAGGGGCTGGCGGTGAGCCGTCGCATCGCGTAGCCGGGTGCCTTATTTCCAGCAGTTGTGTCATGGAATTCCATGACAAAAACCAAGTCAGGACCATTCGTAGGTGTCGGCCCATGCCTGGAGGTACGAACCAGACCCTTCGACCGTTCCTGTGGCGTGCGGCGAACCTCTATCCCGACACCGAGATCGTCTCACGGACCCACGAAGGTATCGAGCGATACACCTACGAGGACTACGACGAGCGAACGGCGCAACTCGCCAACGCCCTCGACGAACACGGCATCGAGGACGGCGACCGGGTCGCGACGTTCTGCTGGAACCACCATCGCCACTTCGAGACCTACTTCGCCGTCCCGACCATCGGCGCGCAACTCCACACCATCAACCCCCTGCTGCCCGACGAGCACATCCAGTACATCGTCGACAACGCCGACGACGAACTCATCTTCGTCGACGAGTCGCTGGCGCCGAAACTGGCAGAGGCGGCCGCCGACGCCCCCGAGTTCGAGGGCGTCGACTTCGTCGTGATGTCGAGTAGCGGCACCGACGCGCTCGATGCCACCCCCTACGAGGAGTTCGTCGACGGCCAACCGACCGACTACGACTGGCCCGAGCTCGACGAGAAAAAGCCCGCCGGGATGTGTTACACCTCCGGGACCACCGGCAATCCAAAGGGCGTCGAGTACACCCACCAGATGCTGTGGAGCCACACGATGGCCACCCTGACGCCACAGGGCATCCCGATGGCCGACGACGACGTGGTAATGCCCGTCGTTCCGATGTTCCACGTCAACGCGTGGGGGATGCCGTTTACCGCGACCGCCGCAGGGTCGAAACACGTCTATCCCGGCCCCTCGCCGGAACCCGAGGACCTCGCACACCTCATCGAAAACGAGGGCGTCACCATCACCGCCGGCGTCCCCACGGTCTGGCTCGGCCTGATGGAGTACGCGGAGGAAAACGAGGTCGACCTCTCCTCGCTGGACACCGTCATCGTCGGCGGTTCGGCGGCACCCGAATCGATGATTCGCTGGTTCGACGACCGCGACATCGAACTCCTGCACGCGTGGGGGATGACCGAGATGTCCCCCATCGGGTCGGTCTCCCAGCTCAAATCCAGCCTCGAAGACGCCGACTACGAGACCCAACTCGAACACCGCAGCAAACAGGGCCTGCTCGTGCCCGGCCTCGAGATGAAGGTCATCGACGAGGACGGCGAGGAGATCGACTGGGACGGCGAGGAGTTCGGCGAACTGTGGGTCCGCGGCCCGTGGGTCACCAAGGAGTATTTCAAGCGGCCCGAGGCCAACAAGGAGGACTTCGAGGACGGCTGGCTCAAGACCGGCGACGTCGTCACCATCGACGGCGAGGGCTACATCAAGATCGTCGACCGAGCGAAGGACGTCATCAAATCGGGCGGCGAATGGATCTCCTCGGTCGAACTCGAGAACGCCATCATGGCCCACGACGACGTCGCCGAGGCGGCCGTCGTCGGGGTCCCCCACGAGCGCTGGCAGGAACGGCCCGTCGCATTCGTCGTCCCCGGCGAGAACGCCGACGAGGCGACCCTCGGCGACGAAATCATGGACATGCTCCGTGAAGACTACCCCAAGTGGTGGCTCCCGGACGCCATCGAGTTCATCGACGAGGTTCCGAAGACCGCCACCGGCAAGTTCTCCAAGAAGGACATCCGCGAGGAGTACACCGACGAATCGCTGGTCGAAGGACAGGTTCCCGAGGAAGCCGCGCCGGACGACGACTGAACGTCCCTCCGTTCACGAAGTATTTATTGCCGTTTCAGTTTCGCCACTTGATGGAACAGCCGCGGGAGGGACCGCGCTCGTCTTCGGGTTCCCCGCCGGCCAGCACGGTGTCGATGGCGTCCTTGATTTCGAAGCCCGGTTCGCCCGACGGCTCCTCGTCGGGGTTCGTCGCGTCGTCGAAGCGGCCGTGATAGACCAACCGGAAGTCATCGTCGTCGTTCGCGAAGAGGAAGGGGTCGGGCGTACAGACCGCGCCGTAAGCCTCGGCGACCTCCTGAGACTCGTCGCGGAGGTAGGCGGTGATGTCGATGTCGCCGCGCTCGACGTATTCGACCATCTTCTCGAAGGAGTCCTCCGGGTACTGCTCGGCGTCATTCGGGTTGATACCGACGACGGCGACGCTCCCGTACTCGTCGGCGATGTCGTTCATCGCGCCGTACTTGGCCTGTGCGTATGGGCAGTGGTTGCAGGTAAAGACCACGAGCAGGGCGTCGTGGTCGTCGAAATCGCCCAGCGTGTAGGTCTCGCCGTCGGTGCCTTCGAGTTCGAACTCGGGGGCGTGGTCACCGTGGTCGAGGACGTCGGATTCGGATTCGAGTGCGACCATACCGGACCTTGGGGCCGGACGGGCCTAAAGTCACCCCTCGTCGCGGGGGGTCATCCCTCGAAGGTGGTCAGGAAGACGGCGACCACCGCGAGGACGACGCCGGCGGCCTTCCGGGCGGTCAGCGCCTCGTCGAGGAAGACGACGCCGACGAGGGAACTGGCGACCAGAAAGAGGCCGAAGATGGGCACGACGACGCTGACGGGACCGGCCGCCAGCGCCCGATAGTAGGAGATGATGCCGACCGCGAGGAAGGCGCCGGCGGCGTACATGTACGGCGCGTGCTGGTGGGTAAGCGCCGAGAGCAGCGGTCGGTCGGTCGCGACGATGATGACGAGCGCCGTTAGCGCGAGCATGCCGTTGGTGACGAAGGCGACGGTATCCGCCGGTAGCTGCTGTGTCGCGACCTTCGTCAACGGCGCGACCATGGTGTAGGCCGCAAGGGCGAGAAGTGCGTACCAGAGATACTGCATATCGGCACGCGGGTTGGCGGTGACAAGGCCGTATCGGTCTCGCCTTCGGGGCCGTCTCGGAGGTTCCGGAACCCGCGTGCGGAAACCCAAGCGACCTTTGTGTGGCGGTTCCAACGAGCGTATATGTCGACAGCGCGCGGCCCGGCGTTCGCACGGGAGCATCCGCGGATTCTGACCGCCGTCCTGACCGTCATCGGCTACGTCGTCGTCATCGGAACGCTCTACGGCGACGCGTGGATATATCCGACCATCTCCGAATCGACCGTCGACCTGTTCGCACACATCATCGCCGTCATCAACTCGGCGACGGTCGTCTGTCTGGCCGCCGGGTGGTACTGGATTCGCAACGACGAAATCGAGAAACACCGCAAGGCGATGACCGCCGCCTTCTCGCTCATCCTGCTGTTCCTCGTCTTCTACCTCCTGAAGACGGGCGGCGGCGGCCGCAAGGAAATCGTCGCCGGCGCGCCGCTGCGGAGCCTCTATCTCGGCATGCTGGCGATTCACATCGTCCTGTCGGTGCTGGCGGTGCCGCTCGTCCTCTATGCCATCACGCTCGGAATCACCCACACGCCCGCCGAACTCCGCGAGACGGCCCACGCCAAGGTCGGCCGCATCGCCGTCTCGACGTGGCTCGTCAGCCTCGTGTTGGGCGTCGTCGCCTACCTCATGCTCACGTTCTTCTACGGGCCCGAACAGATCGAGTTCGTCCGCGGGATGGCGTGACCCTCGGGCGATGACCGACAAACAGGCCATTCGCGAACGCGTCTGGGACCGCCTCGAAGCCGAGGGATACGCCCGGTTTCCCTTCCCGCCGCACGGCCGCATCACGAACTTCGAGGGCGCGAAGGAAGCGGCCGAGCGCGCGCTGGCGCTACCGGAACTCGCCGATGCCGACGCGGTCAAAGCCAACCCCGACGCCCCGCAGTTGCCGCTTCGGCGGGGCCTGTTGAAGCAGGGAACGACCGTCTACATGGCGGTGCCCCGACTGCGCGAGGCCGACTGTTTCGTCGAGTTGGACCCCGACACACTCGACGACCTCGATGCCGCGCCGACCGTCTCGCACATGGCCGAACACGGCCGACAGGTCGGCCCCGAGGACGTACCGGAACTGGACGCCATCGTCCTCGGCAGCGTCGCCGTCACCACCGAGGGGGCCCGCATCGGCAAGGGCGAGGGGTACAGCGACCTCGAATACGCCATCCTCCGGGAACTCGACCTCGTGGACGACGACACGCCGACGGTCACGACCGTCCACGACACACAGGTCGTCGACGACGAGGTGGCGGTCGGCGACCACGACGTGCCGCTGGGCGTCATCTGCACCCCGACCCGGACGATTCGAACCGACGCGGGCGCGAAACCGGCGGGCCTCCTCTGGGACGACCTGAGCGAGGAGCGCATCGACGAGATTCCGGTTCTCGACGAACTCCGGTCGCCGTGAGGCCACCCGAATCCACAGACCTTTGTGCGATTGCGGTAATCTACCGCCCGGATGAAGGAGCGCCGACCCGTCGACGTGAACGAGGTCTCGCCGGAGGCGTGGCGGCTCCTCCGGGTCGCGGCCGGCTACGACCAGCGTGACGTCGAGCGGGCCGTCGACGGGATGCGACAGGCCCACGTCTCGATGCTCGAAAGCGGGACGCGCGCGCTCTCGGCCGACCGCCGGAAGCGACTCCTCGAACTCTATACCGAGGAGTTGACGGACGAGCAGATAGAAGCACTCATCGAACACTTCTGACGAACGGCGTTCGTGTTGTGCGGTAGCACTCATCGCGGTTGAGAACCCCACTCGATGCTGCGATGAACGGAAACCGCTAAATGTGATAATTCATGAACGTGAGAGTGTATCAATGATACACGGACGTTTGAGCAGGGCAAAGACCCGATTGCTGGTCTTCGCGCTGACGCTGGTCGGGACCGCACTCATCGCTTCCGCGCCGACGCCGGCCGGGTTGAGCCTACAGGCACAGTACGCCTTCGCAACCATGTTCTTCGCCGGGGTGCTGTGGGTGACCGGCGTGTTGCCGCTGGCGGTGACGGCTCTCTGTATTCCGGTGTTGCTCACCGCCTTCGGCGTGTATGCGGACCTCGATGCCGCGCTGACGGGCTTCGCCGACCACCTCATCTTCCTCTTCGTCGCGGGATTCATGCTTGCCAACGCGCTCCAGAAGTACGACATCGACCGCCGCATCGCGCTGTGGCTCATGTCCCGGCTCGGAACCGGCCCCCGGCGGCTCGTCGGGTCGGTGATGGTCGGGACCGCCTTCCTCTCGATGTGGGTCTCCAATACCGCGACCGCGGCGATGATGACGCCCATCGCGCTGGGCGTGCTCACGCAGGTCGTCGGCAACGAAGGGCTCGAAGCCGCGGCGGCCTCGGCCGACGACGTCGACGCCGACATCGCGGCCGACGGTGCCGGGGCCGTCGCCGACACCCCCGATGACGGCGAGTTCTCCAATCTGCAGGTGTCGATGCTGCTCGGCACCGCCTACGCCGCCAGCGTCGGCGGCGTCGGCACACTCATCGGGACGCCGCCCAACGCCATCCTCGCCTCGCAACTCAACGAACTGCTGGGCTACGAAATCGGCTTCGCTCAATGGCTCGCCATCGGCGTGCCCATCGTCGTTATCACGCTGCCGCTCGTCTGGTATCTGCTCACCTACCACCTCTATCCGCCGCGGGTCACGAACGTCGAGGCCGCCCGCGAGCAGGCGACCGAATACCTCGAAGAGGAGGGCTCGCTCGGGCCCCGCGGTCGCCGCGTCGCCGTCATCTTCGCCGTGACGGCCGGTCTCTGGGTGCTCGGCGGCCTCGGCGACCTCATCTCGCCCGGCCTCTCGGATTCCGTCGCCGTGACGTTGTTCGGCGGCGACGGCGCGAGCGTCTTCGGCCCCGAGGGCCATCAGGGACTGCTCTACTACGTCATGGTCGGGATGGCGGCCATCCCCGCGCTGGTGTTGAGCGACACGATGGAATGGGACGAACTCGTCGATATCGACTGGGGAACCATCCTGCTTTTCGGCGGCGGCATCGCGCTGGCCGACGCCCTGGCCTCGACGGGCGCGACCGGGTGGCTCGCCGACACCGTCTTCAGTTCCCTCACCAGCGCACCCATCGTTCTCGTCGTCGGCATCACGGTGCTTTTGGTCATCTTCCTCACCGAGATGACCTCCAACACCGCAACCTCCGCCATCATCGTCCCGCTGCTCATCGGCATCGGCGGCGGCTTCGCCGCGACGCTCGGCCTCTCGGAAATTGCGGCCGCCGTCTTCCTCGCAACCAGCGGCGCCATCGCCGCGAGTTTCGCCTTCGCGCTCCCCGTGGCGACGCCGCCCAACGCCATCGTCTTCGGCAGCGGCTATCTCAAGCAAGAGCAGATGATGCGCGCCGGCATCGCGTTGAACATCGTGATGACCGCCGTGCTGACCGGCCTCATCTGGCTCCTCTTCAAATTCGTCTGGCCCGCCATCCTCTGGTAGACCGGAGAATCGTGGCCCCGATTTTTAATCCGTTCGCGGCAGCGCCACCGCTCCGATAGCGAAGAAGACGACCGCCAGCGCCGTCAGTACCGCGAGGTTGAGATAGGGGTCGGCACCGACGAGACCGCCTTCGGTGCCGCGCCACGACGCCATCGTCCCCGGCGGGTTGTATGTCGCTGCCCGGACGCCGCGGGCGAAGTACGTCAACGGCGAGACGTTCATGAACGGGACGAACCACGCCGGCAGCATCGACGGCGGAACGAACGTCTCCGAGAGGAAAAGCAGGGGAATGGCGAGGCCGTTCGAGGCGGCGATGACGCCGTCTTGGGAGTCGGCAACGCGGCCCAAAATTGCGCCGACCGCACAGAACAGCGCCACGCCGACGGCCACGTAGGGTACGAGCAGGACCGAGAAGGTGAAGACGGCGTCGGTGACCAGCAGGACGAGTCCGAGGATGAGCAGCGACGCCAGTCCGATGACGACGACGTTGACGAGCGTCTGGGCGAGTAGCCACTCCGCTCGCGTCAGGGGTGTCGTCGCCAGTTTCTCGAAGCGGTTGCCCTCCCGGTGGCGCGCTACCTCGCTTCCCACGCGCGACAGCGGCGTAAAGAGGACGACGACGGCGAGATAGCCCGCGACGTAGTAGCCCGGCGGCTCCGAGAAGAGGCCGCCGCCGCTGGGGTCCGTCTGGACCAGCGCGCCGAAGATGAGGATGATGATGACCGGGAAGAAGAACGTGAAGAAGACCGCCGTCCGACGGCGGGTGAAGCCGTACCACGCCGCCTTCGTCTCGGCGGCGACCCGTCCGAGGCGACTCATGCCTCGGCCTCCTCGCGGGGCTGGCCGCCCGCACCCACGTCCGTGCCCGTCAGCGCGACGTAGACGTCGTCGAGACTCGGCTGGCGCCAGACCAGCCCCTCGTAGTCGACGCCCGCGTCCTCGAGCGTCTCCACGACGCCCGGAATCTCCTTCGGGCCGACCGGGACGGCGACGTGGCGCTCGTCAGGCAGGAGGTGATAGCCCGCCGTCTCCAGCGCACGCGTCGCCGCACCCTCGTCGTCGGCCTCGATGACGAGTCGACTGTCGCCGCCATGGCGCTCGATGAGTTCCCGCGGCGAGCCGAGGGCGACCAACTGGCCCTCGGAGAGCAGGCCGACGCGGTCGGCCAGTTCCTCGGCTTCCTCCATGTAGTGGGTCGTCAGCAGGACGGTCGTCCCACCGTCGGCGAGGCCCTCGATGAGCCCCCAGAGGTCCCGACGGCCCGTCGGGTCGATGCCCGTCGTGGGTTCGTCGAGGACCAGCAGGTCGGGGTCGTTGACCAGCGCCGTCCCGACACAGGCGCGGCGCTTCTGCCCACCGGAGAGGTTCTCGTAGAAGGTGTCGGCTTTCTCCGAGAGTCCCACGTCGGCGAGGACCGCGTCGACGTCCCGGGTTTCATCGTAGAGGCCGGCGTAGTACTCGAGCAACTCGCGGGCCGTGAGGCGCTCGGCGGGCGAGAACTCCTGTGGGAGGACGCCGAGGCGGTCGCGGTCGACCTCGGTCGGCGACCCGCCGAATAGCTGCACCTCGCCGTCGGCTTTCGTGGTACCCGTGAGTGCCCTGACGAGCGTCGTCTTGCCGGCGCCGTTCGGCCCGATGAGCGCGAAGATTTCGCCCTCCTCGACGGCCAAGGAGACGCCGTCCAGCGCCACCGTCTCCCCGTAGCGTCGGCGAACGTCCTGGGCGCGAATGACCATGCGGAATCACCGGCCGGAACGGCCCTAAAGGCTGCCGTTTGGCCGTCGACGGAACGTATTCTTAAAGAAGTGCTTCGCGCCGATTCAGACGAGCGGTTCCTCGCGGCCGCCGAGGTAATCGAAGACGGCCCCCAGCGAGAAGCCGTAGACGAGGTGGGCGATGAACGTGAAGACGACGTACAGCGGCAGGGCGAGGCCGGTGTAGCCGTCGTAGAACGCCAGCACGAACCCGGTCCAGAGGACGAACCCGAAGAAGGCCCCCTGTTTGGCGTAGCTTCCACCGGGGAGATAGCGGCCGACCGACGCGAAAAGCAGCGGCCACGTCACCATCCCGCCGGCGAGGAACAGCACGTAGCCGACGGCGGTGGGATTGCTGGGAACGACCGCGGCGATGCCGGTCAACTCGACGACCATCGACAGCGACGACATGTCGAAGGCCCCCAGCGAGGCCGCGACGAACAACACGACGGTCATCGCCGCGGTGCCGACCGCCCCGGCTGCGGCCCCGATGATGCCGTCGAAGACGATACCGGTCATCGAGTTCGACTCGTCCTGCGTGTCGAGGGCGTCAACGCCAGTGCTGTCCGATACCATGTTCCATATTAACACACCACTCGTATAAATATTGTCTCCGGGAAAGACGTATCCCCGTTCGGTCACAGCCCACCGGTATGGAGGCCAAGACGGCCCTCGGCATCGCCCTCGCGCTCGCGGTGGGGCTGCCGTACGTCACCGTCGGACTGATGGAGGGCGGTCGTCTCGGCCTCGTCGCCTTCAGCGCGCTTTTCGTGGCCGCCGTCGCCCTCGTCGTGGTCAGCGAACGCGGAAACGGCGAGACATAGACGGCCTCGTCAGCGGATACCCGGACGCCAGTAGAGCAGTCCGAGCGTGAGGACGAACACGGCCGTCGAGAGGTCGTAGAAGGCGTTCAGCGCGGCCGCCCCGAGGATTCCAGCACCGCCGAAGGCCGAGGTGGCGATACCCGCGAGTATCGGCCACGTACAGGAGACACACGAGAAGAGCCCGAGGACGCCCGCGATGGCCGACCCCGCCGCCTCCAGAAGGGTCACGTAGACGAGATAGGCCAGCGCCGCGTAGCCGACCAGAAACGCCGGCATGGCGGCGACGACGACGTACTCGCCGCCGTAGACGAACGCGGGGCCCCACCCCGGCGGGAGCCACGCGATGCGAACCCCGGTGGCCGCATCGCCGAGGCCCGTACTCACGATGCCGCCGAAGACGGCGAGGAGGCCGAAGTACGCCGCCGCCAGCGCCGCGGCCCGGCGACGGGTGGCGAAACCCGGGGGCTGCGGCGGGTCAGTCGCGTAGATAGCGGCGGCGCCGAGATTCACCCAGAGGAGACCGTAGAGCGCGTATCGCGGTTCGGTCGGTTCCGCGGTCGTCAGGGCGTAGTAGGCGACGATAGAGACCAACTGGACGTTCAAAAGCAGGGCGCCCCAGCCGAGTCGGCGGGTGGGGAGTCGACGCCCGAGAACAGCGGTGGCCATCCGGTCAGGCGACCGAGTAACTCGCCGCGGCCATCAACAACAGCACGAGGCCGAGGCTGACGCCCATCAGCCACGACAGCGAGCGGTTCTCCCAGCGGAGGTGCTGGTAGTAGCCGACGATGAGGCTGGTCTTGGCGACGGCCGCGCCCATCGTCAGCCCGAAGGACTGCCAGTAGCTGAACTCGATGCTGCCCGGCGGGTGGAAGAACAGGTATTTCGAGGCCGCGAGCGTGACGAGGGCGACGTATATCGCCGCGTACAGTCGGACCGAATCGGAGGCCATGTATGCCTGTGTTACTCAATGTCACAACCCCATATATAATTACCTCCGAGCGCCCCCGCGATGCTCACTCGTCGTCCCCATCCTCGTTTCGCCAGCGCTTCCAGAGGTAATTGGCCGCGAGAAGCCCCCCGACCCAGAAGGCGACGCCGAGCAGCGCGAAGACGAGCCCCTGAACGAACGGCGAGGTACCCATGAAAGCCAGTACCATACCGGCACCTGTACGCACGCCGCCTTATCGTTGCTGGTCAGCCCGGTACAACACGACCAGACAGCCGAGCAGCGCCAGTTCCGCGAGTTTCGAGACGAGCGCGAGCCGTTCGACTCGCAGGTGGGCGAAGATGACGAGAATCGGGTTCGCGTCGTGGGTGCCGTGGGCCTCGATGTACGGCCAGAAGGCGCCGTGGTCGAGGAGCGTATGCCACGCCGCGTAGCCGAGGAAGAACGGGAGCACCACGAGGATGCCGGCCAGATAGAGCCGTCGACCGGCGAAGCCGTTGGCGCCCAACACGACGCCGAAGACGAGCGCAAAACCCCCGAGAGTGAACAGGAGGGGCCGCGGGTCGCCGAGATAGCCGACCGACGCGTAGACCACCAGCGCGTGACCCCCGTGGCTCGGATGGAGGAGGTGGATTCCCGCAACGACGAGCGCGAGCGCCGCGGCCACCCACCGGAGCCGACGGACCGATGCCGCGTCCATGTCCCGCGTTTCCGCCGCTCCTGCCTAACGTTTCCGACCTATGGACACCACGAAGCGAACACCATCTATCGTTCTATAGCTACTCACCTTGAATCGAGAGAAGCATCCGCTTCGGGGGCGTCCGAAGGTCGCCCCCGAAGCGGTTTGCTCAAAAGAGCGTGGCGCGCTCTTTTGGCATGCCACAGGAGCGAAGCTCCTGTGTAGCTCGCAAATCTTCGATTTGCTTACTGACGAAAGGCGCTTCGCGCCTTTCGAACCACCCCGGACGCGAACGAAGTGAGCGTCCGGTAGCGTCCGACGACTACCGCGCCCACGAGCGGAGCGAGTGGGCGCGACTGGAGGAGGGCGCGCATATTTTCCCATGTTTTTGCCCGACTGAGCGCGCCAAAGGCGCGCGAAGGAGGTGCAAAAGTGGGGCTCTAGAAGAGATAAAACAGCGGGAACAGGAACACCCAGACGATGTCGACGAAGTGCCAGTAGAGGCCGAAGTACTCGACCGGCCGGTGGTCACTCGTGTACTTCCCTTGGTAGGCGCGGACGAACAGGAAGCCGGCGACGATGAGGCCGATGATGACGTGGACACCGTGCAGGCCCGTCGTCACGTAGTAGATGGTCGCCTGCACCGGCGGACCCTTCGGGTTCTGGGTGAGCGTGATGCCGACGTCGTAGATCTCGTGGTGCCACTCCCAGCCCTTGATGCCAAGGAACGTGAAGCCGAGCAGCATCGTGGCGCCGAGACTGCCCAGCAGGCCCTTGCGGCTGTTCCGCTTTGCCGCCACTAAGGCGAGGATGACGGTAAAAGACGAGGTGAGCAGGACGAACGTGTTGATGAGGCCCGGAAGGGACTCCGGTAGCGGACTCCAGCTCCGCCAGCCCGCGTGCACGCGGATGAAGACCGCCGCCGAGATGAACGCCCCGAAGACCAGCACGTCGGAGGCGAGGAAGAACCACATCCCTAGTTTGTTCTTCTCGATGCCCTCGAACGGCCAGCGGTTGGCGACCCCCATCGGCGGCGCGTAGAAGTCCTCGAGGCCCCACTTCACGCCAGAGTAGACAAACCCGGCGATGCCGAGGACGATGAGGGTCGGATACACCGGGTTCGAGACAGCGACGCCGGCCGCACCGAGCGAGTCGCCGACCGTGAACTCGACGGCGTCGTTGAAGCCCGAAAGGCCGAGCAGGAAGACGAACGTCGCGAAACTCATCGCGAAGGGCCAGATGCTCGCGTGGGAGGGGTGTCTGTCGCCGAGGACGTAGTCGCTTGCCTCGTTGGTCGTCGCGTGTCCCCCGTCGGCCGCCGCATGGCTGCCCTCGGGTGCGTCCTCGACGAATTCGAGGTGGCCGCTGGCGTAGGAGGGTCGGCCGTCCCAGTTCTCCAGCGGTGGCGGCGAGGAGACGGCCCACTCGGCGCTGCGGGCGAACTCCCACGGCTTGTCGGGGGCGTCCTCGCCGGCGACGTAGGACTTGATGAAGTTGTAGAACATGATGAAGAAAGAAAACCCGAGCAGGAACGCGCCAACGGTCCCGGCCTGATGGGAACTCATCATTGACTGCTGGTACTCGAAGACCCGGCGGGGCGTCTGCCACGCGGTGAACATCGAGAAGTAGACGACGTTGAACCCGACGAAGAACAGGGCGAAGTGTATCTTTCCGAGGAACTCGTCGTACATCTTCCCGGTCATCTTCGGGAACCAGTAGTAGGCGGCGCCGAACAGCGCCGTCGCGCCGCCGAACATGACGTAGTGGAAGTGGGCGACGACCCAGTAGGTGCCTCGGAACTCGTAGTCCAGCACGATGGCGCCGAGGAAGACGCCGGTGATGCCGCCGAGGATGAAGAGGAGGAGCGCGCCGAACGCGAAGAGGAAGGGCGTCTTGAACTTGATTCGACCCTTCGCGAGGGTGTAGATCATCGCGAAGACCAGCAGGTCGAAGGGCAGCGAGATGCCGATGGTCGTCGCCATCATCAGCGTCTTGATTTCGAGGTTGATGGTCGTCAGGAACATGTGGTGCATCCACACGAGGAACGACTGCAGCGAGATGAGGACGATGGCGATGATGACCCATTTGCGGCCGACAAGTCGGTTGCCCGAGAACGTCTGGAACAACTCCAGCATCGCGCCGAGCGCCGGGAAGAAGACGATGTACACCTCGGGGTGGCCGAAGAACCAGAAGAGATGCCCCCACAGCAGGGAGCCGCCTTCCGTCGCCGAGAAGTAGAGGCTCCCGAGCACGCGGTCCGAAGCGAGGATGAGGCCCGTCGCCAGCAGGACAGCGAAGGCAAAAAGCATCATCCAGACGGTCGCGAGGATGGACCACGTGAACATCGGCATGTCCATCAGACCCATCCCCTCCGCGCGGGAGTGGTGGATAGTCGTCAGGAAGTTAATCGTCGAGGCGGTCACCCCCGTGACGAACATCGCGAGGGCGAGAATCGCGCCGGTCGAGCCGATAGTCGGCGTGTACGCCGGCACGTTCAGCGGCGCGTAGAGCGTCCACCCGGCGTGCATCGTTCCACCCTGGAAGAACGAGATGCCGAGCAGGACTCCCGAAAAGAGGTACATCCAGTAGGACAGCGCGTTCAATCGCGGGAAGGCGAGGTCGTCGGCGCCTATCTGGAGCGGGACCAGGTAGTTCGCGAATCCGAACGCGAAGGGGGAGAGGAACCAGAAGACCATGATGAGGCCGTGGGCGGTGACCGTCTCGTTGTAGGCCATCCCCGAGAGGACGTTCACCGTCGGGTCCCACAACTGGACGCGCAACAGCAGCGCGAGGACGCCCCCGAAAAGCAGGAAGAACGTCGAAGTGAGCAGATAGAGGATACCGATGTCCTTGTGGTTGGTCGTCAGTAGCCAGCGCTTGACAGAGCTGGCCGGCGGGAGTTCGCTCATTGGCCCTCACCTCCGCTATCGCCGCCGCTGTCGTCCGGTTCGGTCCCCGCGTACCAGTCGTCGAATTCCGATTGCTCCATGATGATTATCTCGCCGACCATCTGGGAGTGGCCGATGCCGCACAGTTCGAAACACTCGATTTGGTGGGTCCCCGTCTCCTGTGGGATGAACCACGTCGTATCCGTCTGACCCGGGATGGCGTCGGCCTTGACGTGCATCGATTGCACGCCGAGGGC
This sequence comes from Natronomonas amylolytica, assembly GCF_037031205.1. Classification (NCBI taxonomy): domain Archaea; kingdom Methanobacteriati; phylum Methanobacteriota; class Halobacteria; order Halobacteriales; family Natronomonadaceae; genus Natronomonas; species Natronomonas amylolytica. The sequence continues at coordinate 38,213 of NZ_JAYEZM010000014.1, read as the reverse complement.
GTGCCACGTATCACGGGACGTGACGTGCAATCGTATCGTCCTGTTCGCCCCCTGCGGGACTCGGAGCGTGTTCTGCTCGACGTGCCCGTTGGGGTATTCGAACTGCCAGCCGAACTGGTAGGCCGTCACCTCTATCTCCATCGTCTCGCCGCCGGCATCGATGTCCTCGGAGGGGCCCTGCTCGACGTAGAGCAGCAGGCCGTAGGAGTAGACGACGAGGCTGATGACGATGATCGCGCTGAGGCCGAACGACATGAAGAGCTTCTTGCTCTTGCCGCCTTCCTGCCCGCGCGGGAGTTCGCCGAGTTGGGGCGCGTCGAACTCCTCGTCGGTCCCGCCGTCCTCGCCGGTGTCGCGGTACTTGTACACGTGATAGAGCGTGTACGTGACGACGACGATACCGACGGTGGTACCGATAGCGAGGAAGACGAAGAATATCTCGGAGAACACCTCGGATTGAGCCCGCCAGCTCTCGGGAATCGCGTGCTCGAGCACGAGGGAATCAATCATGGTAGTTCGTGACGTGGTAACTCTTGCCGCTAGGACACACTTAGCTTTTGCGTGCCAACGGCCGGAATATGGTCCGTCGACCGTCGAAGGATATTTGTATGCTGGAAGTTACCATACCACAATAGCAGGTGTCGACAGGATGGTCACACAGGCGGTCGTCAGTACGGTGATAATGGGTCTGCTGGTCGTCAGCGTCTTCGTCGCCGTGACACGGTTGAACGCGGCGGCCACGGCCACGACGGACGGCGCGACCGTTCAGCGGTACGGCGCCACCAGCGGCCGCATGGGCGTCTCCGAACGACCGGACGTGTTGGGGGTGGTGTTCGTCCTCGTCGCGCTGCTGGCCGGGGTCGTCACCGTCGGGGCCGTCGGGGGCCTGCCCCTGCTGTCCGGCGCCAACCCGTTCGGTCTCATCATGGCCGGACTCGGCCTGCTGGTCGCCGCCTTCCTGTTTCTCGGCCCCTACACCGTGGTCCGACAGAACGACCTGAGCCACGCCCTCGGGGTCGCCGCCGGCGTCGCCGGCCTCGGTTTCGCCTTCCTCGCGCTCGTCGTCGCGCAACTGGCCTACGGCGTGGTCTGACCGGTATCAGAGCGCCGAGCGAACCGACCGAGATATCTCGTCGAGGTCGTAGTCGTCCGACGCCTTGTCGAAGACCGTCTCGCCGTCGACGCGGACCCGAAATACGCCAGCGTCGCCCGTGACCAGCGAGACCCGGTCGAGGTCCGCACCGAACGTCGACAGCAGGACCTCGGCGGTATCGGTCGCACGGTTCAGGTAGCCACACGGGACGCAGTACTCGATTTCGACCTCGCTCATACGTCCATCTACGAGCGCCCGTTTATAAGCGCTGTCGGAGCCACTCGAAGCCCGGCCGCACGGACAGCAGGACGACGGTCACGACGAAGACGACGGTACTGAGGCCGTAGGACTGTGCTGTCGCCGCCGACGCCAGCGCCGCGCCGCCTCCGACGAGCCCGCCGACCAGCGACGCGATAACGGGGAGCGTACAGGAGACACAGGAGAACAGCCCGAGAAGCCCGCCCGCGACCGCACCACGGGCTTCGACGGCCGTCGCGTAGACGAGATACGAGAGAACGGCGTAGCCGAAGGCCGTATACGGGACGATGGCGAGCCGGAGGGTGTCGCCGGCATAGAGAACCGACGGGTTCCAGCCCGGCGGCAGTTCTGCGACCTGTATCGTGAGGCCCGTCGTGACCGGCCCCGACAGACCGACGAGACCGCCGACGACCGTGAGGACGGCGAAGTACGCGACTGCAATCGCGCCGGCGACGCGTTTCGTCCGGCGACCGGCCGGGGTCGGCGACGTGCGGACCAGCGCCCACGTCCCGACGGCGAACCAGACGACCGGAAACAGCCAGACGCGGGTCGGCGTCCGGTCGGAAAGGACGGCGAAAAGCAACACGAGGACGACGAGCGTGTTGGCGACGATTCCGGCGTACAGGAGCGCGCGTTTCCGGCGGTCGTCGAGGCCCGTGAGGCGGTCGCCGAAGTTCATATTGCCAGCGCGTCGACGACGATGGCAACCAGAAGCAGTCCGAGGTAGGCGTTCGAGGCGTGGAACGCCCGGAACGCGGCGCCGTCGGTGCGCTCGCGGTGGAGTCGGACGACCGTCCAGAGGAAGACCGCCCCCACAGAGACGGTCGTCGCGGCATAGAGCCAGCCGAGGTCAGAAAGCGCCGTCAGCGCGGCGGCGCTCAGCAGAGTCGCGCCGAGATACAGCAGGATGTGTTTCCGGGTCTCGGTCTCGCCGCGAACGACCGGCATCATCGGGAAGCCGCCGCGCTCGTAGTCGTCCTTGTAGGCCAACGCGAGGTTGTAGAAGTGGGCGGGCGTCCACAGGAAGATGACCGCGGCGAGCGCGAGGCCGACGAGGCCGACCGATTCGGTCACGGCCGCGTAGCCGATAAGCGCCGGAAGCGCGCCGGCCGCACCGCCGATGACCGTGTTCTGGACCGTATTGGGTTTCAACAGCAGGGTGTAGACGACGCTGTAGAAGACGATGGCCGCAAAGCCGAGGGCGGCGACCAGCAGGTTCACCGAGAGGAACGCCCCCAGCGAGGCGACCGTCAACAGACCGCCGAAGGCCAGGGCGTTGCGGACCGGGACCTCGTGGGTCGCGACCGGCCGGTCGGCGGTCCGTTCCATCCGGCGGTCGATGTCCCGTTCGAGGACGTGGTTGTAGGTGCCCGAGGCGCCGATGGCGAGGACGCCGCCGCCCAGCGTGAGCAGGACCGTCCGAACCGTCGGCGTCCCGCCGAGGGCCATGCCGGCGCCGGCGACCAGACAGAGGAGCCACATCAGCCGCGGTTTCATCAACTCGAAGTAGGCCCACGCCGTCGCCTTCAGGCGGGCGAAGCCGGTGAGCGAGGTCGGACCGACGCCGTCGACTGGCTCGTCGGCGAGGTCCGGTTCCGGGTCGTGGACGGGCGCGTCGTCGGTGCCTGTCTCGGCTTCGAGTTGCCACGCCAACGCGAGCACGAGCGCGCCGAAGATGCTCATCGCGACGAGGAGGTGCAGTCCGCCGAAGCCGCTACCCGACGCGACGAGCGCGCCGACGGCGACCTGTGCGGGATACAGGAGAATGGCGACGCCGAGGCCGGCCTTCGCCCGGCGGTCGAGGCTTCCCCACCCGAGGAGGGCGACCGCGACGATGAGCAGGCCGACGACCCCGGCCGCCGCGCGATGGAGGAGCGCGACGAGCACGACGGGGTTGGTGAGGTCGCCGCTGCAGAAGGGCCACCCGTGGCAGGCCGCCGCCGCGTCGGCCAGCGCCGCCGTCGCGCCGACGACGACGAGAACGTAAACACCGACGACCGCCGCCGCGAGCAGCGACGTGGGGCGTTCGAAACGCATTATCTAGTCCGTTCGCCCGGGCGCACTTAGACTATACGCTTCCGAAAGTCCGCGCCGAAAGTCGGCAGTTACTTTAGCCGGTACTCCTAACCGCCGATAATGAGAGTTGCGCGCATCTTCCCGGTCGCCCTGCTGGGCTTTCTGGGCCTCCTCGCGGTCGACCCCGTCGCTGCGCAGAATTCGGTCAACGACGAGCTCATCACGGACCTCAACCTCACGCTGCTGTACGCGGCGATTCCCATCAGCATCCTGGTCGAGGCCGTGCTGATTTACGCCGTCGTCAAGTTCAGAGGCAACGACGACCCCAAGCCCACACAGGAGAACCGCCGTCTCGAAATCACGTGGACGGTCGCGACGGCCATCGTCCTACTTTTCGTCGGCTTCGCCTCCTATCAGGTGCTGGCCGTCGAGGAAGTCGGCAACCCCGTCGACAGCGAGGAGCGCCTCGAACCGACCGTTTCCGAGGACCTCGAAGGCGCCGTCGGTCCCTATCCTGACGAGGAAGACGCCGTCGAAATCGAGGTCGAGGCCTACCCCTACGCGTGGTCGGTCACCTACGAGGGAACCGAGGTGCAGACGATGAACGAGATACGAATACCGACCGACAGGCCCGTTTACTTCCACATCTACTCCAGCGAGTGGCTCCACATGCTCCACGTCCCGGACATGGGTATCAAGCAGTCGGCCTTCGTCGGCCAATATAATACGGTCAAGACCGAGGCCTACCAGACGGGCAGCTACCAGTTCTACTGTACCGAATACTGCGGCGTCGGTCACTCCCAGATGAACGGCGAGTTCATCGTCATGGAAGGCGAGGAATACGACGAGTGGCTCGAAGAACAGCAGAGCAGCGAGTAACCCGTCCGTAACCGACGGTCGGTCCCCTTTTCGGTTCCGCGTATTACGGCGTGCCCACACCTTCTGCAAGCGAACACTCCCGTAGGTCGCATACAGCCGGCTGGCAACTCAGAAGTGATAACGGAACACATGGTAGGTCGGACGGGCCGGGCGCTTTGGGAGGGTTTTTACCCCTCGACTCGAATGTGCCGCGTATGAGCGTTGAGACAGACGACGGTCACGGCCACGATGGCGGCCACGACCACCACCTTCCGGCGGTCGAGGACTGGCCGCGGGGATTCGGCGAGGCCTCGTGGTGGCCATTCATCACCGCCCTCGGCGGCGGCGGGTTCTACATCGGTGCCGCGCTGTTCGTCCTCGGACAACCCGGCAACGACGTCGTACCCCAAGCACTCGGACCGATAGTCTTCATCCTGAGCACGTTCGCGTTCCTCACGGGACTGTACGGCTGGCTATACCACACCTTCATCGTCGACTTCTGGTCGGGCGAAGCCGCCGACTACGGCTTCCCGTTGAAACTGACGATGCTGCTGTTCCTCGCGACCGAAGTCGCCACGTTCGGTGCCGGCTTCATCTACTACTTCTTCATCCGCGGGTCGGCCGTCTGGAACGAGGAAGCACTCCCCGAACTGGTCGTCTCCGGTGACGTCCTCAGTTCGCTCGTCATCATCAACACCCTCATCCTGATCGCCAGTTCGATCACCATCCACTACGCCCACCACGCACTGTTGGCTGGCAACCGCAAGCGATTCGTCCGCCTGCTTGGGACCACGCTCCTGCTCGGTATCGTCTTCCTCGGCGGGCAAGTCTACGAGTACTACGAGTTCATCGTCCACGAGGGCTTTACGCTCACCGAGGGCGCCTACGGGTCGGCCTTCTACGGGCTGACGGGCCTCCACGGGCTCCACGTCGGCCTCGGGGCGGTCCTCATCAGTATCGTCTTCATCCGCTCGCTCTTCGGCCACTACTCGGCCGACAAGCACGTCTCGGTCAGTACGGTCTCGATGTACTGGCACTTCGTCGACATCGTCTGGGTCTTCCTCGTCGTCGTCCTCTACGCCGGCGCTATCCTCTAACACCGACGGAGAATTGAGACGGTTGTCGGACCTTTTCTGCAACGCGCTGCCGAACAGGGGCGACCGTTCCTGCCGGACGGTCGGCCACGTTTCGCAAGGTACTCCAGACCCCGCTACCAAATCGGGATAATGAGCCGCCGTCGTCGCCTCGCGCTCGTTTCAGTCGGCGTCCTGTTCGGTCTCGTCGGGTCGGCCGCCGCCCACGGCGCCGGCCTCGCCAGCGCCCCCGACCGCGGGTCGGACGTGCCGACGTGGCTCTTCCTCCTGACCGGCGGCGGCGTCATCGGCGCCTCGTTCCTGCTCGCCTCGTTCGTCACCGACCGGTCGTTCATGCGATATCTCCATCGCTCCCGGGGCAGGTGGTCGCCACCCGCCCGAAAGACGATTCGACGACTCGGGGGCGCCGTCGGCGTGGTCGGGCTCGCGTTCGTCCTCATGGTCGGCTTCGTCGGCCCCCGGGAGGCGCTGTACAACGCCGCCGTCCTCGTCGTCTGGGCCGGCTGGTGGTCCGGCTACGCGATGACGACCTATCTGGTCGGCAATAGCTGGCCGCTTTTCAACCCGTGGCGCGCCGTCGCCGAGATACTGCCCTCGCTGGACCGCCCCTATCCCGACCGGTTCGGCGCGTGGCCGGCCGTCGTCGGTCTGCTGGGACTCGTCTGGCTGGAGGTCGTCAGCCCCGTCGCCGACCAGCCGCGGTTCCTGGCGAGCGTCGTGGTCGGCTACACCGGCCTCACGCTCGCGGGCGCGGTGGTCTTCGGCCCCGGAACGTGGTTCGAGACCGTCGACCCGATCGCCCGCGTGTTCCGGTATTTCGGCCGGGTCGCACCGCTCTACTACGACGGGGGGCTCCGCCTTCGGCTCCCGGGGGCGGGCCTCGACGATGTACGCCTCGTGTCGGACCGAAGCGAGGTCGGGTTCGTCGTCGCCATCCTCTGGGTGACGACCTACGACGGCCTCGTCGCCACGCCGCCGTGGCGCCGCTTCGCCGTCGCGGTCGTCGAGGCCGGCGTCCCCGCACACCTGCTGTATCCGGTTTCGCTCGCCGTGGGCTACGCCGTCTTCCTCGGCGTCTTCCGGGTCGCCGCCGTCTACAGCAAGCGCCACGCGCGGACCTACCGTCCCGTCGCGGAACTCGCCCGGCGCTTTGCCCCGCCGCTTTTGGCCATCGCCGCCGGCTACCACCTCGCGCACTTCCTCGGCTACTTCGTCGAGTTGTCGCCGGCGCTGGTCGGCACGCTGACGGCGCCGCTTTCGCCCCCGGACCCGGTCGCGGTCGTGCTGCCGTCGTGGTTTACGGGCGTCGAAATCGCCTTCGTCATCGTCGGCCACCTGCTGGCCATCTGGGCCGCCCACGCCGCCGCCTACGACGTCTTTCCCGGCAAACTGCAGGCCATCCGGAGCCAGTACGCCATCACGCTGGCGATGGTCTGCTATACGATGCTCAGCCTCTGGATCGTCACCCAACCCTATGCGACACCACCGTACGTCTCCTGAGATGTCCGAAGACAGCTACACACCGCCGCCGGACGCGCCCGAACAGCCGGCCACCTGTGACTACTGTGGCGAGCAGTTCGTCGACGAGGAGTTGCTCGCGCTCCATCACGGACTGGCCCACGAAGAGGAACTGAGCGAGGCCGAAACCGATGCCTACCGGGCGGCCCGGGAGACCGAACGCGACGAGATGCGACTGTTCCGTCTCAAGGCGCTGGCCGCGCTCGTCGCCATCTACTTCGGGTTCATCTTCGTCTACGCGTTCGTCATCTAAAAGCGGTCTCGGAGGCCGGAACCGACGGCCATTTCAGGCGGTAGTCCAACGAACACGCATGGAAGCGGAACCGGAACCGGGCATCTCCGAACGCTACGAGAAAGCGAGCGCGTGGCCGCTCGTCGTCGTCTTCGGCCTCGTTCTCAGCGAAATCGGAATCCTGTTCAACCTTTACCCCGTGTCGGTCGCCGGCCTCATCATGTTCGTCGGCAGCGTCGCGGGCATCGTCCACGAGGCGGGATACGTGGTCCGACCGTGGCGACTCCTCTCGGGGCTCGGGGTCGCGCTGGTGGTCGTCGGCATGCTCATCGTCTCGACGCAGGTCGACGGCGGCGTCTCGGCCTATCTCTCGCAGGCGGCCGTCGCCAACCAGATCAGCCAGCGCGGCTTCACCATCGGCGCGACGGGCGCGGTCGTCGCCGTCGCCGGGGTCGTCCTCCCGCGCGTCCTGAATCAGTAATCTCTTAGTATGTCTACCCAAACCCACGAACAATGAGTGAGCGAACCTTCGACCGGGATACCCTGCTCGACCTGTCGGTCAACGTCATCCCGCTCGCGATCCTTCTGTTCTTCGTGGTGCTGTACGCGGTTGTCGCACCGTTCCCACAGAACTCGGTCGTCCTTGCGGTTCAGGTGTCCATCATCTCGATAACCGGACTGGCGCTGGCGCTTTTGACCTACTACTCCGGGAAGGCCATCAGCACCGCCGAAGACGAGACGGACGAGCCGATTCCCCCCGGCTACTCCGAGACCGACGCCGAGGTCGCCGGTATGCCCGGCCACGAAGACGAATAACGCGTCGAGACTCGCGAGCCGTCGTTCGAAGTCCTCGCCTAGTTTCACCGAACGCCGAGTCGAGGTTTTCCGGCAGGGCGGCGACATAACGCAACCTTTCTTTACCCTTGGTCCTACACCTCGCATAGATACACATGGCTGCAGAACAGCTTGCGCTAACGGTTCTCATGGGGGTACTCCTCATCGCGGTCTTCGCGTTGGTGGCCCGCATCGAGAACTGGCGCAGTTACACTCCGCTGGCGAGCGGCGAGGCCGCGAGCGCAGCGGGCCACGGCCACAAGCCGCCGGGCATCGCACGCTGGTTGACGACGGTCGACCACAAGGACATCGGCATACTGTACGGCACCTACGGCGTCATCGCGTTCATCTGGGGCGGCGTCGCCGTCCTGTTGATGCGCATCGAGTTGTTCACGCCGGGGACGAACCTCATCGAACCCTCGTTCTACAACGCGCTGTTGACGAGTCACGGCATCACGATGCTGTTCCTCTTCGGGACGCCCATCATCGCCGCATTCTCGAACTACTTCGTGCCGTTGCTCATCGGCGCCGACGACATGGCGTTCCCGCGTATCAACGCCATCGCGTTCTGGCTGCTTCCGCCGGGCGCGCTGCTCATCTGGGCCGGCTTCTTCGCGATGCCGCTGGATATCGGCATCGGTCCCGCCGAGACATCGTGGACGATGTACGCCCCGCTGTCGGTCAGCCAGCCGAACCCCGGCGTCGACCTGATGCTGCTGGGCCTGCATCTGACCGGCGTCTCCGCGTCGATGGGTGCGATCAACTTCATCGCGACCATCTTCACCGAGCGCGGCGACGACGTCACGTGGGCTAACCTCGACATCTTCAGTTGGACCATCCTCACCCAGTCCGGCATCATCATCTTCGCGTTCCCGCTGCTCGGCAGCGCACTCATCATGCTGCTGCTCGACCGGAACTTCGGGACGACGTTCTTCGCCGTGGAGGGCGGTGGACCCATACTCTGGCAACACCTCTTCTGGTTCTTCGGCCATCCGGAAGTGTACATACTCGTGTTGCCGATGATGGGACTGGTCTCGTGGATACTACCGAAGTTCGCCGGTCGGAAGCTCTTCGGCTTCAAGTTCGTCGTCTACTCGACGCTGGCCATCGGTGTGCTCTCCTTCGGCGTCTGGGCCCACCACATGTTCGGCAGCGGGATGGACCCCCGAATCCGGGCGTCCTTCATGGCGACGTCGCTCGCCATCGCGATACCCTCCGCAGTCAAGACGTTCAACTGGATCACGACGCTGTGGAACGGGAACGTCCGCCTGACAGCGCCGATGCTGTTCTGTCTGGGCTTCGTCTCGAACTTCGTCCTCGGCGGTATCACCGGCGTCTTCCTCGCGGCGATTCCGGTCAACCTCATCCTCCACGAGACGTACTACGTGGTCGGCCACTTCCACTACGTCGTCATGGGGATGATCGCATTCGCCGGCTTCGGGGCCGTCTACTACTGGTTCCCCATCGTCACCGGGAGGATGTACCAGCGCACCCTCGCGAAGTGGCACTTCTGGCTGTCGATGATCGGCGTCAACATCACCTTCTTCGCCATGCTCATCGCCGGCTACCTCGAGATGCCGCGCCGGTATGCGACCTACGAGTTCGACCCCGCGCTGGCGCCGCTGGCCGAGATCACGCTGCTGCACCGCGCGATGACCGTCGGTGCGGTCCTCATCGCCATCGGGACGGTCATCTGGCTGTGGAACATCGTCCAGTCGTGGCTCGAAGGCCCCGAAATCACCGACCCCGACCCGTGGGACACCAAGCAGTACGGTCTCCACGGCCGTGAATTCGCGTGGTTCGAGGACCAACTCGCCGAGGACGGCCTGCTGGCCACGACCGACGGCGGCGACGAGGAGGTCGCGACCGACGGCGGGACCGACGACGGCGAACACGACGACTGACCGACGGGACGTTATTTTTTGGACGCGGACGCGTCGCTCTACGGCGTCTACCTCCCGAAGTTTGACATCCGAGGGCGGTGAAGGCCGACAGGTATGGCCGAACCCATCGTCGACCCGGTACTTCTGCGTATCTTCATCGCGTTCGGCCTCGGTGCCCTTATCGGCCTCGAACGGGAGCAGGCCGAGTCGGGCGGTTCCTTCGCCGGAAGTCGGACGTTTCCCCTCTTTGCACTCATCGGCGCGATTTCGCAGGCGTTCTTTCCGGGACTGTTGCCGACGGCGCTGCTCGCGCTCGTCGTCCCACTGACCGTCGCCTACGTCGCGAAGGTCCTGACCGAACACGACATCGGACTCACGACGCTGGCGGCGGCCATCCTCACCCTCCTGCTGGGAGCGTTGACGGCCCACTCCGAGCGCGGGGCCGTCTTCGCGATCGTCATCGGTGGTATCGTGACCGCTCTCCTTTCCGCGAAGCCGACGATACACGGCTTCGTCGACCGGGTCGACGAAAGCGAACGCCGCGCCACGCTCAAGTTCGTTCTCGTCGTGTTCGTCGTCCTGCCGCTGCTTCCGGACCGCGAACTGGCCGTCCTCTACGGGGTGAACCCGCGATTCGTCTGGCTCATGGTGGTGTTCGTCACCGGCCTCAGTTTCGTCGCGTACATCTTGAATCGCGTTATCGGTGCCAGACATGGAATCGCCCTGACGGGCATCCTCGGCGGGTTCGTCTCCTCGACGGCGACGACGGTCTCGATGGCCGAACGGACGAGCGAGGCACCCGACATCTATCGAATCAGTTCGTTTTCAGTCATCGTCGCGTCGGTCGTCATGTTCCCGCGGGCGCTCGTCGAGGTCGCCGTCGTCAACCCGGCCTTGCTTTCCCACGTCGTCGTGCCGCTCGGGGCGATGACGGTCACGGGCTTGCTGATGGCGGGCATCGGCTACTGGCGTTCGACCCTCGAACCGACGATCGAAGCAGACCTCGAGAACCCGTTTCGACTCCAGCCGGCGCTGTTTTTCGGGGCGGTCTTCGCCGCGGTGCTGTTGGCATCGCAGTTCGCCAACTCGCGGTTCGGGGACGCGGGCATCTACGCGACGGCGTTCTTCTCGGGGCTCGCGGACGTCGATGCGATCACGCTCACGCTGAGCACACTCGCCGCAGACGGCGAGACGTCCCCGGCAGTCGCGACGACGGGCATCGTCATCGGCGCTATCGCGAACACGCTTACGAAGGTCGGACTCGTGTGGGTGCTCGGAACCCGACAACTCGGCGAACGGGTATCAGTAGCACTCGGCATCGTCGCAGTTGTAGGTATCGTCGTCGTGTTGCTCTGATAGCCGCTCGAAACGGCGACGGGAAAGTTATATCGACGTCAGCACCAGAATCAGCCCGGTCGCTGCCATGAGCAATGCGACTCCGACGAGGACGAAAAGCAGGTACTCCTTTTCGGTGAACTCCCGACGCTCTTGGGCCATAGTGGTCGTTGGGAACACCGCGCCAAAAGGGTTTCAGAACGACTTCGATTCCGAAGGCTCATCGGCCCGGCCGACGTACCGACAGCCGTGACGGAAACCGACACCGAAGGCTTCGGCGGCCACCGTATCATCATCTTCCTCTACGTCGTCGTCGTGAGCATCGCCGGCTTCATGGGCGCCGTTCTCGGGAGTATCGGGCTTCGGGACCTCGAAGCGGTCTCGTTTCTCGGATTGGTCACCTTCCAGCCGACGCCGCTGGGGCTGGCGGCGTTCGGGATGACGGCGATCGGGACCACGCTCGGCGTCCTGCTTTTGCTCGTCGTCGGCGTGTCGCGCCGCTACGTCGACGGCGACGCCGCGGAATAAAACGAATCGGGGCCAGATCCGCGAGGGGGCCGTCCGAGCGACGACCGAACGCACCGAGGTCGGAGCCGACTATCCCTGTCCGACCATCCGGTCTTCGTCGTCCCACTCTTCCTTCCGGAGTTCGTACTTCTGGACCTTGCCCGTCGCCGTCGTGGGCAGTTCCTCGACGAACTCGATACGGCGGACCGTCTTGTAGGACGCCAGTTCCTGTCGCGTGAACGCGACCAGTTCGTCCTCGGTGATGCCGGGGTTCTCGGGGTCGCCGCTGGCCGGGACGACGAAGGCCTTCGGCGTCTCGCCCCACTCCTCGCTGGGCGAGGGGATGACCGCCACGTCGTCGACGGCCTCGTGTTCGAAGAGGGTATCCTCCAGTTCGATGGAGGAGATGTTCTCCCCGCCCGAGATGATGATGTCCTTCTTGCGGTCCTGAATCGAGATCATCCCGTTTTCGTCGATGGTCGCGAGGTCGCCCATGTGGTAGTAGCCCTCGATGCGGTCGTTGAAGGCCTCCTCGGTGGCTTCGGGCTTTTCCCAGTAGCCCTCCATGACCTGATTGCCGCGGACGACGATTTCGCCGATTTCGGTGCCGTCGTTGGCCACGTCGTTGCCGTCCTCGTCGACGACCCGAACCTCGGTGCCGAGGTAGCCGAGGCCCTGCTTTTTCTTGACCGCGAAGCGGTCGGCGCTGTCGGCCTCGAAGTGGCGGCGTGCGTCGGAGGTGGTGATGAGCGGCCCCGTCTCGGTCGCGCCGTAGACGTGTTTGAGATACCAGCCGAACTCGTCTTCGACGGTCCGGATGGTCGCCTCGGGCGGTGCGCTCCCGGCGGTCGCGACCCGAACGTCGCGGGTCCCGGTCGTCTCGGGGTCGTGTTCCTCGTAGTAGCTGATGAGTTGGTTGAGGACGGTCGGCGCCGCACAGAAGTACGAAACGTCCTCGGTGGTGATAGCGTCGAATATATCCTCGGTGTCGACCCCCCGGGTACAGACGTGCTTGGCGCCGAGACCGGTGATGGCGTAGATGTGGCCCCAGCCGTTGACGTGGAACATCGGCAGCGTCCACAGGTAGGTGTCGTCGTCGGAGATCTCCTGATGGATGGAGACGAGGTAGGCGTGGAGGCTCTCGGCCCGGTGGGTCCGCATGACGCCCTTCGGGTCCCCGGTCGTGCCGGAGGTGTAGTTGATGGTGATGACATCGTCTTCGTCCATCTCCGGGCGGTCGTAGTCGCCGTCGTTGTCCAGCCACTCCTCGAAGTCCTCCCAGTCGCCCTCGACGGCGTCGGGGTCGTTGGTCACGAACAGGTCGGTCGGGACCTCATCGCGTATCGCTTCGATCTTGTCGGCGTACTCGTAGTCGGCGTAGACGGCCGACACGCCGGCGTTCTCGAGGATGTACTCGAAGTCGTCGGGCGTCAGCCGGTAGTTCAGCGGTGTATGAACCGCGCCGACCTGCATCGTCCCGTAGGCGGCCTCCAGATGGAAGTGCGTGTTCGGGTCCAGCACGGCCACTCGGTCGCCCTTCTCGATGCCGCGTTCCTGCAGAGCGGCCGAAAATCGGTCGGCCCGCTCTCCGAATTCGGCGTAACTGTATCGCTCTCCCGTCGTCGCCACGACCGCTTCCTCGTCGGCGTAGTGGCGCCGAGCGCGATCGAGGAAGTCGGTCACGAGCAATGGCTTGTGCATGCATCGCAACGTACAGAAGGAAACGCGTTAACTGTTTTGTGACGGCGCCATTCACATCAACTGAAAATAAACGTCCTGTGTATAGGCATCAACCGCCTGCATCGGACAAGACAGGCCTACGAACGGTCGTGAAGGCGAGTCAGGCGAGTCCGATCTTCTCCTGATAGGCGCCGTGGTGCTCTTCGAAGACCGCCATAATCTCGCCCATCGTGGCGTAGGCTTTCACCGCATCGATGATAGCGGGCATGACGTTCTCGTCGTTCTCGATTGCCTCGGAGATGTCGTCGAGGGCGTCTTCGACCGCCGCGTCGTCCCGTTCGTCCTTGACCTCCTCGAGTCGGTTCAACTGGCGGTCCCGCGTTTCGGGGTCGACCTGCAGGATGTCCGTATCCGGATCCTCGTTGATCTGGTATTCGTTGACGCCGACCACGGTTTCCTTGCCTGCATCGACGCGCTTCTGGTACTGGTAAGAGGCCTCCTGAATCTCACGGTGGAAGTAGCCCTGTTCGATGCCCTCCAGCACGCCGTCTCGGACGGAGCCGTCGCCCATTTCCTTGATTTCCTCGATGTAGGCCATGATTTCGGCCTCCATCTCGTTGGTCAACTTCTCGATGGCGAACGAGCCACCCATCGGGTCGACGATGTCGGCGATGCCGGATTCCTCGGCGAGAATCTGCTGGGTCCGAAGCGCCACCCGGACCGCGTCTTCGCTCGGCAGCGCCAGCGCCTCGTCGTAGCTGTTCGTATGGAGGCTCTGGGTGCCGCCCAGCACCGCGGCCATCGCTTGCACCGTCGTCCGGACGATGTTGTTCAACGGCTGTTGAGCGGTCAGACTCTGGCCGGCCGTCTGCGTGTGGAATTTGAGACGCTTGGCAGCGTCGGTCTCCGCGCCGTACCATTCTTCCATCACCCGTGCCCAGATGCGACGGGAGGCGCGGAACTTGGCAATCTCCTCGAAGATGGAATTGTGCGAGTTGAAGAAAAACGAGAGGAGCGGTGCGAACTCGTCGACGTCCATGCCGCGGTCCAGACAGTCCTCGACGTACGCAAAGCCGTCCGCCAGCGTAAACGCCGCTTCTTGAGCGGCCGTCGACCCGGCCTCCCGGATGTGGTAGCCCGACACCGACACCGGGTGGAGTTTCGGCGTCTCCTCGACGGCGAACTCGATGGTGTCCGTGACGACGTCAAGGGAGGGTTCCGGCGGAATCACCCACTCTTTCTGGGCGATAAATTCTTTCAGCATGTCGTTCTGGAGGGTGCCGCGAACCTCCTCGCGCGGCACGCCCTGCTGGTCAGCCAGCGCGATGTACATCGCATAGATGACTGGCGCGGAGGGATTGATGGTAAACGAAGTGGAGATTTCACCGATATCGATGCCGTCGAACAGAATCTCCATGTCTCGAAGCGTATCGACGGCCACGCCTTCCTTGCCGACCTCACCCTCGCTCATCGGGTGGTCCGAGTCGATACCCATCAGACTCGGCATGTCGAACGCAGTAGAGAGACCCGTCTGGCCCTCGTCGATGAGGTAATGGAACCGCTCGTTGGTCTCCTCGGCCGTCCCAAAGCCCGCGAACTGCCGCATCGTCCACGTCCGACCACGGTACATCGTCGGATACACCCCACGGGTGTAGGGCGGTTCGCCCGGAAGGCCGAGGTCCTCGTCGTAGTCCATCTCGGCGATGTCTTCCGGCCCGTACAGGCGGTCGACCTCGTGATTCGACACCGTCACGAAGTCGTCCTTCCGCTCGCCGCGCTCCAAAAACGGTTCAAGGGTCTCGTCTTCCCACCGCTCCCGCTCGCCACGTATCTCCGCTAAATCCTCCTCGTCGAACATACCAACAGTATCGGATGGACCAGATATGAAGGTTGGCGTCCGACCGAACCCGAACGCCCTGGAAGCCGTCCTACTGGTCTTGATTCCCCTGAAGCCGTTTGGTCGTCTCGACGAGCGGGTGGTGGGCGTAGTCGACCTCCTGGATGTCGTCGATGGATTCGAGATTGCCCTTCCGTGCCGTCTCGGCCATCCCCAACTCGACGCGTTCGTCGAGAACGATGACGTAGGCGTCAATCTCGTCGATTCCGAGCCTGTCGGCCGCCTTGACCCGGTGGTGGCCGTCCGCCAGCAGGAGTTCGCCCGCGTTGTCGATGACAACGAGCGGTTCTGCGAGGCCGTTCTCGAGTTCGTAGGTCCGGCCTTCGAGTTCGTCCGTGTACACCTTCGTCTGGGTCGGGGTCAACTCCGAGAGCTGGACCGTTCGGCGCTCCTCGGTCGTGCCGACGCCGTGGATGCTTTCGAGGGTCCGCATCAGTTTGCCGACCTTCTCGGGGGTCGCACGCTCGATCTGCGAGCGGATTACATCCGCATTGGAGATGATACCGACGAGATTGCCGGCGTCGTCGACCACCGGGAGCCGCTGGATGCCGGACCGAAGGATGACGCGGGCGGCATCGGTTATCTTCATGTCGGGGTGGGCGACGATGATGTCCTCGGTCATCACCTTGAAGATGGGTTCGGGGTCGTCGGCGAGCAGCAGGTCCCGTGCGCTGACGAACCCATCGACATGGCGGCCGTCACAGACCGGAAAGCCGCTGTGTGCGTCGCTGTCGGCGATTCGTTTGGCTACATCGCCGACGGTGTCGTCCGGCGACACCGTATCGACATCGCGGGTCATGTAATCGGCCACCCGCGGCTTGTTCTCGTGGAGGTCGTCTTCGGGCTCGTCGTCCATCGTACTGACGAACGGACCGACGCCGCAAAAAGCTCACTCACCGAGGTCGTCGGTGCCGAGGAAGTCGGCGTAGACCGCCGTCGCCGGACGGTTCAACTCGATGCCCAGCGTCTCGAAGAACCGCTCGGTGATGACCTCCTCGATGACCTCGCCGCGGTCGGCCTCGTCGTCCTCCTCGACGAGCATGCCGACGGGAATCTGGGCGCCCGCCATCTCCGCGTGGCCGCCGGCACTCCCGATCTGTCCGAAGGCGTCCCGGAGCGCCTCGCCCAAGTCGAGGTCCGTCCCCCGCGAGCGCGCCGACGCGTAGACGGTCTCCTCGGTATAGCCGAACACGAGCGTCGTCGAGATACCGTCCATCTCGAGGAGTTTGTCGGCCGCCTGTGCGAGGGCGTCACGGTCGCTTATCGGACCGACGCCGGTCGTCAGGACGTCCTCCTCGACGCGCCGGTTGGCGATGGCTGCGGCGACGGTTTCGAGCGTATCGGCGGTCACGCTCGGGGATTCGATACGCTGGAGCGCGCTGCTGTCGGCGCGGTCGACCAGTCGGGCCGCCGCCTCGAAGTCGTGATCGACCACTTCCCGGCTGAAATCGTCCGTGTCCGTCTGTATCCCGTAGAGCAGTCCCGTCGCGATATCGGCGGGCGGTTCGATACCCAACTGGTGGAAATACCCCTCGATGAGCGTGCTCGTCGACCCCATGCTACTGCGGAGGTCGACGAAGCGCGCTTCGACGGGGGCCCGCGGCGGGTGATGGTCGATGACGATATCGACCGGCGTCGACTCCGGGAGGCCGTCGTTGATGCCGGGGCGGGAGTGGTCGACCAGTGCAAAGCCCGCGAACTCCTCGACGAGGTCCGTTTCGGGCGTCAGGTTTCGGAGGTCGTACTCCAGAAGGTTGACCAGCGCACGATTTTCCTGATGGTTGATGTTCCCGTAGTAACAGGGGGTCGCATCGGTGCCGGTCGCCTCCGCGAGTCGCGTCAACCCGACCGCCGAGGCGATGGCGTCCGGGTCCGGGTTGTCGTGGGCGACGACCGCGAGCGTCCCGTCGATATCCCGGAGGATTCGCTTGAGCTTTCGCATCCGGACGCCCTTTTTAGCCGCCCGCTCGACCACGTACTCGCTCGTCTCGTCGGCCGCGTCGACGGTCCGGTCGACGAGGTCCGAAACGGCGGCACGGTCGGCCGCGGTGGCTCCCGAATCGATACACGCAAGCAAGAACGCGTCCGGGTAGGCCTCGCTGGCGAGGCGCGCCAGCGGGAGCAGGCGGTCGGCCTCGTCTGGCGCGAGGACGACCGAATCGACGGTGCCGGCGACGGTCCGGAGCCCATCGGGGTCGGTCCGTTCGAGCGACCGCGCGTCGATACCCTCCTCGCGGAGCGACCGCGCGCGCCGCTCGTCGTCTTCGAGGACCACGAGCAACGGCTCCGGACGGCGGGCGAGGCGCTCGACGAGCGGTAAGCCGGTCGACCCACACCCCAGCACCAGCCGATGCATGCGTATCGCTGCGGGCGGGAACGTCTAAAACGTAGGGAAGTTACCCCTGCAGGACCGCCGCGGCGGCGTCGAAGGCCGCCGTGTCGAAGACGGCGAGGCCCGGCAGCAGAGCGACGGTCATGACCGCAGCGATGAGCAACGCCGCGTACAGCGCCGTCGGATAGCTCCCGAGTTCGAGCGGTTCGTCGGCCTCTTCGAGCCACATCGCCTTGACGACGCGGCTGTAATAAAAGAGGCTCAGCGCGCTGTTGACCGCGCCCACGAGGGCGAGCCACCAGACGCCGGCACCGACCGCGCCCGCGAAGAGGTAGTACTTCGAGACGAAGCCGCCGCCGACCGGCAGGCCGGCCAGCGAGAACAGGAAGACGGTCATCGCGACACAGGCCATCGGCGCCTCCTTGGCGAGGCCGTTATAGTCGCGGAACGTGCGACCGACGTCCCAGTACTCGACGAGGGCGATGAACAGGAACGCGCCCGTGTTCATGAAGCCGTAGACGAGCAGGTGAATCATCCCGGCCCCGAGGACGGTCGATTCCGTCCCCGGACCGCCGATGCCCGTCAGGGCACCCAGCGCGATGAGGACGTAGCCGGCGTGGCCGATACTCGAATACGCGAGCATCCGCTTGACGTTCTCCTGGGTCGCCGCGGCGAAGTTACCCACCGTCATCGTGACGACGGCGAGAATCTGGAAGGCGAGCACCCAGTCGATGGCGTAGGCGCTGCCGGCGACTACATCGATGGGGAAGGCCACCACGAAGACGCGGAAGGCCACCACGAAGCCGGCGGCCTTCGAGGCCGACGAGAGGAACGCCGCGACGGGCGCGGGCGCGCCCTCGTAGGCTTCGGGCGCCCAGAAGTGGAACGGCACCGAGGCCGTCTTGAAGGCGAAGCCGCCCAGCACCATCAGGACGCCGATGCCGAAGACGCCGGGGAACTCCGCAGCAGCCGTCCGGGTCGCGAGGGCCACGTCGGTCAACAGGAGGCTGCCGGTCGTCGCGTAGATAAGCGAGATGCCGTAGACCAGAATGGACGACGACAGCGCGCCGATGAGGAAGTACTTCAGGCCGGCCTCGACCGACCCGCGGTCGTGCTTGAGGTAGGCAACGAGCGCGTAGGAGGGCAGCGAGGCCAACTCCAGCGAGACGAAGACGACGGCGAGGCTGTTGGCGGAGGCCATGATGGACATGCCGGTCGCCGCCAGCAGCATGAGCAGGTAGTACTCGGCCTTGTGTCCGAGGTCGCTGATGTAGTTGACCGAGGCGAGCGAAACGAGCGCCGTCACGCTCCCGAAGATGAACGTGAACAGCAGGCTCATCCCATCGACGACCAGTTGGCCGCCGAACAGTTCGACGCCGCCCTCGGCGGTACCGGCAAGCAGCATGATGCCGGAAAGCGCCATCGCGACGACCGAACCGGCGACCGTGATGACCGCAAGCGGTGCGTGGTGGGTACTTTTCGGGTCGATAGCGTCGACGACGAACAGCGCCAGTGCCGCGACGGCAAAGGCGCCCGCCGGTGCCAGCAGCCAGTTGCTCAGGAACTCCATTAGAGGTCACCTCCGAGGTCGATAACGTCGATTGTGGCGTCCCGAATCATCTCGAAGAAGATGTCGGGCGCCGTCCCCAGCGCGATGATGAGGAGCACGAGCGTCACCAGCGGCACGACGTCGTGGAGGGCCGCGGGCGTGATCTCGTAGTCCGTTTCGAGTCGGAACGGCCCGAACAGCGACCGCTGCATCGCCCACAGCAGGTAGCCGGCGACGATGACGATGCCGAACATTGCGACCGCCGTGAACAGCGGCGCGGCCGGCAGGACCGTCGACTCGAAGGCGCCGAGGAAGATGAACAGTTCCGCGGCGAAGCCGGCCATCAGCGGCAGGCCCATGTAGCCGAACGCGCCGGCGACGAAGACGCCCGACGTGATGGGCATCTTGTCGGCCATACCGGACATATCGCCGACCATGCGCGTGTGGGTCGTGTTGTAGATGACGCCGACCGTCATGAACAGCAGCCCCGAGATGAGGCCGTGAGCGATCATCTGGAAGGTCGCGCCGCCGACGCCGTAGACGGTGTAGGCGACGAGTCCGAGGATGACGTAGCCCATCGACGACACGGAGGAGTACGCAACGATGCGCTTGAGGTCCGACTGTGCCAGCGCGAGCATCGCACCGTAGATGATCGAGATAACGGCAATGGCCGCGATGGGCACCGCGAGCGTGGCGGCCTGCTCGGGCAGCATCGTGAAGTTGAACCGGAGCAGGGCGTAGGTCCCCATCTTCAGGAGGACGCCGGCCAGCATGACCGATGCGGGCGTCGGCGCCTCGACGTGGGCGTCCGGCAGCCACGTGTGGACCGGGACGACGGGCACCTTCACCGCGAAGCCGGCGAACATGGCGATGAAGGCCAGCAGGGCCAGCATCTCGGGCCCGAGCGGGCCGAGCGCGCCGAGTTGGCCGGCCCGAAGCGCCTGTGCGACCGCCGGCAGACCGGTCGAGGAGACCGCGTCGCCGAGGCCGAACAGGAGCGCGAAGTAGCCGACGAACATCACCAGCGAGGCGATGTTCGTGTAGACGAAGAACTTGATCGCGGCGTATTTCCGGCGCGGGCCGCCCCAGACGCCGATGAGGAAGTACATCGGGACGAGGACGGCCTCCCAGAAGACGAACCAGAGGATGAAATCCAGCGCGCCGAAGACGCCGATGAGGCTCGCCTCCATGAACAGCATGAGGCCGTAGAACTGGCTTTGCCGTTCGTCGATGGGCGTCCACGCGCTGAGGATGGCCGCCGACGTCAGCACCGTCGAGAGGACGACCAGCGGCAGCGAGATGCCGTCGAGCCCCATGTGGTAGTTGACCGCGTAGGGGCCGAGTTCGAGCCACTGGAAGAACGTCTCGTAGGCGATGTCGCCGCCGAGCAGGGCGTTGCCGCTGCCGTCGAAGGCGGCGTACATGTACAGCGAGACGACGAGCGGCACGAGGCTGACGCCGAAGGCGAGTTTCTTCGCGAAGCGGTTCGGGGCGACGAAGACCGCTGCGGCACCGACCAGACACAGCGCGATGAGGGCTTCGACGTACATTCAGAACCACCCCCCGAGCGCCGCGAAGGCGCCCAGCAACACGAGCAGGCCGAGAACGAGCAGTGCCACGTTGTTGGTCACGATACCTGACTGAAGCCGACGCAGGCGGTCGCCGGAGAAGAGACTCACGCTGGAGACCGCGTTGACCGCGCCGTCGATGACACCCTGGTCGAAGGCGTCGGCGATACGTGCGACGCGGAGCGTGAGGCCCTCGGCGAGCCACACCTGATACTCGTCTTGGTAGTAGTTGTGCATGAGCAGCGTCTGAATCCCGCCGAGTTTCTCTGTGTGACGGGTCGGTTCCGCACCGCGGTAGAGGAAGTAGCCCGCACCGGAGCCGGCAAGCGCCAAGCCGAGGCTGAGGCCGGCACCGAGCAGGAGCGTCCCGACTTCACCGCCGACGAGCGTCCCCGCCGAGTAGCCGGCGAAGTCGTGGGTCAACTCGCCGTAGTGGTGAGCGCTCGTCAGGAAGCCCTCGCTGGCCTCGTTGTCGAGGAACGCGTGGAGGAAGTCGACGGGCGCGCCCGTGAGTTTCTGGATGGGCAGCGGGTTGATGAAGCCGATGACGACGGCGAGGACACCCAGCACGCTGAGCGGCCCCTTGACGTTCCAGCGGACGGCGTGGGGGTCCTCGGCGATGTCCGTCCGGGGCTCACCGTGGAAGGTCAGCATGACCATCCGAAGGGTGTAGAAGCCCGTCAGGAACACGGCCGTCAGGCCCATCGCGTAGGCGCCCAACAGGAGGGGGCTACCGCCGAGGCCGTGGACGAGCGCCTCGTAGAGCACCTCGTCTTTCGACCAGAAGCCCGAGAACGGGAAGATGCCCGCCAGGGCGAGCGACCCGGCAAGGAACGTGAGGTAGGTCACGCGCATCTCGTTTTTCAGGCCGCCCATGTTCCACATGTCCTCGTCGTGGTGCATGGCGATGATGACCGACCCGGCGCCGAGGAACAGCAGCGCCTTGAACACGGCGTGGGTCGTCAGGTGGAAGAACGCGGCCACGTAGCCGCCCGACCCGAGCGCCAGCATCATGTAGCCGTACTGGCTGATGGTCGAGTACGCCAGCACCTGCTTGATCTCGTTTTTGACGAGGCCCATCGTCGCCGCAAAGAGGGCGGTGAAGCCACCGACGAAGGCGATGATGGCCAGCACCGTCGGCAACAGCGCGTAGAAGCCGTACATCCGGGCGACGAGGAAGACGCCGGCCGCGACCATCGTCGCCGCGTGAATCAGCGCGGAGACGGGCGTCGGACCTTCCATCGCGTCCGGCAGCCACGTGTGCAGCGGGAACTGGGCGGATTTGCCCATCACGCCGCCGAGCACGAGGAGGCCGAGCACCGAGAACCACGTCGCGGCGTCGAAGCCGAAGTACGTGGCCGACCCGGAGAGTGCCTCCTCGGCCAGCGCCGGGAAGCCCTCCGCGCCCGCGAACTGCGCGGTGCCGAACGTCGCCAGCACGCCGACGACGCCGACGAGGAAGAAGTAGTCACCGAAGCGGGTGACGAGGAACGCCTTCTTCGCCGCGGACGGCGGGGCGTCCTCCCGGAACCAGTGACCGATGAGCAGGAAGGAACAGAGGCCCACCAGCTCGAAGAAGATGAAGGCCATCAGGAGGTTGCTCGAGAAGACGAACGCGAGCATGCTCGCGCTGAAGAGGCCGAGGCCGGCGTAGTAGCGCGGCAGGCCGGGTTCGCCCTCGTCGTTCATGTAGCCGAGCGAGAAGATGTGAACGAGGAAGGCGATCAGCGAGACGATGACCAGCATCGACGCCGACAGCGGGTCGATGAGCACGCCGAAGGTCAAATCGAACGTCTCGGTGGCGTCGACGAACGTGTACAGCGTTTCGTTGTAGCCTTCGCCGGTCAGGGCGACGGTCCCGAGCACCACGAGCGACAGGCCGAGCGAACCGGCCGTCGCGAGGATGCCCGCGAGGGCGCCCTTCTTGGGCATCCATTTACCCGCGAGCAGGGCTACAAGGAACGACGCGAACGGGAGTGCGGCGATAGCCGGCGCGTATGCGAATACTCCTGCCATATTACCACTTCAGAGTCGTTGCCTCGGTTACGCTCACGCTCTCGAAGTTCCGATAGAGGACGAGGACGATGCCGATACCGATGGCGACCTCCGCGGCGGCGAGTGCCATCGTAAAGAGCGCGAAGGTCTGGCCGGTCACCTCCCCCCAGTAGAACGAGAACGCGACGAGGTTGATGTTCGCTGCGTTCAGCATCAACTCGACGCTCATCAGGAACATCAGCGCGTTCCTGCGCGTCAGGATGCCGAAGAGACCGGTACAGAAGACGGCCGCCGACAGGACGAGGTAGTACTCGACGGGAACGGTTTCGAGTACCATCAGGAATCACCCTCCTCGTCCCGCTCGGCGAGCATGACGGCGCCGTCAAGGGCGGCGTCGAGGACGACGGCGATGGTGATGAAGGACACGAGGAAGCCTTCACCGGCGATGTCGCCCCCGGAGAGGTCGAACATCGCATAGCCGATGGACCTCGTTATCGACCCGTCCCCGAAGCCGGCCGGCGACCCGAAGCCGGCGGTGAGGAAGACGGCGGCGAGGAAGCCGAACAACGCCACCGCGAGGATTCCGGCCGCCTTGTTGGTTTCCGTATGGAGGCGAGGTCGCGTCGTCATGCCGTCACCTCCTCGGTGTCGACGTCGTCATCCCGGCGGACTAACATGACGGCGAAGGTGATCAGGACGAGCACCCCACCGACATACACGAGCACCTGCATCGCCGCCAGGAACTCGGCGCTTAACATCACGTAGTGGACCGCGACGGACAACAGCGCCGCACCCAAAAGCAGCGCCGAATGCCACACGTCCCGGACCAACACGACGCCCAAGCTCGCCCCGACGGTCACCAGAGCGAACAACAGGAACGCCAGTGTCTCAAGCGGTACTACAGCCATTGTTTACCCCTGAAGCGGGGTACCCTTTGAAGATTTCCTTATGTAGCCGAAAACGGGGGGTAATCGGGGGTGGTTCGGGGCCGAATCGACCTATTCGTCGAGCAGTCCCATGTCCTCGGCGACGAAATCCGCGAGTTGGTCCAGCACGTTGGGGTCGACTTCGGCGATTTCCTCGCCGTCGTGCAGTCCCTCGTTGTGGCGCGCGACCGCATCCTCGACGTCCTCGAACGGCACCCGCGTCCGGGTGTCACACGCAGAACATATCACCGGCACTTCGGGGAGTTCCTCGTCGCTCATATGCGGCCCTCCGCGAGCGGACGTAAAAACCGGCGCGGTTCCGAGTCGATTCGAGCGCCTACATCTCGACGACGTTGCCGCAGTCGGGACAGGTCAGCGTCACGCCGTCCTCGCTCACCTCGGTCTCGTGGTAGTCCGCGCCGCACTCCGCACAGGGAACCTTCGCGCGCGTCTCGCCCATCTCTTGGGGCGCGCCGAGTGCCAGCGCGCGAATCCGGTCGTCGCTCTCGTTGCGACCCTCCTGATACTCGCCGGGCGCAAAGCGAATCACCTCGTCGGGGCCGACCTCGTAGGACTCCTCCTCGGTCTGGAAGGTAGCCGTCCCCTCCATCACATAGAAGACCTCCTCTTGGCCCATGTGGGTGTGCATCCCGCCGGAGAAGGAGTCACCGGGCGCCAACTCGTAGTAGTTCAGCGCCATATCCGAGAGGTTCAGGGGGTCGGTAGCGTGTTTCTGGACGTCCGCGACGCGCGGGGCGTTCGCCAGTTCGTCGATGTCGACTTTCTCCATGGCGACCGGTTGGTATCGTGGATTCGTGGTAAGCTTTGACGTTCCACGTCGTGATTGCCGGGAGAGCACTCCACAGAGCTCGACCATTTAAAAAGAATATAAGTGAAGCATACGTGAGCACGCCGAAGGCGCGCGAACGTTTCACCGCGCGACCGCAGGGAGCGCGGGACCAAGGGCCGACCGCAGGGAGGCCCGCAGTGTCTTTTTCATGAAAGTTTTTGCCGGCGCGCCTGCGGCGCGCCGTGCAAAAAGTTTCTATTGGTAATCCACTTCGCCTTCGCCCTCGTCGACCCAGCCACCGCGGTCGGGTTCGCGGGCGGCGAGTGGGTCGATGTCCTTGTACCACGGGACGTTCTTGAGTTGTTCCTTGTTGAGGGCGAACTCGTCTTTGGTGTCGGCGGTGAACTCGAAGTTCTGGGTCAGCAGGATGGCGTCGACGGGACAGACCTCCTCGCAGAGTCGGCAGTAGATACACTGGCCGATGTGGAGGTTGTACTCCTCGCCGTTGCGCTGTTCGTCGGTGATAATCTGGATGGTGTCGTTCGGACAGACGTTCTCGCACTGCCGGCACCAGATACAGCGTTCCTGACTGAACTTGTGGACGCCGCGGAACCGCGGGGAGACGTCGGGCGTCTCCTCGGGGTATTGGACGGTGAACTTCTCGCCGTCCAGGGCGTGTTTCATCGTCGTTGCCATCGATTTGAGCATTCCAATCATTATGCGATCACCCCAACGATGACGGCGGTGAGGATGAGGTTCGCCAGCGCGAGGACCAGCATCCCCTTCCAGCCGATTTCGATGAGTTGGTCGATACGCAGGCGGGGCAGCGCGGAGCGTGCCCACTGAGTGAACAGGAAGACGGCCCAGATCTTGATGATGAACCAGAGGATGCCGGGCAGGACGGGACCGGCCGGGCCGCCCAGGAACAGCGTCGCGATGATGGCCCCGCCGAGGAAAATGTGGATGAACTCGCCGAGGTAGACGAGCACGAAGTAGACGCTCGAGTATTCGGTCTGGTAGCCGGCGACGATCTCGGTCGGAGCCTCCGGGATGTCGAAGGGGTTGCGGCCGACCTCCATCAGGTTCGCGATCATGAACAGCACGAACGCGAAGGGGTTGACGAAGGCGTACCACGAGGGAATCGCGACGCCGCCGAGCGAGACGAGCGTCTCGGCCTGTGCGGCGACGATCTCGCTCATCTGGAGCGACCCGGCGAAGAGGACGACCGAGGCGGCCAGCAGGATGAGCGGGATCTCGTAGGCGAGGTTCTGTGCGACCGCACGCAGGCCGCCGAGCATCGAGAACTTGTTGTTCGAGGAGTAGCCGGCCATCACGAGTGCCAACGAAGCGATGGAGGCGACGGCGAAGACGTAGACGAGGCCGACCTCGGGGTCGGCGAGGTGGATGCCGTTGCCCATCGGGATGACGGCGAAGCCAAGCAGCGCGGACCACGCTAGCAGCAGCGGTGCGAGGTCCCACGCGGGGCGGTCGACGCCCTCGGGCACGATGAGTTCCTTCGACAGCAGACGGAGGGCGTCGGCCACGATGATAAGCAATCCGGCGGGGCCGTGACGGTTGACCGCATAGCGGTCCGTGAACGCGGCGGTGATCTTCCGTTTGGCCCACGGGCCGGCGATAGCCGTCATCGTCAGCATGAGCGTGCCGACGATGGCCGCGCCGATGATGCCGCCGACGACGTCGCCGAGCGTGCCACCGAGTCCGAGCAGGTCGGCGATCGTATCGGGAAGCGGTGTCGTCTGTAACATTACCGGTCGACCTCCCCGAGGACGATGTCGAGGCTCCCGAGCGACGCGATGAGGTCGGGGATGTACTCGCCTTCGGTCATCTCCCGCAGCGTGTGCAGGTTACAGAAGCACGGACTGCGGATCTTGAAGCGGGCGGGCTTGTCGGTGCCGTCCGAGCGCATGTAGATGCCGAGTTCGCCCTTGGCGGCCTCGACGCCGCGGTAGATTTCGGTGTCGGGGTCAGGTTTGAGCGTCCGCGGGACGTTGGCCTGAATGTTCCGCTCGTCTTCCGGCCACTCTTCAAGCAGGTCGACACACTGCTCGATTATCTTCGCGGACTCCTCGACCTCGCGCAGACGGACGAGGACGCGGCTGTAGTTGTCACAGCCGTCCTCGGTGACGACGTCCCAGTCGAGTTCCTCGTAGTAGCCGTAGGGGTCGTCACGCCGGAGGTCGATGTCGATGCCCGACCCGCGGGCGACGGGGCCGGTGGCGCCGTACTGCTTGGCGACTTCCGGCGGGAGTTCGCCCGTGTTGACACACCGGACCTGGAATATCTCGTTGGAGGTGACCAGGTTGTGGTACTCCTTGGTCTTCTCCGGGAGGTCGTCGAGGAAGTCCCGAATCTTCTCGAAGAACTCCTCGCGCGGTTCGGGGATGTCCCACGCGACCCCGCCGAGGCGGAGGTAGTTGAACATCAGCCGCTGGCCGGTGAGGTCTTCGAGGATGTCCTGAACGATCTCCCGGTCGCGGAAGGCGTACTGGAAGGTCGCCGTGAAGTCGCCGAAGACGTCCAGCGCGAACGTCCCCAGCGCGAGCATGTGGCTCGCGATGCGGCACAGTTCGGCGGACATGGTCCGGATGACCTGTGCGTACTCGGGAACCTCGATGTCGGCCATGTCCTCGGCGGCGCGGGCGTAGGCCCACTCGTTGAGGATGCCGGCGGAGACGTAGTCCCAGCGGTCGGGGTACGGCATGATCTGGTGCCGGTAGGTGCCCTGCTGGCACATCTGCTCCTCGCTGCGGTGCAGGTAGCCGATGTCGGGTTCGACGTCGGCGATCTGCTCGCCGTCCAGCACCGTCTCGACGTGCAGGACGCCGTGGGTCGCGGGGTGGTGTGGTCCGACGTTGATGAACATCGTGTCGGACTCGTCGCCGCCACCACGGTGGTCCTCCTCGAGCGGATTGGCGTGCTCGCGGAACGGGACGACCTGCGGCTTCTCGGGGTTGTAATCCTTCGAGAGCGGGTGACCCTGCCACGTCTCCGGCAGGAGAATCCGGCGCAGGTCGGGGTGGTCGTCGTACTCGATGCCGACGAGGTCGTAGGCCTCACGCTCGTGCCAGTCGGCGGTCCGGTAGACCGCTTCACCGGACTCCGAGACTGGTTCGTCACGCGAGGTGGGGACGACGACGCCGACCTCGTGGGTCGGGTCGTCGTACTTCTTGAGGTGGTAGATCGACTCGTAGCGGTCGTCATACTCCTGTGCAGTGACACAGGAGAGGTAGTCAAAGCCGGCCTGCTCGCGGAGCGTCGACAGCGCCTCCTGTACCTCGTCGGGCCGAATCACGAAGGCCGGCGCGTTGACGTGCTCCTCGCGGTCGATGACCGTGTCGCCGAGCAGGGCTTCCAGTTCCGCGTAGTCGACCTCGCCGTTTTCGGTGACCCCGAGTTCGACTTCGTCGGGGCGGCGTTTTTCCAGACTCATGGCGAGTTAGCCCAGTTGTAGCGCATGACGAGGTCCTCCTCGTCGATTTCGTCTGCGAGATGCTGTACGAGTTCGTCCGATTCGAGGTCGCCGAACTCTTCGAGTTCGTAGGGCTTGACCGTCACCGGCGACGTCTCGCCGTTGGCGACGCGCTCCTGCAGTTTGGCGATGCCGTAAATCAGCGCCTCGGGACGGGGCGGACAGCCGGGGACGTGGATGTCGACCGGGATGACCTCCTCGGCGCCCTTGATGACGTTGTAGCCCTCCTGGAAGGGGCCGCCGGAGATGGTACACGAACCCATCCCGACGACGAACTTGGGTTCGGCCATCTGGTCGTAGACCCGCTTCATCCGCGGGGCGAACTTCGAGACGATGGTCCCCGGAACGATGATGACGTCGGCCTGTCGCGGCGAGGCCCGCGGCACACCTGCGCCGAAGCGGTCGAGGTCGTGCTTGATGGCGTAGGTGTGAATCATCTCGATGCTGCAGCAGGCGATACCGAACTGCAGCATGAACATGGACGAGCCCCGCACCCAGTTCATGAACTTGTCGAACTTCGTGAGGATGAACGGCGAGGAACCGAACGCCTCGCGAAGCTTCGAATTGAACCGGCTGTCGACGCCTTCGCCCATCCGGGCTTCCTGCGTCGAGACTGTGTCGTGGATTTCCTGTTCGCTACTCATAGTTCACTCTTGATTTCCGCACGTTCGCTTTTGATCCAGCGAACGGCACCGTTGCGCCACGCCCACCCGAGTCCGATGATGAGGACTGCGAGGAAGACGAGCATCGGCCCCAGTACCGAATTCAGACCATGCTGGGCTACTGCGTCGTTGTAGATGAGTGCCCACGGGAAGATGAGCACCGTCTCGATGTCGAAGACGACGAACAGCAGCGCCACCATGTAGTACTGGATGTTGAACCGAATGCGCGTCGTTCCGGTCGGAACCTCACCGGACTCGTAGATGGCACGCTTACCTTGCTCGGGAACGCTGGGGCGGAGGAGACTCGAAATCGCGATCATCGAGAGGGGAATCGCGAGCCCCACCAACGCCAGCGCACCGACAGCGATCCATGGATTGCTCATCGCGTCTGTATCGTATGACGGTTAGGAGCAACCCTACATAAGAGTTGATTTACGGCCCGGGAGGCCCTTATAGGAGGTAGCAGGGTTTTGACGGTGTAATTCGGGGTTGAACTCGGTCTTTTATAAACGGACCGTAGCGACTCCTCGACCACCAGCGGGCCGAGAGGAGCGGAGGGTGTTCGTGCTGACCCAAGGATTATTTAAAAAGGCTAGTCGCGGTTCGCGCGGAACAGTTCGGTCCCCTGTTCGTGCAACTCCCGCGAGACCTCGCCGACGCCGTCCTGCAGGGCGTCGTGGTACTCGTCCAGTCGTGCCTCCAGTTCGGAATGCGCCCGCGAGAGAATCTGGGCGGCCGACAGCGCGGCGTTGAACGACTTACCGGCATCCACAGCGACGATGGGCGCGCCGGTGGGCATCCCGATGACCGAGTCGACCGATTTCTCCTGTACGGGCACCCCGACGACGGGAACCGGATAGGCGATGGAGGCGGTCATGTTCGGCAGGTCGGCCGACTTGCCGCCGGCGCCGGCGATGATGACGTCGAGGCCGCGCTCGCGGGCCGTCTCGCCGTAGGCGTACATCAGTTCGGGCGTCCGGTGGGCCGAGACGACGAACGTCTCGAAGGTAAACCGACTCTCGGGCGGGTCGTCGTAGTCGGTGACCTCCTCGAAGCCGAGTTCGGAAAGCGCCTCGTAGGCGCCGTACATGGTGTCGAGGTCCGAATCCGAGCCCATGATGATGCCGATATCGGGCGTATCCTCGGGGTTGCGGTCGGTCTCGGCCTCCGTCTCCAGCAGGTCGATGAGGTCCTGCACTGCCTCGGAACGGGTCATATCAGAGGTAGGAACGGGCCGGCGCTTTGGCGTTGTGGTTCCGACAGAGCTACTCGAAGGTGAGTTCGTCGCGCAGGGCTCGGGCCCGCGAGAGGAGGGTCTCACAATCCGATGCCTCGTCGTCGACCAGCGTCACGTGGCCCATCTTCCGGAGCGGCCGTACCTCACGTTTGCCGTACCAGTGCAGGGCGGCGCCGTGAGCCTCCAGCACCGATTCGGTCCCGGACAGCGAGGCGATTTCTGGCTCGTCGACGTCGCCGAGGATGTTCGTCGTCACCGTCGGCCCGCGCCGTTCGGCCGCGCCGAGCGGCCAGCCAAGCACCGCGCGGACGTGCTGTTCGAACTGCGAGGTCGAGGCGCCTTCGATGGTCCAATGCCCGGAGTTGTGCGGGCGCGGGGCGATTTCGTTGACCAGGATTTCCCCATCCCGAGTTTCGAACATCTCGATACCGTAGACGCCACGACCCTCCAGCATATCGAGCACGTCGAAGGCCACCTCCCGCGCACGCGAGCGGACCGACGTGTCGGTACGGGCGGGACAGGCCATCTCACGGAGGATTTCCTCCTCCTGAATCGTCTCGGTGACCGGATACGCGCGCACCTCGTCGTCGCCGCGAACGCCCATGACGGCCAGTTCCCGTTCGAAGTCGACCATCTCCTCGGCGAGGGCGGCCCCGCCAACCGCCGCCAGCGCGTCCTCGACATCGTCGGGCCCCTCGACTGGCAGGTTCCCGCGGCCGTCGTAGCCGCCCTCACGGGCCTTGAGCATCAGGGGCCAGCCCAATTCGTCGCCGGCCGCGAGCAGGTCCTCGGCGTCGTCGACCTGCCGGTATTCGGGCAGCGGAATCCCGGCGTCGTCGAGCGCGCGGTTCTGGACGAGTTTGTCCTGAATCGTCCGGAGGGTGTCGGGAGTGGGATGGACTGGCGTGTCCGTCTCCTCGCTGACCCGCTCCATCTCGTCGGGGTCCGCGAGTTCGATCTCGAAGGTGAGGACGTCGACCCGTTCGGCCAACTCCCGAATCGCGTCGTAGTCGTCGAAGTCGCCGACGATCTGGTCGCGGACGACCGGCGCCGCTGGGCAGTCCGGCGTCGGGTCCGAGACGACCAACTCCACGCCCAGAGGGCCCGCGGCCTCGCCCATCATCCGTCCGAGCTGTCCGCCGCCGACGACCCCGAGCGTCGCCGCTGGCGTGCTGTGTTCCATGTGCGTGGTTCCTTCCTCGCCTCCCGATAAGGTTTCTATTCACGGACGTGCGTTTCGTGTTACACGCCAACAACCACCAAGTTTCAAGCCGTTGGCGACCAAAGGTCGGAGGAATCATGCCCGGACAACAGCCGACCTTCGAGACGCGAGACCGCAGGCGTATCTACGAGTTCGTCGACTCGCGCGGGGGGACGACCTACGAAGAACTGCTGGATGCCGACCTCCTGACCGACCCCGACCGCTACCAGCAACTGGTCGCGGTGATGAAACGCGACGGCCTCTTAGAGGAAGACGACGGCGTGCTTCGGCCCGCACTGGAGGCGGGTATCGAGGAGGTACACGATACCGACGGAGGCGAAGTGACCATCCGACCGGCCAGACAGGAGGACATCTCCGGCATCATCGGCGTCATGCGCCAAGTCGCCGACGAGAAGCGCTACATCGTCGCCGAGGACGTGGCCAACGAACTCGCGGCCGACAGCGCGCTGATGCGCGGCGACCTCGAGGACCGCCGCTTCTTCGTCGCCACCATCGACGACGAGGTCGTCGGCTGGTGTGGCGTCGAGCGCCCGCAACTCGAAAAGCTCGCCCATACGGCCGAACTGACGCTGGGTATCCTCGAGGAGTACCGCGATGACGGCATCGGGGGCCACCTCATGCAGCGGGCGATGTCGTGGGCCGAAAAGGAGGGCTTCCACAAGGTCTACAACAGCGTTCCGGCGACTAACGTCCCAGGCATCGAGTTCCTCGAAGACCACGATTGGGACACCGAAGCCATCCGCCGGAACCACTACCAGATCGACGGCGAGTTCGTCGACGAAGTGATGATGGCCTACCGGACGAGCCCGCGTTCGCGGTGAACGGGACAACGAGTTCGGCACTTCTTTTACCGGCCGTCGCCCACCGACGAGTATGGTAGCGCTCGGGCTGGTGGTCGCGCAGTTCAACAAGGAGCGGCCGATTACCCACGAGATGGAAGACCGCGGACGGGAGGCGGCCGCCGAGGCCGGCGCCGATATCGTCGAGACCATCGAGGTGCCGGGGGCGTACGACACGCCGCTGGCCGCGGACCGACTGGCGCGCCGCGAGGACATCGACGCCGTCGCCGTCCTCGGGGCGATCATCACCGGCGACACCGACCACGACCAGGTCATCGCCGACGCCGCCGCACAGGGGCTGACCGACGTTTCCCTCGACCGGGATACGCCCGTGGCCTTCGGCGTCATCGGCCCCGGGATGAGTGGGGCCGAAGCCGCCGAACGCATCGACTACGGTGCGACCACCGTCGAGAGCGCTATTGAACTCGCCGAGGAACTACAATGACTATGGATTTCGCAGACCGCGTCAAGCGGGTCGAACCCAGCGCGACGCTGGCGATAAGCAACCTCGCATCGGAACTGGAAGCAGACGGCGTCGACGTCGTCGACCTCTCGGTCGGCGAACCGGACTTCCCGACGCCGGCAAACATCTCGGAGGCGGGCAAGCAGGCCATCGACGACGGCCACACGGGCTACCCGCCGTCGAACGGGATTCCGCCGCTGAAGGAGGCCATCGTCGAGAAACTCGACGGCGACGGCCTCGATTACACGACGGACGAGATCATCGTCACCCCGGGCGCCAAGCAGGCCCTCTACGAGACGTTCCAGACGCTCATCGACGACGGCGACGAGGTCGTCCTGCTGGACCCCGCGTGGGTCAGCTACGAGGCGATGGCGAAGATGGCCGGCGGCGACCTCTCGCGGGTCGACCTCTCGGCGCACGATTTCCAGCTCGAACCCGCGCTGGACGACCTCGCGGCGGCGGTCTCTGACGAAACAGAACTGCTCGTCATCAACTCCCCGTCGAACCCCTCGGGTGCCGTCTTCACCGACGAGGCCCTGGAGGGCGTCCGCGACCTCGCGGTCGACCACGACATCACCGTCATCTCCGACGAGATTTACGACGCCATCACCTACGGCGTCGAGCAGACCTCGCTGGGGTCGCTCAAGGGGATGGGCGACCGGACGGTCACCATCAACGGCTTCTCGAAGGCCTACTCGATGACCGGGTGGCGCCTCGGCTACGTCGCCGCGCCGCAGGCGCTCATCGACCAGGCCGGCAAACTGCACTCCCATTCGGTCTCCTCGGCCGCCCACTTCGTCCAGTACGCGGGCGTCGAGGCGCTGGAGAACACCGACGAGGCCGTCGAGGAGATGCGCGACGCCTTCGCCGAGCGCCGCGATATGCTCATCGACCTCTTCGCCGAACACGGCAAGGAGGTCCCCAACCCCGACGGCGCCTTCTACATGATGCTGCCCGTCGATGACGACGACCAAGCATGGTGTGAGGGTGCGCTCGAAGACGCCCACGTCGCGACGGTACCCGGCAGTGCGTTCGGGACGCCGGGCTACGCGCGACTCTCCTATGCGGCCAGCGAAGAGCGACTGAAGGAAGGCGTCGAGCGACTCGCCGACGCCGGCTATCTGTAGACCGGCGACATCCTTTTTTAAACGACTACGGTACGGCCGAAAAGCGTAGCGAGGACCTACCGGATCGCATGGGTGCACCCCACCTAGCTAACCGGTCGCCATCCCCCACGCATCAGGCGTGTAGCGACCGGGTCGAAGACTCGTGTGCGGACCGTGCGGGCCACGGCGTCGTGCCCGGCGACGGCGGCCCGATAGGACAGGAGCCTCCATACGCATGCTCTACACGTACGAGCATCAACCGTCCCTCTAGGCATCTAGGTGCTGGAAGTACGCTTCCACGAGCGCTCGCTGGGCCCGCCGGATGTGGTAGTGGAAGGTCGCCGAACTGATGTCCATCGCGTCGGCGATCTCCTCGGCGGTGGCGTCCCGCGGCCACGAGAAGTAGCCGCTCAGTTTGGCGTGTCTGAGTGCGGCCTGCTGGCGGTCGGTCAACTGTCCGGCGACCGCGTCGTAGAACTCGTCGGCGGTTCGGACCGGTCGCTCGACTTCGCGTTTCGAGACCAGTTCCGCGTCGTAGAGTTCCTCGGCCGCGTTCACGACCGGTCGGGTGTCCGAATCGCCCGGCAGTTCGGCGACGACCGTCGTCTCCCCATCCCGGGCGACCGTCGACGCCGGCGAGGCGCCGTTCTCGACGAGACGCCGGATGAGCGAATCGGTCGTCACGACCGTAAAGACGTGCTCGCCGTCGGTCCCACCGACGTGCTCTATCGATTCCAGCGTCGGGACCTCCGAGGCTATCGCGGCTACTCGCTCGGGGTCGATACCCGAAACCGTGATGTAGTGCCGATAGCGGCCCTCGGACATCGGCGTCGACCACTCGTGACAGCAGGGGCCGTCAGCCGCCTCGGAGGCGCGCGCGAGAAACGCGTCGGAACCCGAAACCCGGAAGGTGAGTTCCGTCGCCGTATCGGACAGGAGGAGCCGCTCGGTCTGGACGGCGTTGATGGCGAAGCCGATGACATCGCCGAGTCGGCGGAAGGCGGCCTGTTCGCGGTCGTTGAACGCCTTCGGGCGGGACGAGTACACGCTGAGAACGCCCATCACGTTCGATTGGTAGACGATGGGGACGGAGATGCCCGACTCGATATCCATGCGGGTGGCCGCGGCCCGGGCCGCCTCCGGGAGGTCGGAGTCGGGTATCTCCTGAACGACCTGCAGTTCGCCCGTCTCGATGGCAGTTCGTGCGGGGCGGTCCCAGTCGAGGTCGTTGAGTTCGTCGATGACATCGAGGAAGTCCTCGCTGGTGCCGACGCCGGCGTCCGGTTCGACGGTTTCTTCCAGCCGATTGCGGGCGATCCAGACCGACCGGTAGAGGTCGGAGGCCGCCAACTGGTCGCAGACGACCTCCTCGATCTCCTCGCGAGTGGCCGCGTCCACGATGGCGTGGATGACCTCGTGTACCGTCTCGCTGATCTGGTTCAGCGTCTCGAGTGCGTCACGCTGGCGGCGGATGGCCACCTCGCGTTCGTGGTGGGCCGATACGTCGCGGGCGATGCCGACCACGTACGTCTCCCCGTTCGACTCCAGAAGTCCGCCGTTGAACTCGTGGGGGATTCGCTCGCCGTCGGCCGTGAGGAGGTCGAACGTCCGGGTTTCGGTCGAATCGAACGTGCCGGCGGCCGCGAAGGAATCCCTCGCGGCCGGCCGGTCGTCGGAAGCGAGCAACTCGAAGGCGTTCCGGCCGGCGAGTTCGTCGTCCCCGTAGCCGGTCACCTCACAGAGCCGGTCGTTCCACCACGCCAACCGGCCGTCGGCATCCGCGATATAGACGATATCCGGAACCGACTCCAACAGACCCGCCGTTACCTCGTCCGGATTGAGTTCCGACATTATCCCCACTTGGTGTAGACTGACAGCGTGGGCAAATAAAAAACAGGTTACATGGGGACCGCCGTCGGCGGTCACCGATGAACAGTTAGGGCCGCCGGTGTCATACGGATGATTGTCGTCTGTTACCGGTCATCGCCGACCCGTACTGGCGATAACCGGTAACGCGTTACAATAACCCGTATCAGTCTTCGAGCGCGTCGGCGATGCGTCCGACCTCGCGGCGGAGGTCGTGGAGTTCGTCGCGGACCTTGCGGACCTCGCGGACGAGTTCCTCGTTGTCCTCGCCTTCGCTGGGGGCGCCGCCGGGGCCGCCGGGGCCGCCACCGAGGGCGCCGCCGGGACCGCCGCCGCCCATCATGCCGCCCATCATCTGCGCGAAGGGACTGCCGCCACCGCCGCCCATGCCACCGGGGGCGCCACCGGGACCGCCGCCCATCATCTCTTCCATCTTCTCCTCGCGGCTCAGGCCCTCGCCCTCACCTTCACCTTCGCGCTCGTCGGCGCGCTGCTGGCGAATCTCCTCGACTCGCTCGCGGAACGATTTCTCCTCGCCGCCTTCCTCGCCCTCGTCGGGGGCATCTTCGTTGTCCGTCATAGCCCCCCTTTTCGGCTCCCGGCAGAAAAGTCCATAGGTCTCGCACCTCACGCCCGCCGCAGGCGACGAGCGATGACGACGATTCCGGCCGCCGCCACACACAGCACCGCGAAGTTGAGTGCCGACCGCGCGAAGGGCTGATACCGGCGGGCGACCCAGACGTCGATAATCGCCGAAAGACTCCCGTACAGCCCGGCGGTCGCGATGACTGCGAGGATGCCGAGACCGACCAGCGCACCCCACATGAGATACGTGACGACGGTATCGACGTCGATGTCGGGGCCGCGTCGTGATTCCGGAGCCTCCTCAGAGTCGTCCGCATCCCATCCCGACGACTCCTTGGCCGCGGGTTCCTCGCGGGGGTCAGCGTCGGCATCGCCGTCGCTCATGCCGACCACCTCCGGGCGGCCAGCAGCGACCCGACGAGTGCCACGAGGGCGGCGCCGACGCCGAAGCCGGGTTGGCTCTCAGCGCCGGTTTCGGTCTCCATCTCACGGTCCGGCGCTCCGCCGTCGCCCGTCTCGAAGTCGCCGGCCTCGAACTCGATTTCCCGTCGCGTCTCGTTGACCGAAATCGTCTCCTCGGGGTCGAGGTTCGCGGCCGCCCGCGTCGATTCGAGGACGACCCCGTCGCGCCACAGCGTCGCATCGAGGTAGTAGTTGTTATCGTCGGGGACCGTCACCTGCACCGACGGCGAGGCGGTCAGTCCCGGTTCGACCGTCCCGACGCTCGTCTCCGCGCGGTCGGCCACGACGTATGCGTCGGCGTGTCGGGCCGTGACGACGAGGCGGAGCCCCGATTCGGGGTCGTCCCCGCCGTTGGTCAGATAGCTCGTCACGTCGAGGGTCACGCGGTCGCCGTCGGCCGACGCGATGCGATACTCGACCGAGGGCCGGTCGGAGAACTGATGGAAGGCGACCGACGTACGGGTTCGCGGCGGTTCGAGCGCCTCGACGCCCGAGACGGAGGCGGTGGCCGTATCGACCCGCTGGCCGTCGACGTAGAGTATCGTCGACACCTCGTAGCCGCCCTCGCGGGGGACGGTCACCGACAGCGACACCTCGCGTTCTCCCTCGTCTCGGACGGCACCGAGTTCGCGGCTCGTCGTATCGGCGACGAGGCCGCTCTCGGCGTCCGTCGCGCGGACGACCACCGTCACGTTCTCGGCGGGGCCGCCGCGGTGGCGGACGTAGGTCGTCACGTCGAGCGTGGCCGTCTCGCCGGTCACCTCGCCGGCCGAAAGCGTCGTCTCGGCCACGTCGAGGCGGGCGGGCGGTTCGTCGGGGCCCGGGTCGGCGACGAACCCGGTCACGAGCGTCGCGGCGGCGACCGTCCCAAGCAGGACGACGACGGCGACGCTCGCGAGGAGGGCTTCGATTCGCATGCCAAGAAATCCCACACCAGTTGATAAACCTCTTGTGGTGTCCCGAACCGCTGGTTCGGTATCAGTCGAAGGCACCGAGATTCGACTGCAGCGCCCGCGAGGAGGTCCCAGCCTCGAGTTCGTGGCCGACCAAATCGCGCATATCCACGGCGAACCGCCCGCCATCCCGTTCGAGAACCAGGACGCGACCTTTCGTCCCGAGGACGGTGCCCGAGGCCAACGTTTCGGCGACCGGGGCGGCATCGAGGTCGAGGCCGTACTCGAAGGCGTACGTCTCTTTTATATCGAAGTCGGCGATCAGGCGGTTCCACGCCCCCTCGTCGACCGTCCGGCCCATACCCCGGACTTTCCGGGGGACGCGAACCGCGTCCGGAATCGGGACCTCGGCGGCGAGTTCGGCCTCGATTTCGCGGGCGATACGGCCGTTTTCGACCGTGTAGACGTGGGCCCCGCGGTCGGCGCCCTGCTCGCGGAACCGCGTCCGCAGGCGGGGCAGTTTCGTCACGCCGACCTTGAACGTGTCCGGCGCGAAGGCCGCAAAGTAGACGGCGTGTCGCTGGTAGCAGTCCATCTCGGCTTTCAGGCAGTCGCCGGTACAGCGGGCACAGACCCACGTCGAATCGTGGGCCTCACAGTAGGGCGCCTCGCCGGCGTCACAGGCGATGTGTTCGGTGCCGTCGATGGCGCCGGCACACCGCCGCTCGCCGAGCGTGTAATCGAGCCGCCGGCCTTCGGGGAGGGGTTCGCGCTCGACCAATCCCTCACGAGCGACGAGCAGCGCGGCTTCCGCCGTCCCCTCGCGTTCGCCCGTCTCGTAGCCGACGACCTGCACGACACTCCCTAATCGAAGCGCGGCTTTAGGCTTTGCTTCCCATCGTGTTTAGTTAAGCGAATTCCACCAGACGGCGAAGGCTTGCAGCCATGTTTCTGCTGTCGTCGGCTGCACGTTGCTGAAACTATTACTAAACGAAGAAGTACGTCGTTTTACTTCTCTAAATA
>NZ_JAYEZM010000013.1:0-93393 GCF_037031205.1 Natronomonas amylolytica | reverse complement strand
TATTTAGAGAAGTAAAACGACGTACTTCTTCGTTTAGTAATAGTTTCAGCAACGTGCAGCCGACGACAGCAGAAACATGGCTGCAAGCCTTCGCCGTCTGGTGGAATTCGCTTAACTAAACACGATGGAAACAGCGGCCCAAGAATTCATTACCGTTGACCCTATTGCTGCCGGTCTCTCCCCCTTGCTGTCGTGTGTATTGTCTACTTAATCGCTATACGTGCCTCTTGATTTCCGTTCCAGGTCACCAGATATCGAGTACATAGTCGTCGACGAGAAATTCTTACGGGACCGCGTCGCTCTCGCCCACGAAGAGATCGAGACCTACGACGCCTCGTACTACGAGACCCAGCTCGTCAGAGCTGTCGAGAGTGTGCTGTCACCGCTCGGGTGGGAGCGGACGGAGATCCAGCAAGAATTAGTCACCACCTTGGTAGAAACCGTTGAACTACCCTCCGCGAGAACAAGGAAAGAAAACGAGAGCCAATGGCACGATATGCAGATCGAATTTTACTTCCGGTCCACGGCCATAACCTTTCATGCCCTGCGTTCAATACGATAGTACGAATCGACATTCACCGGCAGGTGTCGCAGTCGAAGCATCGATTCAAAAGGACTATCTCACCGACAACAAGAAAACCATATCAATGTCCCCTCCCACCCCAAGCCCCGGCTCGCCATACCGTGAGGAGGGACCCCACGTGAACAAACTACTACGAGGCATCGAACTCGCAGTAGACGAAGTACTCGACAACCCAGACCGTCCGATAACTCGTCTTGAGCAGGAGAAGCTCTGCTATTTTGCAATCAAAGAATTCGATCTCCCAATCACCTACAGCTGGTACCTTGCTGGAGCATGTACGAAAGTCTCCGGTGAACCGAGCGCAGCTGCAAACCGATTGAACACTTCCAGCACGTCCATCCGAGAAGATACGGGAGAGGACCCAGATGTCCGAGAGTATCGCGACTATTTCGCCTCGACAGAGTTCTTCCCTGACTACACTCTGCGCGACATCTGGTTCACGAACAAATACGAGTTCCTGCAGGACTTCTATGAGCACTACGCCCCGGAAGAGTACCTCGACCTGTACCTTGCGTCGACGGACATCCGCGAG
The DNA here is from genome assembly GCF_037031205.1 of Natronomonas amylolytica. Lineage (NCBI taxonomy): Archaea > Methanobacteriati > Methanobacteriota > Halobacteria > Halobacteriales > Natronomonadaceae > Natronomonas > Natronomonas amylolytica. The sequence goes on along the minus strand of NZ_JAYEZM010000013.1, from coordinate 92,278 downwards.
CAACTGGAGAATATCGACAACTTGGTCCAGCAGGAAACCGCCCACCATTCGTTATCCGAGTGGGGCGCTGGCTCGGACGACGGAGTACTTACCGAATCCGACGAACGTGAGTTCCGACTACTCATCTCCGATCTCCATATCGAAATGTCCGAAATTGACGACCTATCAGAGACAATTAGTGTGATAACACGTGGGACCGATGTGCTTGAGCAGGTGTTCGCTCAACTCACTACACTAGACTCGATCTCGAGCGATCAGTCCGTCGTGTTGGATGATCTCGCCGCGTACTTCTATGACGACGTGTGGCGCTATCCAGCGCTGTACATCTCGGCACAGACCGCCGAAGGCCCGAACGATTACCATCTGAAAGGCGAACACGCAACGAGATTCACTGAGTTCCATGAAGACCTCCTATCGCGGGCTAATCGGATGCGGAATCTCTGTATGGATGTTGGTCTATACCCAGACATTGGTCATCATGCTGGCCAAGTCGACGAAGACGTCAACAGCCACCTGAACTCGGTGATGAAAGAGTACATTGAGGAGAGAGAATGAGTAGGGCAACACAGGCGGAGATCAACCTCGATACCTCCGTGATCATCAACTATGTCTTCTCGAATCTTCCCGGGGACCTAGAGGAGGACCGAGGGTGCCAGCGACTCATCGATGAGGATTCGTTCTACACGGTAATCGGCGGGAAAGCAGAGGGCGAATTAGACGCGCTATGCGACCGTCGGTACGACCTATACAATGACGTCGTTGAGTTCCTGCTATCGACTGACAACGAGATCTTCGACTATGATCCCGTAGAACGAGATGTTCATACGAGCCCGAACGACGAGCGGCACTTCCGGAGCGATATCCAGATGAACTGGTACGATAAGCCGAAGCGGGAGCAGTTGGATACTCTTCGCCGGTGTTTCCAGGAACTCGAGGTGTACCAGATTCGAATACCGGAGGAACTGATTGACGAGTGTTTCCCGCAGCAAACCAATGCAGATCTCTTGGACCGGTTCGAGAACGAGTTAGGCGTGGGGCACGACTGTGAGATCTTGGTTGATGCAGCAGAGATCTCGCATCAGCACTCAATTGACGTACTTGTCGCGGTGGACTCGGACATCACCGATGAGGGCCACGTCGATATAATCTGCGATATCATCGAGGATGTCCTCGGAGTCCCGGACTTGTTGCGTATTTCGGAGCCTGACGGAGTTTGACTGGTCTTTTATCCGGGTGAGTCGACCCTTCTACCGCAGCGTAGTAGATTGTCGCCTGACGTCGAATGCGAGAATAAGTGCTACGGCGAGAAAGGTCGCGGCGAGTACCGGACCGGGATCCGCGATTTTGGCTAGCTTGAGTGCTCCGAGCAACACCATCCCAGCGGCGAGTGTGAGTAGTGAGAGTTGACGTGAACCGACCGCGACCATGCTATCACAGATCGACGCTGAACCGACTTAGAACCCGTCGCCGCTCAGCGCCGACCAAATAAACCCCACCGCAATCAGGATCAGGACCAGCGATGGATCGAGAACGAACGCTGCGACAGCGCCGAGTGGTTCGAGGATGAAGAAGAGGGGTCCGCCGAGGTCGTGCTCGGCGGCCCAGTTGAATACTGCTCCGACGACGATAAGACTGAGAATGGCGCTAATTGTTGTTTCTCCGATGTCCTCAACGGAATTCATAGCAATTAGAAAAAGTCGAATAACCCGCCACTATCGCTCCTCTTTCGGCTTGACTGCTTGTTGTCGCCGAGCCCGAAGTCCATCCCGAAGTCGAGACCTATGCCAAAGTCAGGCTCATGGTTTATTTCGCAACCGTACTCGTTCAGCTCAAAGGTCCTATCTGGACGTCGACGGGCGCTCTGCCCGAACGCATCCTGCTGGTTTCGAGAGTGTAGCGAGTTGTCGCCGCAACGCTCGGTTTCTCCGATGAGGGTTTCGCCGAAGATGCTTTCTGCCTTGTAGTCAGGGATGTTACCGTCGACTTCTTCGGGTTGTGGGTAGTCGTCAGTATGGTCCGCGCTGGTTACTTCCCATAGTGGGTTTCGCTCCAGTTCGCGAATTCGACGGTTGTTGGCGCGACGGTGGGGACGCATTACTTGCAAGTAGGCCATCATTTATAATATATCTAGGGATAAAAATCTCGTTTTTCAGAGGTTCACTCTTGGGCTCCTCTACAGTAGTGGATGGAATTGTTATAGACGACGATAGACCATATCTCGATTAGACAGTTCAAGAGAAGATCATATTTTCAGTTTCACCACGCTCAGCGGAGATTTTTATTTGGCCCAGTAAAATGCTTCAGTAACTCGCTGAATCACGCTTCTTGCACTACGGCGTAAAACAAACTTCAGTATGCCATCACGTATTCCAGACCACGACCACACGCCCCCCACGCCCGCAAATGAATCTCCTCAACCGACAGGGAGTGATATCTTTGAGTATCCACAGACTATTTCGCCAGCAGAGATCGGTGAATACATCAGCTTTGATCAATGTCCTCGGTATTTCAAACATCGAGTCGAAGACCACGATTCATCGTGGTTCCATGATGGTGAGGACTTCACCGAAGCGTTTCGAGCATTAAATCTCCTGCTCTCAAAAGCAGGCTACGACTTCGAAAGGACAGTATTGGATAACATTTCAACGCCCGCGTGCGAACTAACAGACCTTCAGCGAGATGTCGACGAATTTACGCCAGATCACGAAACGCTGATTGAGGCGATTGCAGAAGCTTGCAATAAGCCGCCTGCCCCGGATACACCGGCTATCATCTCGCAGGCCAGCGTCGCTGGGACGATCGGCGTGTGGAATGTTGGCGGTGATATTGATTTAGTGTTCGTCTGGGCAACCGAGACAGGTGCGACAGTCCGGATTGTCGATATAAAACGAGCTAGCGAGGAGAAAAGCTATCACCAGATTCAGGCTGCGACGTACGTCGCGCTTCTAGAGGATCTTCTTGCTACTGCATCAACCATAGAAGCCTCAGCCGTAACTGTGGATGCCGGGATAATTACACAGGAAAACGCCGATATCCCACCAACGACTGGCAGGGTACCTGTTTTCGAAGTAGCTCCCAGAGTCATGGACATTAAGCGTCTACTCTCATCTGATGGCGAATTACAGAAGTTGGCGAAGACAGATTTCGATGAGGTTTCCTACCAACTGAATCAGAAATGCGCTAATTGTCCCTATAACGAGTCTTGCCTTACTGATGCGTATGAGGAGGGTCATCTCCGCCTGCTAGGTCTGACAGTTGCTCAGCAAGAGCTACTTGCCTCCCACGGAGTCGAATCAGTTAGTGATCTTGCTTCCCTCTGCCAACCTCCAGACGATGATGACTGGTATCCTACAAAATATCGGCGCGGAAGGAATGGTTCCTCTATCTATCAAAAGCTGGAGACTACTCCAGGGATTGGCGAATTATTGCCTACATTGATCTATCGGGCTCAGGTTCTCGAAGATCAACTACAATCAATGCAACGGCCAGACACCGCAGAGTCTGTTGAAGAATCATCCCGCACCGGTGTGAGTGATCGACCACGTCCATGGATTCCCGGCACAGGGCGCTGTGGACTTCCAGATGATGAACCTGAAAACGGTGGTCCGTTCGAAACAGAGTGGCTAAATGGATCAATGATTCGTGTCTATCTGAACGTCCAACATGACCACCTTCGTGATCGTGTCCTGCAAATAAGCGCCCGTGTAACAGCGACAGCAAGCGTTACTGAATCACAGCGTTTGGCTGTAGCAAGTGATGACGCACCGGATGTTGGAGACGGGGCTGATGAAGCTGAGAGAAAACTGTTGACTCAGTTCATTCGTGAGGTATATGAGGCAATCAGGGCTATTGAGGCAGGTATTGATTACACAGGAATTGCCCAGACTAATCCATTACTTCATTGTTATCTCTATGACACGGCAGAGTTAAGCGCGCTCCAAGATGCATTCCGACGACATGATGACAAGCGAATTGATTCGTTCCAAGATTTAATCGAAGGTGATGCTGGCAAAGACCGACCAATGGTTTCAGTCCTGCAGCCAATTATCAACCAGCATCTGCAATTACCCACCCCTGCGATAGGATTACTAACCGCCTATCGATCCCTGCTCCCGCCGAAAGATACCTATCGAAAATCCCCTTCTAACGAGGAATGGAGCTACACACCAGACGATTCCTCTACCTCGCTTCAATTACGCCAGGTCTTCTCATACCGTCTATTTAATCGGACTGTCTCGGGGAATCCGGATCCAGATGGCCATGGGTCGGTTGACCCGACATCTGGTGTGGGGGGAAGCGGTGTTCCGACGCGGATGCGATATGATGCCAGCATCCCGCTCGGATACCTCTGGAGCGCCGTTAATCGAATCGATTCAGAATGGGTGGAGTCTGTCCGGGAAGAGTACAGCCTCGGAGATTATCCGCTTGATGCCTTCCGATATCGGAACACGAATGATGCAACGGATCCGATTACACTAGCTGATGTCAAAACCCTTGGTCGGCATTTTTGTGATGTGCTCGAACATATAGAGCGGAGCTTTACTGTTAAAGACGCGACGCTAGAAAAAGAGCCATACCCTATCGAGGCACTCTCAGACGATTCATTTGAGCCTCCGACACTTGCGCAAGCGGGTCGTGAATATCTCCGTATCGAGCATAGTGTTGGGCGGGAGGAAGAATATGCCCATTATCGTATGCAGCAACAGCAGCGGTTACTGAGTGGGAATACGCTTCCGGTCCAAATCACGAGTGTGGATGAAGTGACTGATCAAACCGCTCTAGTAACCGGCCGAGTAAGGTACGATAATCAATTCCTCAATCCAGAAAATGCTGAGCGAGTCAAGCGTGCCTGTCGACTCAAAGGGAGCGATGGATCCAGCAGCGGCTCGTGGATGGTAGCGAACGAATGGCGCCCTGGGCAAACTGATGAGCTCGTTTCGATCCCCTACAACATCGAGACCGGCGTCCAAACGACGATTAAATCCCTCGATCTCGATAATGACAAGGTCGAATTTACAATGAAGAACTTCTGGGGGTCAGGTACTGAGTTTGCACGACCGCACGATAAATGGACAACGAGCCGATCAAAGGCTACGTCCAGCTCTCGTCATCTTCTATTGGAGAATGCATCTCATCTCCTTCTTGATCCCCAAACTGACGACATTAATGCTGCCCGTGTCGACAACGCGCTTGAGCACGCTGAAGAAAACGCCCTACACGATTGTCTTGAGAGAATCCGTTATGGACAGGACCCCGCTCCGAATACGGATTTGTTCAGCCCAGACCATCTAAAAGCGTTTAGTGAGTTCATGTCGGACAATGTTGATCCGTCTTCTCTGCCAAGCAATGAACAGCAGTCATTTATTAAAGAATCCGACGCTCAAATTGTCGGTCTACAAGGCCCGCCGGGTACCGGAAAAACAGATGGCGCCTTTGCACCAGCGCTCATGGCTAGGGCTTGGGATCGGAGTCGCCGTGATTTGTCGTTTGCAGGTCTTGTAACCGCACCATCGAACACCGCAATCGACGAACTGCTCGAGAGTGTTGCTGAACTGTATACTGAATGCAAGGCAGTCGATCCATCGACCACCCTTGGATCGGTTGAAATGATACGAATCACTAGCGACAAACCATCAGATGCACCCGACCCGGTTACCTATCTCGATTACAATAATCCAGAAGACGACGCCGAACTGAGTCGTCTCGGAGAACGACTACTCGAGTCTAATACTGGCGGACAAGGAAAGCTCACAGATTTTGATGGGACTGACAACGAGCCGGTATCACAGACATTAGTATTTGCGACTCCCAGTCGAGCCTGGAAACTCATCGACGAAATTACACCAGGAGATACAGAATCGGCCGCTTCCGAAGCTGTTTGGCACCTTTTGACCGTTGACGAGGCTTCAATGATGACTGTCCCACAGTTCCTGCTTGCTGGGTTTGGGTTCCGACCTGAGGGCCAAGCGCTAGTCGGCGGCGACCATCGACAACTCCCACCTGTTCAGAAACACGACTGGAGTGACGAGCAGCGTAGAAGCATTCGAGCGACAGTACCATATCTTTCAGCACTAGATTATCTTCGAGTCCTTCGCGGCGAGGAAGAGGATATATTAGGCGAAGACGCGGCTACCGAGTGGGTAAACAGCCGTGATGCCTCTGCGGTCGAGATACCGTTTATCCAGCTTTCTACGACGTACCGGTTTGGACATACGACAGCTGCACTAGCTCAAGAAACGGTGTACGGGCAGGACAACATTGAGTATACTGCAGGCAAGCCCTCAGATCCGCTTTCTGCTCGGTCAAACAACTCTTCGGGAGTTACTACCGCCTTGTCAAAAGAGGCTCCAATCACACTAATCACATACGAGCCATCTGACACATATCAGCAGGCAAATCCTATTGAGGAAGCTATTTCGGCCGCATTAATCGCTGCCCGTCCGGGGCAAGCGTCAGCTGGTGTCGTTACTCCCCATAACGCACAAAAAAGTAGGTTACAGACCACGATTTATAACTCGGACGTCATTGACGCAAATCGTGATACAGTTCAAATTGAGACAGTAAATCGATTCCAAGGTGGCGAGGCGGATTTGATGGTGTTGAGCGGAACAGTAGCTGACCCGCAGTACATTCGCAAAGAAGCAGATTTCTTATTGACTGAAACACGCGTTAACGTCGCAATGACTCGACATAAACGGAATCTGGTCGTAATCGCGCCTCAATCACTCCTCGGTTACATTCCTACTGACCCAGATCTCTATGACGATGCAACGATATGGAAAACAATCGCAGGCTGGGCCGGTGAAGCACCCACATCTGAAAAATCTGCTTCTTGGTCCGGGAGTCTTCAATCGTTCCTAAATGAAGAAACGATGCTTTCGCGTGTACCTGAGGTTGAACACGATACGGAGATCCACATCCATCAGATTGAGGCCGTGAAGCCAGACAATAAGTGACTATATCAGTCGGATTCGTACAACCAATCCAGAGCATGTGTTTCGGTACTGGAGCATTCAAATATAGGAAAATCTGGAAGTCTTTGTAGCACGAGCTAATGGGTCAAACCGAACTAGATTGGCTACTCAGTAACCGCTCCTTTATATTCCCAGCCGAGACTGTTCCCCTCTCGACGGACGATGTACTTGTAGGGACCATGCAGCTCGCCGGACTGGCACTTGCAGTTGTCCTTGCCACAGCTGACTTTCTTGATCACCACGGTCCCCCCACTCGATTCCTCGACAGCTTCGATCGATTCACCCTCGCCGGCGTCAATGTCCTCGGCGGCGACGTCTTGGCGGTACTCGAGGAGGTCGTCGATCCAGTCCTTGAGAGCGCGTAAGTCCGCGTCATCTTGCTTTGGGACACCCTCAGCGAGATACTGCGGGAGCGAATCGGGAGGTGGTGGACGAGTCGGCATTGTCTTACCAAACAATAGGGGTCTCTAAAGAATAAATGTTTGGTAAGAATTGAAAACCATCCTCCAGCATTTCCGAAGCAAACGCCAGCGAAGTCAACTGAAACAGGCGATTATCAGAGGTTTAGTAGCAGCGGAAAGTGTGGATCTGCTGTGAGATCTATCCCTCCATCATTTCCGAAGCTATCGGTTGGGATACGGAGACCCCCCCTCCACCGTTTCCGGAGCTTTACGCGAGGAAATTGGACAACAAACCTAGAACTCCTACCGCTCGGGATTCTACGCCGTTTACGGCGTGGAGGAGGTCAACTGTGGCATAGCCGCCCTTCTACTGAATGAATTCCTGAAACGGTGGTGAGTGCCTCGAGGTCGTTCGGAAGAGCAAAGCTCTTCGGTGATAACGAAACGCCTCTGGCGTCTCGAACCACTTGACCCCGAGGCAGCTCACACAAGAGCGTGGTTTTCACGTTTCTGAGGCCAACTCGAACCTAAACACGATGATTGAAGGAGAACGCAAGAACTCTGAAACCAGTTAGACGAGAGGGCAACCCTCCACCGTTTCTGAAGCTTTTGCTGACGGCGGATCTCGTGAACCCTCACTCCACCGTTTCCGAAGCTATCCACAGGAGAGGAAAGGGGACCACAAGAAAACAGCATAGATTGCTAGGAACACTCATCGCTACACGACATCTGACCTCTCTCGCAAAACATATCCTTCTTCTAGAATATTGTTTTAGCTCTAGTGCGGTAGGGATTATAGGGTAATTGTATTGAATCTTTTGTTTGTAGTAGAGCCGTTTCAAAAGGGAGCTAGGTGTATTATTCATAGCTTCGGAAATAGTGGAGTGAGAGGGTATCATAAAGAACGAGAGCTTCGGAACTGATGGTGTGTGTATTCTTTATATACCACCGAGCTTCGGACGCTCCGGAAACTAAGGAAGCGGTGGCTTTATCATATCGTGTTGTGTGGCGGTCTATCATGGGGATGTTCCAACGAGACCGTCAGGTGTTCGCTGACGCCGAACCCCTTGACGACTCCTATGAGCCCGAGGATATCCGGAAACGGGACGAGGAACTCGAGAAATACCAGCGAGCCCTCCAGCCGATCATCGATAACCGCCCAACGTCGAACATCTTTCTGTACGGGAAGACGGGTACGGGGAAAACCGTCGCGACGAAGTTTATGCTGTCTCATCTCGAGAACGATGCTGCCGAGTACGACGACGTCGATCTCTCGACTGTCTGGGTCAGCTGTGAGAATCTCTCCTCGTCCTACCAGGTCGCCGTTGCCCTCGTCAACGAACTCCGGGAAAGCCAGGACAAAGATCGCATCAGCACCACCGGCTACTCTCAGCAGCGGGTCTTCGATATCCTCTACGAGGAACTGGACGCGCTCGGTGGTACCGTCGTGATCGTCCTCGACGAAATCGACAACATCGGCCACTCCGACGACATCCTCTACGGGCTCCCGCGAGCACGGTCGAACGGCTACGTCGACGATGTCCGCCCGGTGATCGTTGGCATCAGCAATGACTTCCAGTTCCGCGACAATCTCTCACCGAAGGTCAAGGACACGCTCGCTGAAAAAGAGATTCTCTTCCCGCCCTACGACGCGAATCAGCTACGCTCGATTCTCACCCCACGCGCCGAGAAAGCGTTCCACGATGGCGTCCTCGACGATGACGTCGTTCCACTCTGTGCGGCGTTTGCCGCCCAGGACACGGGATCGGCCCGACAGGCGATCCGACTGCTTCGCGAAGCCGGCGAACTCGCGCAAGCCGCCGATTCCGAAACCGTTACTGAGGAGCACGTCCGGGACGCCCAGGACGAGCTCGAAAAGAACCAGCTCTATGAGGGGATGCAGGAACTCACGACACAGGGACACGCCGTCCTCTGTGCGCTCGCGTACCACCAGGCACTCGACGACGTCCCGGTCCGCTCTCGTGATCTCTACAAACGATACGTAAAGATTTGCGACCGGCTCGACGCCGATAGTGTGAGCGAACGCCGTGTTCGCGATCATCTCTCGGATATGAACATGCTCGGGCTCATCAGCGTCTATGAACGGAATGAGGGACTCTCAGCCGGCCGGTATCATGAGTACGAGCTTGACGTCCCGCTGCAAGCAGTCCTCGAGGTCCTGCTGTCGACGACTCGGTTCGAAGACCTCGCAAATATCATCCAGTCGACGGCCGACGATAACAATCTCCTCCAGTCGGACATCTCCGACTACTGAGTACGAGCTTCGTTGCTTCTAGAGCGATGCTAAATTGCTGAAAGCTCCGGAAACGGTGGAGGGTGTACATCGTTCTAAAACTCTAAAAATCGTAGAGGGAAAGCGCATACTGCTATGAAGATCTTATCTAACAATCTGAATCTATGTTTCTGATTTTGTTTGGTCAGACCGGTCAGTAGAAGCTTCGGAAACGGTGGAGGGTGGCAAAGCTTCGGAAACACCGGAGGGGGAAAGCCCTGAGTTTCGAGCCGATCGAAGCAGTACGTCTGAAGTCTGCTGAAACAATCGAGTGTTCAACGAATCAGCGATTGGACTTTGAAACCCTCCCAAGCCGACATTCCGGAGAAACGTTCTTCTGTCCGTTCACGAGCAAAGCGGCCGGAACTCGTGTCTAAACGAAATCGCACGATGGAAAGAGGAATTCAACAGGGCCGCTCAGGAGAAATACTGAAAATCGCAAACTCCGCCATATTAGCGGGATTTCGACTCAAAAGAAACTCTCTATCTACGCCGTGGCGGCGACTGCCAACTACGCAAGAGAACATCCTGAGTGGATACCCGCTGGACCCGCGTTCAAGACGTACCAATTCATTGCTGATACGATGGGTGCGGATCAGTACAGTCGCGAGACGTTCGTAAACCACGTGACTGAGCAGAGTACGTACGGTGTGTTGGACTTCGAGCGCCGAGGCAAGGGTCGAGATAGAGGAGTGCATATGTATTTCTCCCTCTCTGAGGATCCGGAAACGATTATGGAAACGATCCGTGAGGATTCGCGGTTCGGTGATTTAGCTCACGAAGAGGCGACTATCAACGCGGTTGTTCGTGAGCGTCTGAAGCAGTTCCGCAGCAAGAACTAATCTTGCCCTTATTCTCTCCGCACTTACTACTCGAAAACGGGGGGTGTGTCCTACGAGTTATTCCTGACCACTTACGAGAGCCTCGGCACACTCGACGAGGGCGTCCTCAGACGTCCACTGACAGAGACGCCCAGCATCGTCGAGCATCTCGAAGATTGCCGTCTGCATTCCGCTATACGGGTTGTCGATATCAATGCCCGTGTCGATCGCGTCCGCATCCAACGAGTCATACTCGCGTTTGAACACGTGAGTCTTCGTGAAGTACTCCTCGAGAGCAGTAAAGTAGCCCTGTTCGACGAGGAAGCCGCCCTGGGCGTGTTCGGCGACGCCCACGATGAGGTCCGTGTAATCGGCGAGCAGCCGGAACTTGAGGTAGGTGTTCGTCCACTCGCTCCGAATGTCGACCATCAGGAACGCGTACGCGTTGGGCTGCCTGTTGAGGCGATCTTTCACGAGCTGGAGGCGACGGATTTCGGGACGTCCGTAACTGCCAAGGACGAAGTACGAATTCTCAGCTGAGAATATCGGCGTGAGCTCCGAAACACTCTGTTTCAACGCTTCGTACTCCTCTGGTGTGAGTGAGGCCTCGTGAAGATACTCGTCCGCTTTCTCAGCGAGTTCGTCGATAGTGACCGGATCCTCACTCATTAGAGCAGGAATTTTCCCGTATCCTGCTTTAATGTGGCGAACGCATCGGCGACCGTATCGCTTCAGACCGATTCGTATTTAGACGAAACGCTTTTGCACGCACTACTCGAATAACCAGGTAATGAGTACTTCCGATCACCCGCCAAGCGATCTGGAGTCCGTTCGGGAGCGGCTCAACGTCGTTACCCAAGAGACGAGATTCGCGCTCCTCCAGGACATTCTTGGGCATCCGTCGGAATTACCGACGTTGAAGGAACTCGACTACGTCAACCCGAGCAAGAGCCAGACGACGATTCGCCAGCACCTCCAGCAGCTCGTTGACGCCGGTATCATCGAGGAAGTGCTCCTGCCGGATGACCGCCGGCAGAACGATTTGCCGTACAAGTTCTACGGAATCAGCGAGAGTGGTCGACAGTTCCTGGAGGAGCATAAGCTCCACCGGGCACAAGACACGCTTCGAGAGATCTACGACCGCGTGGAGAAGACCGACGACATCAAACGCTACGAGACTGCCCCGCGACCCGATCGCTAACAGCCTCTCTTCACTTCGCGAACGGGGTGTCACCCCGAACAACTGCCCATTCAACTGTGGCGCTATTCAGTCTACTCGTCGGGACTGACGGGACCTTTGTACTGGGACCGGATCTTCTCTCCTTCTCGCCACTGCCAGTAGTAGTAGCGGTTGTCGTTGATCTCCTTGATCGTGATCGTGGCCTTCGAAGGGACGTCGTCCGGGAGATCGTCCGGTCGCTCTTCGACCTCTTCTTGATCTGCCGACTCCTCGAGACGGGCCTCCCGTTCCTTGTGCTCGGCGAGCGCTTCAGCGTACGTCGCAACATCTCGGAGCTGCTCCGGATCCGACTCGTTGAGCGTGTTGACGATCTCCGTCGGGAGGTTCGCCGGTGGGGTCGGGGGTTCGTAGGACATCGGCTACTCTCGTGTTAACCAACACGACCCACGAGCCCATAGTTTTGTTGGTTAAGACGATGGAGACGACTCTCGTGCCTGCTGACTGTAACACTACTCGAAACTTCTTTATATACAAGTTTCGTACTATGTTACACCGTGCTCCGGCGCATCGAACTGGAGGTCCTCGCCACGGTCGACCGCGGCGACACGATCTCTGAGCTCGCGACGAAGCTCGACCACAGCGAGAGTTACCTCTCTCGTGCTGTCGCCGACCTCGTCGAGAAGGGGCTCGTTTACACGGAACGCGACGGGCGGCGAAAACGAGTCGTCCCGTCGGATGCTCGTGCCGTCGAACTCTATCAGGACCTCGTCCGCCAGCACTCCCACATCGAGTTCCCCGAGCTGCTGACCGGCAAGGCACTCGAGGTGCTGTACTACCTCGACCAGCCGCGAACCGTCTCCGAGATCGCCGACCGGAGCGACAACTACCGCAACACGGTCAACCGGGTCCTCAAGCGGTTTCGCGACCGTGGGCTTGTCGGGACCGTCGACGGCCACTACGAGTTCAACGCCGACTTCGACCGCCTCCACGAGTTCGCCCGTGAACTCGCACACCATCTACATCGCCAGCGCCTCGAAGCCGTCGCCCCGAAGGGCACGATTCTCTGGGAGGACTACGACGAATTCCTCGCCCAGGCTGAGACGGAGATCGAGGCAGAGGGATTCCACGAAACCGGCCTCGCTCGATTCACGGCCTTCGACCTTCAGTTCCTGCTCACCGGCCACCGCTACTACGTCTACTCCGAAGACCTCGACGCAGTCTCGCCGGCGGAGCTCTGCTGTCACACGCTGCTCATCGACGACGGCAGCCGCCACCGTTCGTACTGTCTCCTCCTGCTCAGCCACGTCGACGTCGACGAGGCGGACCTCCGAGAGCAGGCGACGAAGTATGGTCTCGAAGACGAAATCGACGCCCTGCTCCGCTACCTCGAGACGCACGGCGAGGTCGACGACGACCGGCTCCCGGAGTGGGACGAGTTTCAGGAGCTGGCGGCTGACTACGAGGTGCCACTACCACAATGAGACCCACATTCGGACGCGAGTACATCGAGAACGAATTCCAGCGAATCGGGAACGGGCTATCTGAACCGCTCACGGTCTACCTGATCGGTGGTGGCGCGATGTCGCTGCGCGACCTCAAGGGGGCGACGAAAGATATCGACCTGGTCGTCCCAGATGGCGACGCGTACGGCCAGCTGTGGGCCGTCCTGATGGACCTCGGGTATGCGGAGGTCCAGTCGCTGGATCCAGATTACCGGGCGCTGGGGGCGACGAGCTGCGTCGAGAACGACGACGGGTGTCGCCTCGACATCTTCAACCAGCAGGTCGCGAACAAGCTCGTGCTCACCGACGGGATGCAAGAGCGCAGCGAGCCGTTCCTCGACACGGATCGACTGACGGTCCGGCTGGTCAGCAACGAGGATATCTTCCTGTTCAAGGCGATCGCAGGCCGCGACGACGACATCGAGGACATGAATATGCTCGTGCAGGTCGGCCTCGATTACGATGTCGTCGGTGAAGAACTCGAAGCCCAGATCGAACGCCTGGGGGACGATCAGTTCGCCACGTTCGCGAACGAGGCGTTGGGCGAACTCGAGGAGCGATACGGAGTGACCACGCCCATCGAGGCCCACGTCCAGGAGCTCACGAATAGGTACTACCGGGGGCTCGAAGTCCTCCAGGCACTCGACGAGCCGATGGCCGTCGACGAACTGGCCGCCGAACTGGAGCTGGATACCGACGAAATTCACGACCGGATCGCGTATCTCTCAACGTTCGACCGGGTCCAACGAGATGGCGACACAGTCCGTCCCGTGGAGTAGCTCAATCGTTACCCTACGTGGAAGGAAGGCGGCCGTCTGGTCGGGGCACGCGGCCCCGTTTGATCTCGTGATCGACGCGACGCAGGTGCTTGCAGCCGCCCTCGGGTGAGCGCTGCTGCCAGTCGGGACAGGTACACGATTCGTCGATGACGTCGACTTCGTACCGGTTCCCGGACGCAGACTGTACCTCGTAGCGGCCACCTTTCGAGAGGAGCGAGACGTCCATCGCTTCGGCGACAGCACGCTTCGTGCGGGGCTCGAGATCGTCCTGTGACTCTGCGTTCTCGTCGACGACAAGTCGGTCGCGAACGTCGCCCGTTCGGCCACCGTCGGGAGCGACGGCTTCCGCAGGCCCCCTGAGCCGCTCGTGGAGCACTTCCTCCACCGGATGGCCTTCCGGCCACAGGTAGTGGACCTCGCGGCGCTCGCGATGGTCGTAGGAGCCGCACGCGGCTGCGCACCCAGTCCAGACGCGCCAGGCACCCAGCGCAGCCATCACGTCGACGATGTCACGGGGAACTGTCCGGTGGTCGTCCGGGAAGAACACCCGGAAGCGGGTACACGCCTCCTGCGGCGAGACGGTCTCCCACCAGTCTTCGCTGGAGCTCCAGCTGTCGTACATCGCCTCGTCGCTCCCGTAGCCGACGGTCACGCCGTTGATCGGCGTCCAGTCTGCTGGGAGGTGGTCCGCCTCGCCTTCAAGCACCCGAAGAACGGCGTATCGGAGGCACTCGTGGGCTTGGTTGTCTGTCGTTCGAGCGACCTGGTCATGCTGCTCGGCAACGTGCTCAGCTTCCTCGAGGACTGTCGTGAGATAGCGGTCAGTCATCATTCGACGGAGGTCAGAACGCGCCTCCGCCCCTCGGCGGGCGCAGAAAAACTTAACCAACAGAGCGGAAGGAATCCATCACTCTGTTGGTTAACTGGGTTGGGACGAGGATTCGCCTTCGAGCACGTCGATGAGCTCTTCTGCTGTGGAACTAATCCGTCCAAGCCGCTCGCGAACGACCCCGGGATCGTCTGACTCCCAGGCTGCGAGGTAGAACGCTGACCCACTGGTGTCGAGCCCGCAGTACCGCCCGACGACATACGCGACGGCTTCGGCCTCGACTTCGCGTTTCGCTCGCTCGGTGTGGTTGTCGACGTCGAAGTGGAGCAGAGCGTGGGCGTACTCGTGAATCAGCGTCCGCGCGAGGTCGGCCTCGTTCTCCCGATCACGCACCTCGACGAGCGGCTGGACGTCGACGAGGCTTAGCTGCTCGCAGATGCCCTTCGCCTCGCCGTGGGTCCACTCCTCGGCTGGAACGATCCGAACCGTCACGCCAAGTTCGTCGGCGGCTCCAGTCAGCCGACCGACGAGGTCGCCGGCGTCCCCGGTCGCTTCCGTGTCCAGGTCGGGAAGCGGCTCACCTTCGGTCTGGGAGACGTCGAACACCGGCGCAGGCTTGAACCCGACGAGGCCCTCGGACCACTTCTCGGGTGGCGTCTCGTCGTACTCACAGTCACTGTCCTCGTGGTAGCTCGGCGAGTTCTCGCACTCCGGGCACTGCGTGGTGATGATCGGCGCCCAGATCCAGATGGCCGACTCCCCCTCCGTGACGTGGCGGTCGAACTCTTCCTGCCACGTCCGGTAGCCCGCCACCCGAGTCGCCTCGGGACACTGCCGCTTGATCAGGAGCGTGTTCCGGTAGGAGTAGTCGTGGAAACGATTCTGGACATCGAGCCACTCTTGGAACTCTTCGCTGGCCTGCGCGTCGTCGACGCCGGCGAGGAGGTCGTCGATCCACTGTTCGATAGTGCTGTTCATCTCGTCTGATCGCGTGTCGGTCTGGTCGAAGGAGACCGACGAGTCACTAGTCGTAGCCATTGTGTTCACCGAATCGAATTCACGGCGACTGCGTCTGCTCAGACCGCGCCGCACCCCTCAGGGGCGTTCAAAAACCGCTCTGTCGGTCAGCGGAGCTCGTGGCGTTCGTCCGCGAAGCCGACCGTGACGAGGTACTCGAGGAACTCGTCGAACCGGTCGACGTCGCTGGCGAAGGGCGGTCGATCCCGCGAAAGCTACGGCATCGGTGTCGTCACGAGCCAGTACTACCACTCGCCGGCCCAGAGCCGCCGACTGTTCTATGATCGCGAGTCTCAACATCCCAATTTTGTTGATGTCAACTGGATCGTTGACTTTACTGAGGTCGTTGGCGGCCGATACGAGATGCCAGCGCTCCGGGGCGAATTCGTTCAATGGACCGTCGAAGATCTTCGAGGTAAATCGACAAGCAAGGCAGACTATCGGACAATTCTTGCGTCCATCATTACCGATGAGGATCTCTCATGGTCGGCTGACGATCTTATGGCACTGGTCGAGACCTCTGACCGACAGTTCAGCCGCCGGCGTGAATTAGCCGACTTTAGCGAATTGTATCGACTACTCGAGGATCACGACGTCTACTGGGCCACACAAAAACAGAGTGAGGAACTCGACCCGCCGACCAACGTCGAGAGTGGCAACGCATACTTGGAAGCGACTGTCGGTACAAAAGCCGGGGACACCGTCGAGTCGACAGCGGTAGGCGACGTCGTGTTCCACTATTATAACAAAGAGGTTATTGGCTATTCGGCGGTCGCAGCCGAAACGATCAAAATTGAACAGGGGGCGGAACGGAAAGTTCGAGCGCCAGTTCACCTGAATCGGTTTGAATCACCCGTCCACCGCTCGACCATTGAGCGAGCGCTGCTATCAGTCGGTACTGAAGATGATCTTCCACTACTTGTCCAACCAGGACAGGAGTATCTGTCACGGGTACCTCAGGACTTTGCGCGCCGGCTTACAGACATCTTTGCGGAAGCACTCGAGAAGTCCTCCAACCGGGGAGCCACAGAACAATCCTCAAAACTGGCAAGCCTTGTCGATCCCCCGTCGTTCGATGTTTCGACCCCAGACGACCTCTACTTCGATAATGACGATCTACTCGACCAAGTCAACGCTGCCCTCAATTCGGGGAAACACATCATTTTCACGGGGCCACCGGGCACAGGCAAGTCGAAATTAGCCAAGGAGCTCAGTCGGGAGGCGGTTGCGTCTGCCGCCGATCAGATCGACGACTGGATATTCAGTACCGCAACGGCCGAATGGACAGCTTATGACACCATCGGTGGCTATATGCCCACAGCACAACAGGATGACGGAGCACTCGAATTCTCACCCGGTCAGTTCCTGCGTTGCTTCCGTACTGACGACGGAGAGTTGACGAATCAATGGCTGATCATCGACGAACTGAACCGTTCCGATATCGACAAAGCGTTTGGGCAGGTATTCTCCGTTCTCTCGGAAGATTCCGTCGAGCTCCCGTACGAGCGTGATAACCCTATACAGATCGAATGGGTCGACGAGGATACTGACGCGAGACAGCAAACTCGGATCGCCGCAGACTCGGATCGATACCCCGTCACCCCATCATGGCGGCTGATCGGCACGATGAACACGGCGGATAAAGCGTCGCTGTATGAGATGTCCTATGCGTTTATGCGGCGATTCAGCTTCATTCACGTCGGAGTTCCGGCTCTCTTCGACGAGAATTCGAATGTTCGGGCCTGGCTCCTTAAGCCAGATGCTACGGTTGACAACTATCCAGATGCTTGGATCGAGGACGGAGAACCGACTCAATTCCATGAGACACTGGTCGAGCTCTATACGCAACTCGCCGTGCTCTGGGCGAATATTAATGAATCACGGCCTGTCGGCCCTGCGATAATCGAAGATATCGTCTCCTACGTTGCTGCGTACGATGACAGTGAGTCAGTTGCCGAAGCGCTTTCCTACGCGGTTGTCTCGACGGTTTTCCCGCAGTTCGAAGGCATGCGACCAGAGGACCAGAAAGATGCTATTCGAAAACTCAATACATACCGGGATTACATTGACCAGCCCCTCGAGGAAAGATCCGATTCTGACACCGAAGCCGATCCAACAAAAGATGCACCCGAGACTACTGCCAACGCGACGCAGCCGGAACTGAAGATGACGCTGTTGAAGCGAACCGCTGAAGATATGTTCGGGATCGAGTTCGAGGATGCCGAAGACGGAACGTAGCGAGCTCATCGACGAGGTCAAACGAGAGTTAATCGGGTATCTCGGCAGTGGTAGCCGTATCGATCAATCCGTTGTCGCGCATGCGCTCGATATCTCGGGGTTCGAGATCGCCGACTTTGACCGACTGAAAGCCATTCGATTCGCGCTTTCTGAGGACGTTCGCGGGTACGTAACTGAGCTGGAGAGTCGATTGCGACGCGTCCGCACGGCTAATGAGGTCGAGGCCGAACAGCGACGGGGCGAGATCCGAGGTGCGATTGATTGGGGCCAAACCATTCGGGAACGCTATGCACGAAATCCCCAAGATAAGGCCCTGTTCGTAACACGGACACCATATACGGAGTATCAGCTTCCGGAGAACATCGTTCTCAAGACGTTCTTATCAATCCTAGCACAGACTGCGAAACAGGATTTGCTGGCAATTGACCGGGACTGGCGGCGGGATCTATGGGACGACGACGAAATCGAGTCGTTCATTCGGCTGTTCGATCAGAACGTTCATGTTGACCGGATCGAGGCTGATCACAACACTGTCTTGCGACCCCGCCAACTTAACGCCGCTCGACGGTCACGACAGAAGCTGTACTACCGGGCGTTTGAGCTGTATCGTCGCTACGAGAAGCTCCTCGATAACGAGTTCGATGACGATGAGGTGACACAGCTACTGCATGAAACGCTTACAGTCCCCAAGACCACTCGGTTGTTTGAATTGGTCTGTACCTTCCGCCTGCTTGGTGAATTACGAAAAGGCTTCGATATCACGCTGCAGCCGATCGAAACCGGTAGCGGACCCATTGCACACGGCCGCTCAGACAAATGGGAGCTCCGCGTATATCACGACGCAACTGGGCACCTAAAGTTTCGAGAGAAATTCCCAGAGCAGCCCCAGGATACCTATCTCAAACGCCTCAAAGATGCACACGAATCTCATAAGCGTCAGACGAGTAATGATAATATTAAACCAATATATCAGGGTCGCCCGGATCTCATCGTCGAGTTACGACCAAAGGATCGAGCGTATCCGACCAATATCGTTATCGGTGAAGTGAAATATACTGCGGGCAATCAAACGCTTTCTGAGGGTATTCTCGAGTTGAATAAGTATCTGCAGTTCGCTCGTCCTCAACAGAAAGGATTCTACTCGTGGCCAATAGATTCGGATGAATATCTCTTTGACAGGGAGGAAGTTCGAATCGTCGGTATGGTGATTACTGATGGTGCCCCGTGGTCAATCTCCGAGCATCAGATCCGCCATTTTCACGCGAACAACCTCAATGAAGCCGAGTGTCTGAATTGGTTGTACTCTCCGCCCGATATCTGCGGTTGAAATGAGTCATAATCGCCGGACACATCCCAAAAAAGCACTTTCGTGAAATCCTCGTCTCTTGATTGTAGCGTGGAATCCCGGTAATGTGGATACCGCGAATCGATCAATATCTCCTGAGAACAGCTTCCTACGTCCTGAATTATTCTCTAAAACGACACCAGCAGTCACGACTTCGGATGTATTCTTAGGGAAATCCGTACTCGTGGACGGTCTCTTCCCTTGTATCCCGCTCTTGTTAGAGCCAATATCTGAGGATTCACAATGTACCCTTGTGTCTGCAGAGCGGTTGAATTGGGAGACGTTACAAGTTGCGTTCGGAGTGAAGACGGTAGAACACGGCAAACTGTGCAATGAATCTATTAAGTGCTAAAGCGTGAGTTGAACCCGCTGATGGCGAAGCGAATTCCCGTCTTGAGTGAAGAGTCCGACTACGGGCTTGATCGAAGCTTGACGGGCTCGCTGGGGCTCCGTGGTCCCGCCGAGTACGAAGGGGAGTCCCTCGTTCCAATCAATACCCGTGCGGTGGAGATGCCCAGCAGCGATCGCATGGACGTGAGGCCCAACAATTGCGACAACATCATCGACCGTACACTCGGGCCAATCACTATTGCTAATCGGCTTGATCGATTGGTGAATTGCAGCGATACCGAACCGATCGGTGGAGGGGGAAGTGGGTGACCAGCTTGTAGACTCCCATCCCGTAGCCGGTGTGAAATCACGACCATAGAGGGCCAGCCCCTGACCGACTAGCTGTGTCGTTTCGTTAAGCTGCGTAACGAGCCCGTCTCGTTCGAACTCTTTGAGAACTTCTCGACCGGCATCGCGTTCGTGGTCCCCGTCTATCGAATAGAAGGGAATATCTCGCTCAGCCAACCGTGTGAGTTGGTCCCGTGCTTCGTCTCTCACCGTGCTAGGGATACCATGTCGGTCATTATGGAAGAGATCTCCAGTATTGAGTACAGCGTCAACCTCGCGCCCTATCGCGATGTCTATCGCACGGCGGAAGCCCGTTAGACACCGGCTGTCGGACGAATATTCTCCCGTCTTGGTTAGTGACGCTCCTAAATGAGAGTCTGAGAGATGCAGCAGAGATGTCTGCGACTGCAGCTCGTGGCCAGTAGTCGAGATCGTACGCTTGTACGCATTTGCACCAGCGTATCCAAGCTGACTCCAATCATGTTGTGAGTCCCGCTTGCCACTCACATGTCCGGCCACCGATGCTGGTTCACCTGTGTATTCACAGCCGGAAACAGGACAAGCGACCGGTCCCGAGGAGGATGTGGGCAGTTCATCATACAGTTCGACGTCTCCTATGACTGAGCCCTCGTGGCCATCGTCTGTAGCGATGTCCTGATTAACAGGGATACCGGTAGCTGTGGCCCATTGTGAATTAGATCCAGAGATCTCCTTCACTTTGATTTTGACCTCCTCGTTAAGCTCTGCTCCGGGAACTTCGATGCGGATACCCTCCTTCTCAAGTAAAGGAACTCCCTCGGCGGATTGCTTGAGGATGCGCCCCGAAACGATATCGCCCTCTGAGAGGTCGGAATCCGTAGATTCTGTTCGTTCAGCGTACACGTCCTTCCGCAAATCAGAGTCCACAAGTTCGGCCTCATTCGGTCCAACCATCCGAACTTCGACCGTCTTCCCTACCGCCTCTTCCCGGACTGGGCCGACAATGAAATGGCTACCATCGTCCTTCTCAACCACGCCATTCCCTTGATTACTGAGTCGGTCAATCGTAGCCCAAAAAGTCCGACCGCCTGAGTTACCCATTATCGATAGACCTCCGTATTTGTCAAAATGTTTTTCGACAATTCTGGGATTGAGCTCATTTCGTCGCCTCGTATTCAGCTGTGACTGCACGATCACGTCGCAGTTTCTCACGAACGTTCTCGCTTCGACAATCGACATCCAGACGCCGGCGTTGCCAATCCTCCCCAGATTTGCCGTTCCACACCCCGTATAGTGTTACCTTTGGGAGTCGCAAAACGCCGAACAGCACTGAGAGCGTGTAAAGCGCATCCTGCAGTTCGTCCCATGTAACGGTCACCTTCCGTGGAATATCAACTGGGAAGCTCACATGTTGCGCGAGTACCCCTTCCTCACGGGCCAGCTCAACGAACCCGTGGTCGTTGCTGAGGAGAATAACTCGCTTTCGACTATCTTGGTCGTACTCCGCGTAGGCGTCTACGATGGCTTCGTCGCCCGTCTCACTCTCGATCGTATCCGCATACCGATGGTCGCGGAGACGGCGGTACTCGTAGAGCCCGAGGAATCCTTCACGATTCGCCCCAGCCGGCTGATTGTCCAGACGTGCGAACTCGGAGCCGAACGCATCCTCGAGGGCTCGCGTCTCGTAGTGATTGTAATGCCAGTTGAGTTCCTCGTAGATACCCGTCGCGAGGGCAAAGCCATTGACTGGGCTTCGTCCCTTGTCGTCACTGTATCGCTCCGGATCCAGTCGGAGTACATCCGGCATCCGCCAGGCGAGGAGGTTCGTATCGATGCCCAAGGCCACAGCCTGATGGCCAGCGTCAAGATCGGGATGCCCCTGTCGGCGGAAGAACGTCTCCACGTCCTCGCGGTTTTCGATGTCGACAAGGCCACCAGCAACGAGCGCTCGGATGTAGGTATCCTTGTCAGGCAGGTCGTCGTATGCCTGTTCGCCGTACGTCGTGTGGAGTTCCTCGCGGGAATCCTGGTACGTGAGCGCGCCCTGCGTGAATCGGACCGTGGTTGCGACGGGATCGGAAAGGTCGATTTCGAGGAGTTCTCCGATCTCTTCACACGGGTGCCGAACACTAACCGACGTAATGCCCTCCGTGTACAGTGCGTTGAGGAGATGCGTGATGTGGTGGCGAGCAAGCTGCATTAGAAGACCTCCTGGAAGTCGACGAGTTCGACAACAGGTCTGGGGACATCGGGGTACAAACGACCGTAGAAGCGGTTGTTCGAGACGTAGAGATAGAAGACGTGGTCGGCCTCGAACTGAATCCCCGCCTGAAACGCGATCGCCGACATAAACTTTCGACCGGGAGTGACGTCAACCGCCGCCGTACCCCCCTCATCCTGTATCTGAGCAATCGGTTCACGGAAGTGCTCGACGATACCCTGAAAATCAGTCTCCGTTTCAAGGTGCGTCACGGAAAGGTCCGGGTCCTCACCGCCGTATTCGACGACCACACGCTCCATCATAGACGTGATGTCGTCGAACTGGTCACCGACGCCAGGATTATCCAGCACGTACAGTTCGTCAGGGAGGAATCCCTCTTCACAGGCCGCGATGAGAGGATTGATGACCGCCTCCAGGTTCGTGCTCATAGTTGTGAGCCACGCATCGACCATTGCTCATCGACCCCACGACTGAGCGGTGCTAGCTTGCCATTGCTCGTGCTCGATCTCCGGATGCCGGACTGCTACTCGTCGAAGCGATTCGTACATAACGTGGAGTTCTCCGACCATCGTGTGGGCCGTATCACGGAGGTCCGCAAGCTGAGCCTCTGGACTGGTGTCCGTCAACGTCTGTTGCTGCTGCGGGAGACGAAGCTGCGTGATGTAATCCAGAATAGCGCTCGCACCGCTTGCTAATTGCGGGAAGATCTCGGCAACTTCGTAGACCGCACGTGGGTGGTCAGCAATAATTTCCTCAGCAATCGAGATATCGAAGGCTGCTTCGATCTCCGCTGGCGAGTCGTAGCCACCGCTCTCGTTGCTTCGCAACAACGCTTCGCCAGCGTCGGCGAACGTGCCGACTAGCACTCGCGTCGCCCCCGCAATCGGATCCATGCGTTCGATGCCGACCGTGTCGGTCTCGGTTTCAGTTATCGGGTGGCGAATTCCTGCGAACGCCGCGTACGCCCGAACGAACGCGTCCGCTGCTGCCTGTCCATCATGCTTGATTCGTTGCTGGTCTTGTTCGGGGAGTTCATCGAAGGCGTCGACAAATGGATACTGTGGCATAGGGACGAGCGTCGGCTGCGAGAAGCCCGGTTCCGCATCGAGGTCGATCTGTGGGCCAACGTAGGTGGAACATCGACCACTGTCGACCGCGTACGCTCGCCGTTCCCAGTCGAGCATCGCAGCCGTCGCCGGCGTCATCTCATGGTACGCCGTTCTGATAGTGCGATGTGGCGCGGGATGAGGACGGTGTCCGATAGTCGCCTCCTGAAATTCACGAGCGGAAATGTACGCAGGTCCCTCGATTGTGCGTTCCTTGAAAACGAGCGTCCCGTCATCCATAGTCGTGTATCCCCTGCCGGGGATCTGCATCCGGATCGTCAGCAATCGCTGTGCTAATCGCTTGAGGCGGCTAGCTTCCTCGATCTCTTCGGTCCATCGATCCGGAATGTCAGTCGACCCGAATCGAGCACCAGCGACAGCGCCGGCGATCGCACCGACAGTGTCCGTGTCGCCACCGCTGTTCACCGCCTGAACGATCGCTGTTTCGGCGGACTCAGCGGTCAAACCATAGTAGAGCCCAGCCTGGAGCGAGTCGACGACGTATCCAGTAGTCGCAAGCTGGGCTTCGAACGCTGCCGAGTCGCGGTCGCCAGTGACGACTTCCTGCACCTGCGTGAGTGCCGTTCGAAGTTCGTCGGGAGCTCTATAGGTATCCTTGAGCGCGGTCCCGAGTGGGTCGCGTTCGTCGCGAATCAGGTTTGCAAGGGTCCGGTTGAGAATCACACAGCCCCACTGGCAGCGCGGGTCGGCATGTGTGATCGCCGACGAAAGCTGACTGACCTGGGTGAGTTCTGAATCGAAGTGCCGAAACGCGATCGCGTGCGGCGCACACCGCATCACGCTCCCGTTGCCGGCGTTGGATCCCTCGGGACGCGATTCCCAGACGTCCGCGCCAGCGTCGTCCCACGACGTTCCCTGCCTGATCTGTGACAGGGAATCGCGCGTCATCAGTCCGATATCGAATGGATCAGAATCGAGCCAGTCGACGAATCGATCCGCCACATCGGCCGGATCGAATCCACGGCGGTCGACGAGACTCTCCGCGATACAGAGCGCCATTTCAGTGTCGTCAGTGATCGTCCCCGGAGGCTGGCCGTGCGTGCCGTGACCGAGCATCTCCATCACTTCGCCGTGCTGGGATGCGATCTCCTCGACGCTCTTGAATTCGACTGGTCGACCTAGTGCGTCACCGCAGGCCAACCCGAGGAGACATCCCTCTGCGTTACGTTCAATTGTCATGGAATCACGATGTCATCCCACCCGTATAATTCTGCACTCGCGAACTCTCCGAACCGAGTCAGCAAGCGAAACGCTGAGACAAGTCTCATTCGTTGATCCGGGCGAGCGCCCACGATGCCCTCGTGCGGACATCGGCGTTGTCATCATCGCGTACTCGGTCTTTCAGGGCCGAGGTCGCGTCTCGAGCACAGAGGTACCCCAGCGCCCAGCAAGCGTTCTCACGGACGAGCGGATTCTCGTCCGACAGCAACTCCACGAACGTCGGCGTGACGTGTTCGACCGACTCCGGGTAGTCCTCGGCTACGCGGCTGAGAGCACCGCTCGCATTGATTCGCGTGTAGGTGTCCTCGACCGTCAGCAATGCGGTGATCTCCTCGATGTACGGCTCAACCACATCGGTGTGAACGATCGCCACGTCGCCGATTAGTCCGATCGCGTTGTTCCGGAGCTTGGGGTTGTCGACGTCGAACAGGGTCGCGACGTCGTCGACGATCTCGACGGCGATACTCGGGTACTCGCCCACGATCCGGCCGAGGCCAGCGGTCGCGTTCAACCGAACGCTGTCGGACAACGAGTCACGGAGGGTGACTTCTCCAAGTGTCTCGGCGACCGGTTTGACTTCTTCCGGATACTCGCGCGTGATCCGCGAGAGTGCGTACACTGCGTACTGGAGTCCGTCGGCGTCGTCCTCAATGATCGTTGCAAGCGACGGTACGGCGTCCACAGCATCGTCGGGGTCTTCCTCGGCGATCGCGGCGATACATCTGGTCGCTTCACGCCTGACGGAGACAATGTTCGACTGCAGATACGGTACGAGTTCGTCGGTGAGCGGAGCGATCGCCCCCGGATCGGTATCACCAATAGCTCGGAGAGTGGCCAGCACGTCGGCCCGAGCGGGTAGCTCGTCACGTGCCAATAGTGACCGGAGGATTGGGATCGCCGGCGTACAGTCCCCTGGGCGCACTGCCGCCACCCGACGGAGTGCCTGGACTGCGTCCTTCTCCCGAATCCGATCTTTGTCTTCGCGATCCAGAAGAGCGAGGATCGTTGAGATACGGACCGCCTCTGGATGCACATCGGCGAGCCTGCGGAGCCCAGTTGCCTCCTCGGCAGGCGTCTCTGCGCCCGCCGTGTACAGATTCGGTGGGGGGTCAACCACTGAGAGCAACTCGATTGCGTCGACGGAAACGGTGAATTGGTCACTATCGGGGGCGAGCGGCGTGCACTGGAGCGCCGGCGCTGCCGAGGGGCGTTCGAGTGTCACCGCGTGAAGGGAGACGTCGTGGCACAGCTGTGTTCGTTCGTCCCCATCATCGATGTATGTGAGTTCGAATCCGGGCGCATCGGCGTGGTCGTCAAGAAACGACGACAGCATCGACGCGTTCGCAGGCATAATTCCGGCAGACGTCGGGAGTCCACCGTCGGTCATTAGGTCACGAACCCATGGGAGGTCGGGATGGATGTCTCCTCGTTTGACCGCGGGAATGAACTCCCAGGCGTGGTAGTGCTCCCACGCGTCGACATCACTCAGATCGAGGTCGTCGACAACGACGTAGCCGTCCGCGTCCGGGTGCAGGTCGGCGATGAGTGATAGCCGCTCGCGCCGGAGTGGGAACTGCTCGTACCGACCATCGGGCTGTTTCTCGCCGAGCCACTCGCCCCAGTCGTCGGGGTGGCGGCCGACGATGTCGACGACACCCGGAATTGCGGCCTCCTCGGCCAGCGTCTGATTCCCGATAGCGTAGACCGCGTGCGGCGTATCGTGCGCGAGATGCCGCACCCACTCCAGCGGGACGGCGTCGTGGCGGGGATGTGGATTCACGTCGACAGTCCAGTCACGGTCGAACGCGAACACGAGCATTAGTCACTCACCTCGCGCGGCGTCGCGGGCGCCTGCTGACACAGTGTTTCCAGGAGTTCCACCTCCTGCTGCATCGACTCATCATCCACAGCTGCCATCTCATCTGCGAGGTAGCTGCGAAGCTGGTCGAACCGCTCGGTATATCGATCAGGAACGACCAATGGCACGGACTCGCGCTCGTGCTGGCCGCGCTGGTCGGGAAGCAACCAGTCGTCAACGCCAGTCGCGGCGTCAGCGCGGTCGTGGAGGTCAGCTGCCCACGTCCGGAGTTCGCGAGCGTACCTGGCGAGCGCGACGGCCTTCCGGACGCCCTCATGGGCGTATGTGCTGGACTCGTCGGGAACGTCGACGGCGACGCGCTCGGTGTACTCACCACCGTCCCGTTCCGTCCACGAGGCGACCAGATCGAGATCGGCGTCCGAGCTCGTCTGCTCGAGGCGGACGAGGACAACGCCGCCCCGAGCTTCGCCATCCTGCTTGGCGGAGGGAAACAGCGTCCCGACATGCATCAGGCGGTCGGTCTCGGCGTCCGCGGACGGCGATCCGTGAACCGCCTCGATCTCGTAGCCGTCTGCGTCAAGGTCGAGGTTCAGGTCGTACACCAGCGGGGTAACCATGTAGTCGAACTCCTCCCCCAGACGACGCTCGAACTCTGCGGCCGAGTGGATGAAGTAGTGGTTCGCCCCACGGATGCCCGACAGAGTGTCCGCTAGCTCCGCATTCGCGTCCAGCCCCATCCCGACGAACGTCGTGTGGACGCCCTCGGCGGCCGCGTCCGCGAATAACTGCGTGAGTTCGCTGTCCCCCGTCGTCCCCGTGTTCGGCATCATGTCGGTCATAAAGACGACACGGCGCTCGACATCAGGACTGGGCGTCCCGCCGACCAACATGTCGACAGCCGCCTCGAACCCGTCCGCGAGGTTCGTACTGCCGCCAGCAGCGATCTCGCGGATGTGGCGACGGATCGCAGGCATATCCGTCGTTCCGACATCACGGAGAGGTTTCGCGACGTGGGCGCGGTGGTTGTAGAGGACGACGCCCAGGCGGTCCTCATCGTGGAGCTGCTCGGTAAGCGCGCACAGCGACTGGGTCGCCGCTTCGAGTTTCGTCGCCGCATCATCCTCGGCCTCGCGCTTGCGCCCGTGTTCGTCGTAGTAGTACGCGTCGAAGGAGCTGTCCATCGACCCGGAGACGTCGAGGACGGCGACGAGATCCAGCCGCGGCCGTTCGAACTCGTCGGCTGAGAGCGTCGAGTCCAGCCCCACCGACAGGTAGCGCTCGGTCTCCCCACTGATCGGGTGGTCGCTCGTGGCAGCCGCGTAGCGCGGCGCGAACAGGGCGTCCGGTTCGGTCCGCGTTCCCGTCTCGAAGTGATAGTCGTAGAACAGCCCCTCGTCGCTGATCGCCTCCGGCTGTGGCGTATACCCGTTCGCGACGTTTTCCCGGAAGTTGGCCACATCTTTCGCGCCGCCCGCGGCAAGTCCGACCGTCTCCGGGCTCGCCATGTCCGCACTTGCTGGCGCCGGTGATGCGCTCTCCATCACCTGGTTTTCGAGCATCTGATCGGCCTCGGCGGTCTCCCGAAGTTCGTACGCGTCGACGCGGCGCCCACAGGACTCACAGACGTAGTCGGGTGGGGTAACCGACCTGTCGTCGTCCATCGGCGTCCAGTCGTCGACGAGCGAGCGGTCATCCCGAACGCGACGGACGGTCGCTCTGGTATCGATGATTCCGAACGATTCGTCGAGGGAGAGCTGTGACGCAGCCTGCGTGACGGCTGCTCCAGCTGCATCGACGACCTGTCCTGGTCGAAGCCTTCCCTCGCAATCAGGACACTCAGCCCTGATGTCGTCTGCTGAGGTGACAGGGGCAGCGCCCAGCAGCCCCGAGATACGGTGAGTTGCCCCGGTTTTCAGGCCCAGGAGCGCCTCGCTGTCAGGCGTGGCGAGTACCGTGAACTGCTTCCCCGATTGATCGACGACCAGCAAGCGGTGGACGTGTTCTCCGTCGCAGTCGATGGCTCGCCGAGTGATGAATTCGACTGCGATATCGTGACGCTTCCCGTCCTCTATGTCCGCGTACATCGTATCCATGGTATCTGTGTGGCCTGCCATTCCCCGGACAGCCAACGGGTGGTTGACGATAGTGTGTGCGCTCGCCCCGGAAACGAAGGGGGAGTAACCATCATTACGATGCGTCTTTATCCACCTTCACACTCATTAGTGTGCGCTAAGATGTGATAAATGCTTCGCCAATTAGCAAGATAGAGCAGATATTAGAGAGCAAAGACTCATCGTAGTGTTCCTTATATCGTGCTTGGTGGAGTATCATACTCTAGAGGATGGATTATGAGTATGTAACCACCGCTACACTGTCGTGTATTGAGTCGAAACAATCATTGCGAAGGAGGTCATGGGTTAGTCAACAAACCCATGCCTATCGACGCTGGTGACGCTCTCGTTCGGGCGCTTCACGACCATAATCCGTGGTGGGAACACGGGACAGAAGCATTCTCACTCCCGGCACGGCAAAAGAGCGATTTCTATCATCTCGCCCGTCCCGACGAGTCCGACAGCCAGTTCGAGGACCAACCGCTTCTCGGCCTCGTTGGACGGCGGGGGGTCGGCAAAACCACGCTCCTCCACCAGTTCATTCACCATCGCATCGAGACTGGCGACGATCCGGAACGATTCCTCTATCTTCCATTCGACGCCGATCCGCTCTACCAACTCCAATCGGACGAACAGCTGCGACGCGCAGTTCGGTACTACGAGAGCAGGGTTCTCGGCCGCATCGAAGCAGACCACCCACACTTCATCCTAATCGACGATGTTCACCAGATCGAGCATCCGAACAAGCCGACCATCGACGGGTGGGGCGTCCCCGTCGCAGAATTGCTCGAGGACGTCCCGGGACGACACGTCGTCTTGACCGCCAGCGCCGGCATTCAAGTCGAACGGGAACTCGAAAGCGTCGCGATGCCGGCCGAAGACTACGATATCCAGCCCATTCTCCCTGAGAAGTTCCGGGACTACCTCTTCACGCTGTATCCAGATCTTGAGGAAGAAGACACTCGCGTGAGCCCCACCTCTCTGCGAACCGGGGAGAACAGCCTGCCAGCGGCTCTCCAGAGTGGCGAGATCGAGTCACTCGTCGCAGAGCTTCGACAGAAGTACGAGAAGGTTGCAGACGTCGAACGACGCATCCAGTCACAAGTCGTCGACTACCTCGCGATGGGCGGGACCATCAGCTACGACCTTGACGGCGCCGCCGAGTCGGCAGCGGACCTGACGGTGGATGACTACGCGCAGCTGCGCGAGGACGTTCGCGATGCCCTCTACCAAGAGGTTCCCGGCTTCGAATCGATTCAGACGATCGCAGATCTTGAACGCCTCTGCGCGCTCGCCGCCCGAAACCGGGGGGCTGAGCCGTTCCGGTATCAGGACCTCGTCGAACTGTTCGACGTCGACCGGCGGACGATCGCCGATAGCTATCTTCCCGCGCTGGCAGAGCTGTACCTGTTGACCGGCGTTACCGAGTACGACAATAGCCGCCCCCGGTCGGTGCGACTCTACCTCCGTGACACAGGGCTGGTGACCGCGCTCGCCGACGGCGACGCCTCGACCGTCCGCAACGATTTTGACCGCGAGGCCGACCTAGCCCGCGTCGCGGCGTTCGACCACA
Source organism: Natronomonas amylolytica (assembly GCF_037031205.1). Taxonomy (NCBI): domain Archaea; kingdom Methanobacteriati; phylum Methanobacteriota; class Halobacteria; order Halobacteriales; family Natronomonadaceae; genus Natronomonas; species Natronomonas amylolytica. Next base: position 62,170 of record NZ_JAYEZM010000013.1, on the reverse strand, counting down.
CGATGCGGTTCGCCTATGGGATCAACGCCATCCAGGGCAATGACGAGACGCCCACCGTCCAGTACTGGCGTGGGCGAGAGGGTGAGGTCGACTTCGTCTTCGAGGTGGACGGAACCCCTGTCCCGATCGGGCTAGCGTATCAGTCACGCGAGCGTGAGGAGTCACTCGAAGCCGTTCGAGAATTCAAAGAAGCGTACGACGTGCCACTTGGATTCATCCTCGCTGGTGATACGGTTCGAGGCAGACAACCTATTGAGGATCTCGGAGAGGGAATCATCCAACTTCCGTACTGGTTGTACTTGCTCCTATGTTAGGTCGCTACCTAATCGGTTGTGAGGTCGGACCGAGGGACCAAGCTGTGAGAGCGATGACGAGGCACACCGACTACTCGATAGCACGAGAGACCTTGCGGTGATTGAATGTGGATCACAGCCACCAATAGAAGCGGATTCGTGACTGGAGTGAGCTGAGGACATAGCATACTCACAAATATGCCATATCTTGGACTGTCTGACGGTGACGAGGTACTCCCTCCACAGGTCCCGGACGGATCGACAGTTGCGTGTCCAGTTTGCGGCGAGGAGATGTCAGTGGTCCGGTCCTACAACCGCGGGAGCACGTTCGTTTCTCGGCACTTCAGTCACAAGGGCGGCGGGAAAGGAGATGGCAGCGGAGCCGGTAGTGGTGATGGTGACTGCCCAGGGGAGTCCGAAATCCATCACAAGATGAAGGCCATCGCATACGCGCGCCTGGAGAACGACTATCCGGAGGCGTCTATTGAACTCGAGTCCGACCTCGAGGGACGCATTCCTGACGTGCTATTGGAATTCCCCGAGCCGTGTGATCCATACGGCAAGGGAATTGCTGTTGAAGCCCAGTACCGGAATAAGGGAAAAGACAAAGAAGCAGTCGTAAGGCACTATCTTGATCGAGAGTACAGCGTCGCCTGGCTCGAGGAGGACGACTTTACGACTCACGATGTTGACCTCTCCGGCATTCTCTCGGTGTGGCCGTACGCTCTCCCGGACCGATACGGGACGGAGGGGTATCCCGACGTGACGCGGTGGCTCTGGCAGGAGAAGAACCCAACTGTAGAGATTGAAGTCCCGATTCCTGCAGACTACTGGATGTCGTTCGACAAGTCGGGAGAGTGGGTTACTATCGCGGAGAAAAACATCAAGCGACGAGGAAGCGCTCGAATTTCCAGAACGCCAGACGGGCATCTAACGTTCTCACTTGGGAAGGCAAAGAGCTGGGGCGAGAGCGAGTCGCTTTCCGTACAGGTTGTTCCTAATGACGTTGTGAAACTCAGGTCCTTTGCCGATGATTTAGAGCGAAAGGCGTTCGGGGAGGACCGACCGTCACCGGAAGAGTGTGATCCGGAGTGGCATGAGCTCAGTAAGAGATGGTTGAAGGGGTCGCCAACCGTGACAGCATGGATTACAGCGGCACTCCCAGACCCGCGTGATGATTCCGATGTCGTGGTGACGCTGTGGAAGAAGCAGAAGGAAACGGAACGTGTGGCGATGCGAGTAGAATCGTATGCTGCCGAAAATCTACGTGATCTCGCAGATCTTCTTGACCGAGCCTTCGAGATTGAGAAGAGCTGAGCGCTGCTAATCGTAGACGATGAGGACAGCAGGATCTCAACCCTCATAGAGAGATTGCGAGGTTCGCAAGAGGGTCGCATTCAATACCCGTTAGTAGAGTTTCTCGCTCCAAATATGGAACTGATACCGGTTTCCGCCATCTTATTGTATAGGTCAGTCTGAAAATTGGGTAAATGGACTCCACTGAATATCTTTCAACGGTGCGAGAGCAACTCCGTGCCTATGATTTTCTCGAACAAGGGGACGGAAGCCCTTCTGACTACCCCCTCTATTACAGAGAAACCGATGGACGAGTTCGAACTCGTGAGGAGTGGGTGCTACTGGTGGAGTTAGACGAGGCCTCCGTAGAGACAGTGAAAGAGACGATCGATACCGCAGTGAACGCCTTTTCTGAGCTTGCCGATGAAAACGGCCCTCTTGACCGTCGATGGTGGTATCTTCTAATGGTTCCACCGACGGTTAATCGACCGATGGTCGTGGCTGTTGAGCGTGCAGCTGGTTCCATCGAACAGAACGACCGGGACGGGATGTTCCTACCAGTCCTTGCCGATCTCGAGAATGGCCGATTAGAACGTACTGAGGCATCAGGTACACAGAATATTACCGCATTCCGGAAAGTCGTGAAGAATGTCGACGACTACTTTCGATTGTAATTTGGCTGGGAATTCAGCAATCAGAATCCGCTTTGTTACTGTGAATCCGTTTCCGTCGGTGTAGACTCAGAAAAGATCGATCGAGAATCATCCTTGTCTTCGTTCTGCATTAGCGGAGTGCTATCGCTCCCTTCGTCACGGCGAAGTGATGTTCCGTCTTCGTCTCTATCGTGGGCAAGTGGTGTCGAATTATTCGAGTCTTCTGAGAGGCTGATTGACTTTCCATCAGTGTAGACACCGAAATATTCCGGCGAATAGAGGGATTTCCCCTCTATGTGAGTGACGACATCGGGTGGAAGGAGTTCTTCTTCGCGCAGTGTTTCTATGTCCAGAGATGATATGTCGAAGAGACGCTCCGTATCAAATCTCATTCGGTACCATCGAGATTCCGGTTCAGACTCGATTGCAGCCGGTGATTCTGTAAATAGTGGCGAATTCCAGATAGCCGTCTGCGACCGCTCGAACACCTGGTTAAGTAGACTTTGGAGATCCCTAAAGATGACATCTACAGCTTCCCCCATACTATCACATTCACCGATGCGGTCGACAAACCGTTGGAGCGAGCTTTCAGGAGGCTCCCAACTCAGCAGATGGAGACCACTAAAAGACCAGGCCGCCCCGGCCAACACCGTTCCAGCGATTGTGAGATACCGGTTAACTGTGGGCGATGCTGAACTCACCCACTGCAAGCAGAAGTTTCGGTCAGTTATTGGTTTAAAGAGCTGAAGTGCCGATCCGCCATGCCCACTGGTTGGGAGGTCGCCTAGTAGATGCCCAAATACACCAGAGCCAACCGCATCTATCACCCAGTTAGCCAAGGAATCAGCCGCGTCGATAATGGCGGTGATATTCTCAGACAAATCCAGCTTCTCAGCCAGCCACTCTCCAAATCGGCTAGAACTGTGACGAATCAGATGGGAAGCACTTAGTGCTGAACCCAGATAGGGCAGCGAGTGGAGTTCATGATGGTTCCCCATCTGTCGATGGATATCTGCTGCGTCTTCTGCATCGCCTAGTAGGGAGAGCTCAGCGGTATCAAAATATCCCGCCACAGTAGTGCTTAGACCAGTGAATCCCAGACCGGCAGCAACCATAGGTGCACGCTGGTGCAGACGATCCTGGAGTGAGGGTGGGGTTAACGCTGGATCGTAGGCTTCGCGAGTGCGACTGCGAATCCAGGCCGCAACAAGGGTAGAACTCACCCCTGCGACCATCGCACTGTGCGCTTTCCGCTCCATTGTTTTCCCATAATTTGCCAAGTAGATAGTAGTTAGCCTGGATTCCTCAATCTACATATCTCTAAGCATCCATAATATGCCTCTCAGGTCATCTTAGCCGCGTTAAAAGTATCTAAAGTGGTTGGACGGGGCCGAAACCCGTGGTCAGTGAATCCCCAGCGGCGGGTCGTGCTTAGGCTCCGGGAGCGGGGGGAACCGCATCGACCGGTTGTTCTTCCAGGCTGGCGACGTCGGGAGCGTGTTACGCATAGTGTTGTCACCTCCAACAGTATGTCTCCCCCGAATCCCTGTTACTGAGAGTCCTGATACGGTCATACAACCGCTGCCCCCACACAAGATCTGATCTGGAGAACAGCTACTCTCCGCCAGATTCGATCCAGTCTACCATATCGCTGATTGAGTCAAATCCCAAGACTTGATGCGTCTGTTTCCGCCCGTATTCCCAAGCTCGATAGGACGCTTCTTGATCCGTCTTATACTCAAAGTAGCGACCGATATCAGTCGCATCGGCTTGCCCATTCAGAACTGAAAAGAAGGGATCAATGCCCTCTAACTGATATTGAGCGGCATTGAACGGTGTTTCTCCCTCCTGATGAACAAACGCAGCCGGATTATGGCCATTGTTGATGATCCGAATCCCGTGCTGCTGTAGTTGATTAAATAACTGCTGAACGACCATCCCATATCGGATGTGCCGCAATTTGAATTCGTCTGTGGGCTCATACGAATACCAGCGACGGATCAGGGACTCCTCAGTGATGGTTACCAGTTCGTACGTTGATTGCGACCAACGTCGGTCAGCATCCTCAATCAGTGCATTTCGGCGTCGACTCGTTTCCTCCTTTACAGTTTCAAACGTCTCGTCTGCCCCGTGTTTTGTCGTCTCCCAGTAACTGCCATGGTAGCGAATCTCGTCTGGGTCACGGCCATTGTGGAGGTCATAGAGTAGGTGGCACAACCACTTGCTGGGATGCATCACCGCTTCTTGTGGGACGCGGAGCAGGTCAAGTGCCTGATCACGCGTCGTCTCTGCCTCGAGGGCATCTGCAATCCTCGTAATCGCTTCATTGCGATGCGTATCGAAGTATGACTCCCAGTCAGCAAGCAGTTCACCGAGCCGTTCGAGCTTGACTGATTTGAGGGCCGCTTCGAGCTCCTCTGTTTCTCGATCAGTCTCTGAACGGAGCGCTTCGATGATACTCTGTTCATCATCGATGAGGGAATCCAGGATTTGTCGCTCCTGAAGGACAGCTCTGACCTCGTGATAGCGCCATGGGAGCGCTCGTGTATGTGTTCCGCGGCCCCGAATGATATTCCGCATATCCGACCAAGGGAGTTGTTCGCCAAGCACCAGCGTCTCTGGGTCAATGATTGAGGTAAAGTGACCGCCTGAGGCATCACGAGTCCCGATTTCATGATATTTAAGAATATACTCGAGCAGGAGGGACCCAGCACGCTGATATTTGTCTGGGAGGGACTCGATGAGGGGATGATTTGTCAAGAGTGTCGTTGACGGATCAATGACGGATCGAGTTGCGAGATCGACGGAGGGGACGTGAATGTTTGTCTGGTGATGTGAATTAATAAGCAGACGCTGGAGCATTGAATCCTCCAGTAACTGCTGTTTCACGGCCCCGCGGTAGCGGGCGTCTCCGAGTGCGGTGATGCGGCCGTCAGCTCCTGTTTCGCGTTCAAAATCGACCAGGAGATCGTTTCCGGCCTCGTGGATCGTCGGCTCGCCTGGAATTTCAACTTCCAAGACCGGTTCGTATCCTTCTAACCGTGCTGGTTGGTTCGTTCGATGCATGTGGCGGATGTTCTCAAGATCACGCACGTGAGGTCACCACACAGAACGCCATAACTGAGTTAATGTACTAAACATGACGTAATAAGGATAGTGGGGTCACTCATCTAAGCCTGCGATTCGACTGAGACCTCGTCAATTGATTGAACACCAGACGCAGACACAGTAATCGCGAAGGCCTGTCGATAGCCAGCATTCAGCGTCACCGTGCCCTCAACTATATCGTGGCCAGCTTGCTCGTGGATATGGCCACAGAGATTGAGTTCAATCGGGGTTGTGTCCAAGTATCGGCGGAGTGCGAGTGATCCCCAAGACACACTAGATTCGTAGTGTGGGTGGGAATTGAGTTTGGCGCCCTGTGTTCCATAAGGTGGGACATGCGTGAGCAGGATCCGCGGCTGGTCTCCTTCCTCAAGCTGTAACTGCCGCAACGCTTCTAATCGGTCTTGATACCACGTGAGTGCATCATCGCTGAATGGAGTTGAAGCTCCAGCCGCTGATCTACCGGATTCTGTCGCGTCAGCGAGTTGGTCTACGAGCGATGCCGCCGTAGGTGCGTTGGTTAGCTGTGGCCCGCGTATCTCGGGCCCTTCATCGAAGACTGTGCTACCAAGGCCAGCAATCGCTGCGTCGGTGCCGGTGACCCGAGTGGCGTGACCGTTGCTAATGCCTGGAATGTCAGCGATGGTCTGTGGCTGAGTCTGATAATCATGATTGCCGGGAATTGTAATCACAGGTGGGTCGAGTTCGCCGAGTGATTCATAGAATGCGTATATCTCATCGGTGGCAGTCGCGTGGCTATCTGCGATATCACCAACGAGGAGGATACAATCATAGGTATGCCAGGCGGGAGGTATCGTTGGCTGCCATTCGTCTCGACCAAGATGCAGGTCACCGATACAGAGTAGCTGCATGATATTCAGTTATGGCATTAGTTGTTTAGCTGTATCTCTCAGGGTGGTACGAACACGTGGTCTATCATCTGCCTAAAAAAGCCAAGTGGTTGGGTATGCGGTTCAGAAGTCGTTGAGCCAGGACTGCTGCTCGTCCATGACGTGGAACCGCTCGATCTGTCCGAATTCGTTCTGCTCGGTCACGTCCCAGTGGGACGGATTGGGGTCGTGGGGTTCTCGAGTGTCGCGGTGGATGTTCACGATCTCGTTCCCTGAGCGGCCGAGTTCGGAGTGACTGAACTGTTCGTCGTATTGCTCGTGTTCCATGGGTTTTCTCCTCCGTTATCACCCACCGTTGGTCGCTGGCAGGTGACATCTGTACTTTGGGAGGGATGGTGTATGGAGTCTTGTTCAGTGTGGCTCTGGACGGGGCTGTGGGATAGAAGATTGGATCTGGAGGGCGACTGAGTATAGTGAAGATTCGATCTGGACAGCAAGTCATGGACCTCTCAGACGTATCTAGCTGTGGGTGTTCGACCCGTAATGTTAACAACACTATGTGGAAACCAGATAACATGTACCGGTACTACCAAGACCGTAACAAGATACAAACTCACTGTTCGAACTAGTATGAGCACTGATTGGGACACATTCACAAAGTATCGAGATGGGTTCAATGAGAATATCTACTACAACGACAAACGCGGACACGTCCTAAATACACTCCTCGACAAATTCCCCGACCACCAAGTCGTCGCCGCCCAACAAGTCGCTGACTGGGCCGACACAACCACAAAGAAACTCAATAGCAACAATATCTGGAAGCTCTTCCCCCGCTATGGATTGATCGCGCTCGTACAGAAGATCGACCACACAACACATTCCAATCGATTACTCGTCGCCCCCATCTTCCGATGGCTTAAACAATGGGATGGCACACCCAGCATGGCACCAACCGACGACGACTACATCTCAGAACATAGTGCCACCCAGGAGGAATTAACCAAGCGACAAGCTCGTGAAGCCACAGAACTCCTATCGTACATCATCGCACACCTCGACGCACCCACCGTCCCAGACCCCAAAGAAGCTATTCTGTGGGCAAAAGTGGCAGCCGCCGACGCAGTCACAGCACAAGCCCCATCCGCCTCGGTCACAATGCAGAAAATAGACAGCGAAGGGACAGAACACCCCCCATCCTACGAGGGGCTCAAAATCTCTGGCACGCTCAGTGGCTCCGAGTTCGAGATCATTGACCGCGACCACGCTGAACGAGTTGCTCGATCCGTAATCTATCTCTTCGCACTTGCAGGCTGCTACAATCAGAAGGCAGCTAAAGCCAATGCTACAGAGGACGATGACTACGCACCTGCCCCCGTCACAACAGATAATGAAACTCTTCAGAACGAAGACCAACGTTCTGAAGATGTTCACCAGCAGCCGAAAGGTCCGTACCTTATCAAGAAGCAAGAATTGATACTGGAATCAGAGCCGCCAACATTCAGCGTCCCAGACGACAAACAAGCCCTGACGTTCGACTTCCAGCTCGGGCCGCTCTGGACGCGCTACACGGAGGAACAATGACGGTATCGTACACTTCTCTCTACACAGACTGGCTCGAGATCCTCGATAACCGCGGCGTCGACCACGAGACAGCCCAGCAAATTCTGGATCTCACAGTCGGAGACCCCCGTACAGTGTGGGAGACCGCTCGAACAGACACCGAAGTCGAACAGCTGCGAACAACACTCAAAACGGCATTCGATGAACTCGATCTCAGCGCATTCGGGACAATCGACGATCATGAAGCAACCCGGGATGCATTACTCACTGCATACGATGATGCATTCGACTCGCCGTCGACGCCAGAACCAAAGACCGAATCGGAAGAGTACGACACCCGGGGCGATTCGATCTATCGTGAAGTCGAGGAGACTGATGCCGGACTGAGTGGCGCAGCTGCAGCTGGCGCCGGGGGTGACCCTGATGGCGATGATATCACGCCACGCGAGGCCCCAGTCACGGACGATGAAATTTGGGGCGAATCAGAACAGTCAGCCAGTTCCGACACAGCCGAAGACCAGACAGAACCTGACTCGACATCGTCGAACGCCGCGACAGACCCAGACGCAAAAACGAAGACCACAACGGACGAAGCGACAGCGAATGCAGATCCGACCGATGAGGATACAGATGCGGAGACTCCGGAAGAAGAATCCTCAGAAGAGGGACCAGCGTTTTTGCCCGCGGTAACGGCAAATATCGTTCTTCGAGATGACGCCGAAGAATTCAACGAGGCTCTTGAGCCACCTCTGGAAATCGTAGCCGAGGAGTTCCACGAGTTCGGCACCCGGTCTGCGATGGTCTATCGGATGCTCGTTCGTGATGCCCTCTTCCCGCAACACGATCCTGAAGACGCTGAGGAGTTATTCGAGAACCTGGTCGACTCACGAATCCGAGCCCGACTTGAACACCTCAGCGACGAAGCGAACGCTGATACCGACGCGGCGGACAACCCTGACAACGAAGACTCAGCAGCAGACGACTCCTCAGGTGGATAAAGGGACGTTTAGCCAGACAGCAAACACTCTGGCAGCAATCGAACGCGCTTCTCAAGTTGTTTTCTTAACAATACCGATAGCGAACGCGATTCATTAGTCTGTCAAGACTGAATCTTGACGTCCAAGACTGACTCAAGATCTGTTCCTGACGCAGCTCCATACCCCTCCACCTCTAAGATATTGGTAGAACCGAGGTGACCACAGAGAACTGAACGACACACACCGGCTGCATCGTGTGACAACCAATGAACCCAGAACAAAAGACAATGTTCGACAACATCGAACCCTTCGGCGAGCAGAACATCGGCGCAGACAACAAAGCATCGTGGGCGGCTGACTCCCCCTCGAACACAGTCACGGAGTTCAGCGAGCCGCACTTCCACAACGACGGGTCGTACGGCTTCGACAGCTACACGTACGACAAGAGCGGCCAGAAGATCAACCAGACTGACGGCCACCAGCTCAACGGCTCAGGCCAGCGGTCCCTCACGGACTACGGCGTCGAGCAGCAGCCGCTGATCGGCGGGAAGCTCGAGCAGGCGGGACAGAACCAGTTCGGTGGCATGAACGGTGCCCAGCAGGACCTGAACCAGTTCTAACGGGCACCCACCTCTGAACGATTCTGTCTCTTCATCCACACAGCCTTTTGAAGCACTCACTACTCACCAACTCTGTGTTTACAGTCGTGTTTTGATATCCCTCAAAGAAACACAATCATCCACCTCGGAGCCAGATCCGTCGCTCTAGATTACCGACGAACCCGATTGTGCCGCAAGCAGGTCAAGAAATTCATATAGCAATATACGATTTACATATTATGTATGATTCCATATTCTAAGCGTAGCAGCCCTAATACCACCAATATCACAGCTTCAGCATAGGCCAAGTTCCACTTGTGCTTACTCGAATAAGCACAAGTGGATTTTAGTGGGTCGGCGCCCTCGGGTCAGCCATCCCAATGCCCGAACGCCGGTCAACCGATACAGAGGCCCACAAACCCCTGGAAAAAGCCGTTGAGGAGTGGGTACAGAAGAAAGCCAAGCCTGGTGGCGGCGGGAACTACGCCCGCGAAGCCGACCGTGTCCTCACGGCGTTCATCGACTGGACGCCCGACTCCGTCGAGACCGTACGCGACATCTCGCGACGAACAATGATGCAGTACGCCGAATACCTTCACCGTCGAACCGACGCACGCGTCGCGGATCAGGACGATGAGTCAGGTATCACAGGACGGACTGCCCAGCAATATTACGCTCTTGTCCGCGCGTTTTTCACCTACTGCGTAAAGTGGGGATACCGCGAAGAGAACCCCGCCGAGCACAAGCCGGCTCTGGAGGAATTGCCCGATGCGTCGCTCGGCGCGAACGGTAATCGCCAGCAGTTCTGGAGTCCGCAGGAGCGAACGGCCTTCGTACAGTACGTGGATGAGCGTGCGCACGACGCGATCTCCGAACGAGGGAGCAACGCTATAGAGGAAGCGCGGGACCGAGCGCTCGTCTACCTATTCGCGTACTCTGGCGCACGGAGCGCTGAACTTCTCCGTGATCCCAATGATTCGCGCCGGACAGGTGTCACATGGGCGGACGTGGATCCCGAAGCGGGTGTGATTCGGGTACTGGGGAAAAGTCAAACAGCCGGTGAGGAGGTACAGTTACCAAGTCAGGCCCGCTCGGCCGTAGAGCAGTATCGGAACATTCTGGACCCACCGACGGAGGAGTGGCCGGTGTTCCCGACACAGCACGCGCCGTCGTTATACGAGTGTGCGCGTACGGAGCTTGGCAATCGCGTAGATAGCTTGGAAGCCGAGCTCGAGGCAGACGGTCCAGACGTAGTTCTACGTCGGTATGAGATTTCCCCACCATCGATCACCACTGAGACCGTTCGGAATATCTTCCGCCGCCTCTGCAAGGAGGGTGAGATCCCCGTTGAGGGTGAGCACGAGTACTTGAAACCGCACGGAGCGCGCCGCGGTGCTGGCGAGGCCCTCTATCGGGCAGAGGGTGCTTCAGCAGCTCAACGTGCGCTTCGCCACGAAGATCCGTCCACTACATCAAAAATGTACAGTCACATTGAGGCGAGCGAGCAGGCGGAAGTCGCGAGTGACGCATTCGAGAAAATCGACGAACAAACCACGACCGCGGACGATGTCAGCTGAGAACTTCTCGTTTACCCGATTAAGTCCAGAACGAGCGAGTAACGCCTTCACGTCCCACAACCGGGGGAGCAGACGGGAGACCGTCGATATCTCGGCAGTCTTCGAGTCCGGTGATTTGGAGGCGTACGCAATTCAGTACGAAACAACGGCCCAGAAACACTGGATCCAAATCCACGAGCAGCGTTCAAACGAGAGTTTCGAGCACCTACGGTTGAAGGTTGTACTCGCGGATTTTCTCTACCAGCTCGGGCACGATGTTGCTCGCCCGCTTGAGGAGTGGGAGCAGAATGAGTGGCGAGTTATCGATCGGGACGTAGTGTACACGTGCTTCGAACGGCAGTACTCGAACGGCCGTGCCGACATCGCGTATTTCGAAAATGGCTCCCATATTATCGGTGAGGCCGGGAACTGTTCAGCAAAGAAACTCATAAGGGGTGGTATAGATGCGGATAATGCGGTTTTCTTGCTGTTACCGTACGGTGGGCTGGAATTCGAAACTGAGCGATCAAAGCCAGTAATAGACATCGATGAAATTGATGAGGAGATCTCGGCGGCGGACGCGTTCCCGGCGCGGTTCGATATCACTGCGGAGATTGTGTCCTTCATTCGTCCCGGTGAAGATCTTGCTGACTGTCTCTATCCCTGACTGATTTATCGTCGACATTGGCGAGGAGACATTAGTGTCTGGGGGTTGACCAGGACCACTCCGCCCCAAACCCGCTCTCGACCCAATCTACGTCCGTATTGCTAGGGTCCACGGGATCGAGGTAGTCTATATTACTAAGTCGTAGAGCGCATGAATCACATAGTCCTTGAATTAGTGAATCAGTAAATCAGTGAAGCAAAGAGTTATTGAGTAATTGATTCCAGGAGTCAGTGAATCACAGAGAACCACAGAGCTAACGAATATTTGAAGCACTGAATCAATGAATCAGTGAATCCAAGAGATAGGGATTCAATGAATCAACTACCACGGGAAGTACAGAGTCACTGATTCAGTAACTGCCAGTAGCAAGCTCCATTCCTCGAGGAACCAGCAAAGCGAGAATTCCATAATGCGTTGAGTCAATGAATCAGTGATTCACTGATTTTCAGCAAATATAATACTGTGATCGCTTATTAGCGCCATATACTACGAGATACGGCACTTTATCAGTTCAAAAGCGGCATTGGATGTCTGACGTGGATTTATGAGTCATTGAATCAATGATCGTATTATGACCGAGTCACCTCGTGGCTGGGGCGTCACACCATCGACCGGTATTCCCACGATCGCCTTCGGCAATCAGAAGGGCGGGACTGGCAAGACAACGGCGACAATAAACAGTGCAGCAGCACTAGCCTCGCGAGATCACGATGTTCTTGCGATCGATATGGACCCACAGGCCGACATGACGAAAGGGCTTGGACTGGGTCCGGGCGATGACAACGATCCATCAAGCCCGAAGAACGACCTTCCAAATACGCTCGCGACTGATGACGCGAATCTTCTCGACGTCCTCGTCGACAATCCGCGCACGGATGACACGACTCTTTCAGAAATTATGATCCACAGCGCCGATTACGAACACCTGAATTTCGATCTCGTACCGAGCCACAAGGACATGGGGCTTGCCCGGGATTGGATGGACGACGCAGGCGCTCGTCTCTCGTTGAAAGTTGCTCTCGAAGAGTTGGTCGACGACGGCTACGACTACGATTTTATTTTAATCGACTGCCCCCCTGATCTCTCGGTCCTGACAGATGCAGCGTTCATCGCGGCGCAAAACGTCTTCCTGGCTGCGCAAACCCAAGCGACATCCCGGGATGCTCTAGACGATCTCTGGGATCAGCTGGAATCCATCGAGGACAACCAACAGATCGAGATTGCGATCGTGGGACTGCTGGCAAACATGTACAGAGACGATGGTCAGTCACAGAAGTTCCTGGAGGCATTTGACGAGTCATATGCGTCACTAGCGCCGATCTTCAAGCTTCCAATGCGGGTAGCGATACAGCGCGCGTGGGACAACGGCTGCGATATTTTCGAATGGGAGGACGCGAACGACCAGCAAGTCGAGCGCGACCTCTTCCTGGAGGTTGCTGAGACGATGGAACGGGCGTTCGACAAAACGCAGGTGGAGGTGTAACTATGCCCCGAGGAATGGACGAGCGATTTGAGGATCCATCAGAGGAAGCAGAAGACGAAGATGTCGCCGGCGGCGATGAGACGGCAGAGGCGACATCGGAAACAGAGAGACAAGACCGTGAACCTGCAGCCGCCACAGAAGAGCAATCAGGTCAGGAGAAGGGTGCTGGCTCGGCGGATACTAAGTCTGCCACTGAGGAGGCAACAGAAACGGATGATGAACCATTGAACATCCGGGAGGACTGGGACTCAGCCACGATATACGTTGAACCGGAACAGAGCGAGGATATCGAGGTCACATTCACGCGGCTGAAGAAACAGTTGAAGCGCGAGGACGTCACGCTCGAGAAGAACAAGCACTTCTACCGAGGGATTTTCGAAGTGGCGTTCGGCGAGCACCGCGAAGAGACGAAGGAAAAGATTCGCGAACTCGCAAAGCAAGACGTTGATCAGTAATCCAGTAGGCAGACGTAAGATACAAATCAAAGTATTCGACAGCAAGGATCCATCATTCATCGATTGGATTCTAAACTCCCTCACCGGCACAGATAGCTCCTCTCGCTAAAAAGCTCCAAATCAGTCCAGTCTGTACCTTTAGTCCTGATCACCCATGTGCATATTCACGTACCCACCCTTGACGCTGAACTCAAGTGGATCATCAGTAAACAGCGCCTTGAGTCGATCTTCGGTCATCACGATGTCCGGTCGCGCGAATGCGATCGATGACTCCCACTCAGATTCAGCACTCGGGGCTTTCACGAGTCGGATAACGTAGTCCGACCCCGTCGAGAGATACATTGTATCGTCCCTGCCATCGTCAAGTCTATTCTTTGCATCCAAAAATGCCCGACACCGTCGGATCTCGTTAGTCGTTAGTCGGAAGCCGTACGGCGGGTCGCCGCTGACCGCTTTCACTTCGACAGGAGTGAACGTCGAACCATCCTCCGCAGGAGATCGCATTGCTCGCAGTCGTCCGTCGGTGTCGAGAGCGTCCTCGTTGAGCGGACCGAACGGGTCGATGACGTCGAATCCAGGACCTTGTTCTTGCGTGATATTGATCAGTTCGGTCACCGAGAAGTCTGAGAGTGGCGTCTCCTGCAGGTTTTCGGGTGTAAGTGACCTCGCTAAGTCTTTCCCCGATGTGTTGAGGTTCGACTCAAGTTCGTCCCACTGGGTTTGCAGGTGCCACTTGAACGGCGGTGCCTCGTCGTCGAGCGAAAACTGTTCGTCTCGGAGTTTCTGGAAGCCACGAATGAGCTGTTCTGCCCTGTCTGGATCCCCGTCGACCCACTCACTCAACCGTCTGAGGACGTGGACCATTGTGAACGCCTCTGCTTGCTGTGCTCGCCCCGTCGGGGTGCCACTCGACCCGCCAGTTACCGAGGATCCGCGAGTAACGTTGAGTGAGTCGTCCCAATCCATCGTATCGGCCGTCCACTCCGTGTCAATGCGCTCCCACACAGAACCGAGGTTCTCGCCCAAAGTGTCGAACGCTCGCTTCTGGCGCTCCTTAACGGCTGTCCGAGTTTCCCGCTGGGGCAACTTGTTTTCAAAGACGTATGTCTCAACGAGTTCTTGGACCCTCTCTTTCTCGTCCGGGGTTACGGCCTCCATTAGTGTATGGACGAGGGGATCCAGCAGTTCCGTCTCAAATTTGTTCTCACCTGCGTAGAAGAACCACTCCGATGGAGTTAGCGAGCGGTCCCAGAGCGAAGTCAGCTTAATTTGCTCATCCCACACGATCTGCTTGTCCTCTTCCTCGATGTGTGTCCGCCACTCTGAAACCTCCGAGCGTTGTTCAGGTTCGTATTTGCTGACAACTTCGGCTACTTCTGCAAGATTTTCGCAACGCGTTTTCGCGGCTGAGAGCCGGTAGAGATCAAACTGCATCTCACGGTCGGTGAGCCATCGAATGAGAGAGTGGCGGTCAGAATCGGATGCAACTCCTTCGAGCCTCTCGCGCCACCACTCATACGACGTGGATACATTCCTGTCGAAAAGTCCCTTCAGGACGAATCGTGCCCACTCTGGTGTCTGTTCTCGTACTGCGACCGCTTGATCAAGAATCTCTTCGGTGATACCGGCCGGTTCTTCTGCTTCCTCCTCGCCACACATTACGGCAGAAATATAGCGAATATAGTCGTCCGTCTGCTCGGTATTGGTTGGCACGAATGCGTTGTCACTGGGCTGTATCTCGTCAATGCTCAGGGAGTCGAGTAGCGCGTCCAATGCAGCGTACCGCTGTCGGAATTCCCGAGCGTGCTTCGTGCCGAGGACACCTTGAACTTTTTCGAGCGGGAATCGCTCTTCGTATTCGGCCTGCAAAGCGCCTCGATCATAGCTGAGCGCATGTTCGAATTCACGTAACTTGCTAGGCCGCTGAACGAGTAGCGAGATTCCCCGCGCCGTGTCGGATGCACTGAATTCCCGGTCAGCAGAGGGAGATGATTCAGCGTTCGTTACATCCCCTGTCAGAATGCCTCGATTGAGAACGATCCCGGTCTTTTCCGAGCCCTCCAATTCGTAAATCCCTGATCGGTGAGGCTGGCCCGTGCCATCTTGTAATCGACCGGAACGCTCGAATGCAGTTGAGTCGGCGACGGCTAACTGTTCAAAACCGATGGTGAGATCTTCGTACGTATCGTCGATTTCCTTCGTATTCGTTCGTTCCATCGCGGCAATAAGCAGTTCTCGGCGGTCTTTGAGCTCCGTCCGAACCGCTTCGAGCAACTCAGCGTCCTCGGGGCCGGTGACAATGTGGGCCCGATCTACCTGGGGTGGTTGCGCGTCGATCACGTCCGCATCGAAGTACTCCATGAGAGACTTGAACGGCCCTGTACGGGTCCGCTTGAGGACGTACACCTTTCGCCTATGTGCCTCATTTCTCTCCCAGAATTTAGGCGACCGGGTCTCGAAACATCGGACATCGCGTCCCGAGTTCGAAAGTCTGTCCAGGTTCACCGCAACCCAGTCACCCCGGTAATGCATCGGGAAGTGTGTCAAAATATTACGCTCAGTCACCGGGTCGACTGGCGAATCGTCGTCATTCTGTACTGCTTCGAAATGGTGCAAGAGCCGCGTGATTAACTGCGAGTACGCGGATTGCCACCGCTGGTCGTGCGACCCAACCTGCAATGGAACGTGGTCCTCCCGGCTCTCGGCCAGCGACTCGTCAGTAAATACATCGAGCAGTTTTTGGAGCCGATCCGCAGCTTCAACCGCTGTTAGATCTCCGATTGACTTCACTCCTAGCGTCTCTCGAAGTGCGGAAGAGAGGTTCGAGTCTGCACGAACAGTTGGGAAAAGATCCTCGACAGTGGCCGTATCATGCTCTGTCTCAGGAAGTGCCCACCGAAGCGTATGTTTGTCTGCTCCCCACCCATCTGGAAGTTCCACAGGAGACGTCAACTCCGATTCCCAAATCGGGAGTGACCGCAACTGCCAGTTCAATAGCGTCGGAACCGGCTCTTCCCAAGTGTATCGCTGGTGTGCCCCGCCGTTACACGTCCAGCCAGTCCAGAGTACCGAAGACGTGAGTTGTTCGTCGTGACGACAGATAACCTCGATTGCGTCGTGCGGTCGGTCTACGAGTGGGTCGGTTGTCTCGAGCCACACCCAACTGCCAAGGGTACCGCCGGCCCTACTCCCGGTCGCCAGCCAACCGTCACATGTCGAACTATGATCGACCGTCTGCGCGGGGTGGAAGCCAGGTCCCCTAATGATTTCAAGATAGGCGGGATGCGATTCGAGCGTCGAGTTCAGTGTTGTAATTCGCTCAGAGGGATCTTCATCGAAAGGTGACTCGTCGGTATTGATCCACTCCAGTGGTGACCAGTGAGGGTTCGAATTGTCGTCGGTATCTGGGTGCTCATCGTCGAACCGCCAAATGATGTTGAGGTCAGCGAAGATACTGACTCCTAGAAGAGAGAGTGTCTGTGCGAGGACCTGTTGTTGTCGCTCCGTCTCTTCTATATTTATATTATTATACACCGAGTTCCACGTCTCATTCGACGGGGCGGGGAGGACACTTGAGAACGGAGACGTGTATTCACCCCACGCTTCATATTCGACGAATGAATCGTCGTCCCCCACTTCGCTCTCATCATCGTCAGCGGGGTTGTCATCAGCAGGACGCAACTCACCAGCCTTCCGACGTTGCTGCCAGATATCGTCGAACGCGAACTCGCGGATCGACCCTCCCGGTAAAACAGAGCTTTCGATTCCGAGATTCGACTTCCGTACCGCCAGGCGCCGTCTGAGTCTACTCCGCTGCGTCGACGACCCGGCTTCAAGGGACTTTCTGAGGTACTGCTTCGGGATGAATCCTCCTTCAAGCGCATTAAGATCCTGGGCGGTGATGTTCTCGACCTGGTTCGCTAGAAATGACAATGCATCGGGATTAATTGTCTGAGAGCCATCCTCCGCGGCGAAACTCTGGACCAACGACCGATAGTAACTCTGTGGGTCATTGTCATGATTACGAATTCCCCACAGCTGACCGACGTTCTTGAGCAACCGAGTGGTACCCTGAAGTCGCTCGGAACGGGGATCGAAGAAGTAGACGGAAAAACCCGCCCCTGCCGGCGGCGTCTCTAGGTCTGTCGCCTCGTCGGATTGGTCGATGTTCCAAAGAACCGTTCTCGACGCACGCTCCCTCCGTTGTTGGTGGGATTCAACTGAAACCAGCTGGAGTGTGCGCTCCGGGTCTGTTGAACTATCTCGTTCCGTACCCTCCTTTTTTGACGATAACTCAAAGAGGCAGGGCAGAAGGGGCGATCCGCTGAGCCTCTCGTGGTTCCCTAGGGTTGATGTTATATCGTCGTCATCAACGCTTTCGTCGGGGACGAGTAATCGCACGAGTCCACCGAAAAATGTTCTCGCAATATCGGCCTCGCACTGGATGCTGTCATCTATCGAAGCTCTTGACAGGATTTCCAGCCAGTCGTCGGTAATCGATTCTGTCCACGTGATATTCTCGGATCCATCGCTCCCATCGGCGAGGAGTACCTCCACCCGGTCCTCGAGTTGGTCGTCAAAGCGCAGAAATCCATTCAGTAGTGTTTCTGCAGGGAGGGGTTCTGGTGCGTCGGAGACCCATCCCTCTTCGTCAGCAGCTGAAGAGACATAGTAGAAGGCTCGAAAGCCGTCGTTTATTTTGGGGTCCCAATGGAAGAGGGTCTCCGTCGGCATCGTCGGGGCTCCCGTCACCTGCGGGAAACAGTTCGACGCACGGATCTGTCCATAGACTTCCTCAATGAACTCAGTGAGGATCTTGGACATTCGCTGGCGGTCCGCCGTCGAGTTGGGCGGTGGGGGAAGGAGGGCCCACGGATAAACGGAGCCGAACATTTCGCTCTGGGCCGTGAGTTCAGCAATATCACCCACCAAGGTGGCGGCCTCGCTGAGTACCCACTCGTTGTGGTCCGACTCGCTCGGACTCAGATCCTTCCGGTTCGTCTGGACTCGAAATCGACCATGTAGACAAAATGGCAGACCGAGCTGTGCGGTATTCTCTATCGGGTAAAAGAGATTTAGCGGATATGTTCTCAGTCGCTCAAGATCGGTTTCACCTCTCCTTAGTGGAACGAGAATCCGTGGTTCCGGCTTATTTTCATCATCAATACCAGGTTCGGGATTATATCCATCAGGCCGGTTAAAAACGTCGAATACCGCTGTATCGTCCTCTTTATCTGCTGTACTGGTGATTTCATATCGATTGACACACAATCGCTGGTGACGAACATCATTCTCGAAGTAGGTTGGGTCTCGATCGGCCCTCCGAGGCTCAATTTTCCAGCGTACTCGGGTGGTTGCCGCGGCTTGCTTAGCTTTCGACTCTCTAGCTTTCGGAATCCCGTCCAGCCGGATTCGATCAGCCGTCATTTCGTCGATTTCGCCGAGTTGAACAAGGGTTTCAGGCCGAATTCCTTCCCGTCCTTCACTCCCCGTCAGCTGATTCCACAGTTGTTCGGCAATCTCGTGCGAACGAGCTCGTGATTCGGAATCAGTTGCGTCGCTCTCTCCCACGGAACCGTCACCGACGAAGATATCTCTGCGGGTTTCTTCGGGCAGGTCAGGTAGGAGTTTTCGCCATTCCTCGTCGGTGTACTCAATGAATACTGCAGTTCGAAATGCGCCAAGAAGTTCTTCGTCAAGTTCGCTCGCGGCGGGACCATCTCCCGAAACGAGGGCTCGAGCTCGTTGAGCGAGCGGATCAGAGGTATTTTTTCCAGATAGCTCAATAGGAAAGTAAAATAGTGGTTGCTTCGCAATTCGGTTCCGCGCTTTTTCACTCAGTTCTAAAAGCTCAGAGCTATCTTGACCTTCGCTATCGGTTAAGAGTTCATCGATGGGTGTCTGGCTGCCATCGGTACCTACGTCGGTTGCACCGATCGCATCGTTCATAGCACGCAAATCTGCCAGGCAGTCATCAAACACGCCTTCTGTGTGCTCCGGCGTAATCCCGAGTGATTTGTAGATCGCCGTCGTCGTGTAAGCGCGGCTTAGTCGAACACGAAACGGTTCTGCCGATGAATTATCACTTCCGCTTCCATCAGTGTCAGCCTGAAGATTCGCGTGCTCTCCTGAATCTTCCTCTCCGAGCGTTGTCCAGAACTCGACGGCCTCACCTGATGCGAGAATCGATTTAAGTCCTACTCCCTTGCTCCCGATGTAGTCGATCCCTTGTTTTGAAGATTCGCCGACCATGCAGACGGCCTCTTCAACCTCTTCGTCCAGAAAGTCGAAGGGAGCGCCCGTATTTGCGACCAGCAGGCCCGTGTCGTGAACGCTGATGTGTACATTCCCACTCAACGGGTCGTCCCCACCACTTCCAGATCCGTCGGAGTCATTGCCTTCGGTTCGCTCTTTTCGAATTGCATCGCGAGCATTCTGCAGTAGCTCTAGAAGTTCCCGTGTTTCGTGGTCGCCAGCGAGTGCCCGCTCAGAATTCCCGTTACTCGCGCTCTGTTGCAGTAGTTCGCCGATACGATTGCCCTGTGTCCGCGGATTGACCTCGGTTAGCTTCCCGAGCGAATCATTCAATCGCTGGATCCATCGCTTGCGTAGTTCATTTTTACTGAACCGACGCGACGAATCATCGCGCTCGTCTACGCGAGATTCCTGAGTCATTGTGGCGTCTCCATACCGTGCATAGAGGACGTCG
Source organism: Natronomonas amylolytica (assembly GCF_037031205.1). NCBI lineage: Archaea > Methanobacteriati > Methanobacteriota > Halobacteria > Halobacteriales > Natronomonadaceae > Natronomonas > Natronomonas amylolytica. Next base: position 41,963 of record NZ_JAYEZM010000013.1, on the reverse strand, counting down.
ATGAGATTTGTTGACCGAGATCAATCATGCTGTCGCACAGAACAGACGCGATTCACATGTAGTTAATGTATCTCGAACATTTCGACGCATCCCGGTCGCCGGACGTAGTACTCGACAAGCTCAAGACGTCATAAATCGTCTCCACATTGGGACATCGAGCAACTCGTAATCGGAATCGCATCCTCAAACCACTCGAAGGGCAACATAGAGAATACTCAGAACGTGTCCGTATTGAAGCGAGCTCGAGAGCAGGACCTCGCCGTCCACCCGGGACAGGATATCGAGTGCGTAGTTGTCGACGACGAGAAGAGCTCGCGAGAGCGGGTCGCGTTGGCCCACGAAGAGATAGAGTCGTACGATGCGTCGTACTACGAGACGCAACTCGTCAGAGCTGTCCAGAGTGTGCTGGCACCGCTTGGCTGGGATCAGACGGAGATCCGTCGAGAACTCATGGAGACGCGGGTCCGGGAGTTGACGGCCTACACGAACACAAATTCGAAGTAGATAATCGAAAAAAATATATCACGGGTTGGACTCCTCTCTAAAGGACTCATACTTTGAGATTTTGGCACCTTGGCTGGAGGGGTCGGGCGCAAGAGCCAAATATTAAAATCCTTCGCTCAGCTTCATTCGAAATGGCTATAGTAAGCGTAAAGCCGCTCATGGGGGTTGTTTATACACCCCGTCAAATGGGTATATATGGGACTTGGCGACCTCGTAGACTTCGACCCGTGGGACGAACCGGACGAAGAAGACTATCGTGCGGTAGACGAGAACCTCTTGACAACACTACTTGTGAGTCAGGTTGACGGCCCTCGTCCGGTTGAGGCATCAGTTGAGTTCACCGACATCCGGCAAACTACCCGGTGGTACTTAGCGTTCGAAATCGATGGATGGGAATCACGACGTCGGAAGTTCGCGCAGAAAAAAGTCGCTGAGCAGAGCGCTAAGAAGCTCTCGGCGGTTCAGGGTAAAGTCCGGGATGTCTATGCGGCCAAGGCTGGCCGAAAGTCAGCTCAAGAGCTATTCGAAGAGGATCTCGAGGCCATAGAACAGGCTTATCAGAGTCACCTTAACGCCCAATAGCACAACTATGTCCACAGATACAAGCCGAGGATCCAAGGAACGGGCTCATCGCGAGGCACAAGAGCGAGATCTTCGTGAGTACTTCAGTCGTGGAGAGATGATCGAAGTTTACATCCAGACACCAGCAAGTGAAAACGGTGGAGAAGAAGCCGTCGCAGTCTACTCGCGTAATCCAGTCCAAGATGCACGCGTGTTCATCGATCCGGGTCCGCACAAGCTTTATCGAGGCTGCTGCGTACGGTGCCGGATTCGCTACTGTGCCAACAATTTCCTGAAAGCGCTTGCTGTCTACCGGGTTGACTAGTTCAGCTCAATTTCGATAACTTACCTACCGATTCAGCTGCTGAAGAAATACTCACAGATTGATGCCGGAATTGACGGCGTTCGCGAACACGGAGAGCGATTAACCAACACAAGACCCGATTGGAGTGGATTTGTTGGTTAACCACGGCCCCCACGAGGTCTAACCCCCACACCCCGTGTGCGAGATGAAATCAGGAAAACGGCGGGAGGGGGTGGTCGAGAAGAGAGACCCCGAGACACCTGAAATCCACAATATCACGGAGGAGAGAACGCAGAGATAACGATATCGGAATGAGCTATGTTTCAGGGAAAGCTTTACATAGCTACTCTGGCAACCAAAGCTGTACTAGAACTAGAGTCGATCGAAACGAAACGGTACGTTTCGTGATACATCCGAACTCGTCCGTGGCGTTGCTCCCTTGTGAGCTGGACGTTATCGTTTGTTTTACGTCTTCTCGTAGGCTCTCTGGACAAATTCCGTGTTCCTTGATTGATTCGTTCCCGCCTACCCTCTAGTCAAATTCATATCGCACACGGGGTGTGGGGGTAACATACCGACGAGATCTCGTCCCCACACGAGATTGTCGAGAGATATCCCCGGTACTGTCCGGATCGAGACCACGTCTGATGTTTCATCTTGCACACGGGGGGTGCCTCCGCCGAGGTCTTCTGACCCGCTTCGGCATCAACGGCTGTTCGATGAGCTTCCCGGGAATTCATATCGCACACGGGGGGCTATTACGGCCAATTGATTTCGCCCGCGGTTACGGAGTTTCACCGACCACCTCCTTCTAAACCCTCTCTATCAACTGAATTCGTCTGATTTAACCTCGCACACGGTACCCATATTTATTTATAGTTTCGACCTAACTTCGCAAATATGGCTGACGGCGACGATCAACAATCCCTCTCACAATCTATCAAAGGCCGTCTTCAGGAGGGCGTTCAGAACTCTGTTTTTCGAGATAAGGGACTTCTCGACCCAGATGCTGTCATTGACGAGGATCGAATTGTCGGTCGTGATGACCAGCTGGACGATATCATCACCTACCTACGACCGGCACTACAGGGAAATCGACCACCCAATATGCTCCTCTACGGCCCGTCGGGGACTGGGAAGTCACTCATTATCAATGCGGTCTGCCAGCAGGTTCTTGAACTTGCGAACTCGCAGGGAGATCGGTTTGGCGTCATCAAAGTCAACTGCCAGACGATCAAATCGCACGACCGAGCTGTCTATCGACTCGTGAAGAATGCGGCCGAAGAAGCCGGCGTTGATGTCGGAGTCCCTGAGAGCGGGATCTCGACCGACCAAAAGCTCGATCGGTTCTACGAGATTTTGAGCAACAACTTCGACTCGGTCATCATCATCCTCGACGAGGTCGATCTCCTAGTCGGTCGGCAACGCGATCCGAATGACGAGCCGGCATATTCGAAACTGCTCTACCAGCTGTCGCGAGCGTCCCAGCTCGGTCGTATCGAGGGCCACGTGTCCGTCGCCGCGCTCACGAACGATCCCCGATTCATGGAAGACCTCGACGGCCGGGCGGAGAGTTCGTTCAATCCGCAGGACGTCGTCTTCCCCGACTACGACGCGAATCAACTGCAGGCGATTCTCGAACGCCGTCGCGACGCGTACCAAGACGACGTTCTCGAGGATGGGATTATTCCGCTCAGTGCGGCATTCGCTGCCCAAGATCACGGCGATGCGCGGAAGGCGATCGATCTGTTCCGGAAGGCGGGTGAAATCGCCGACCGAGGTGGGAAAGATACGGTTCGTGAAGAGCACGTACGCGACGCCCAGAAAGAAGCCGAACGGGACCGGACGCTGACCCAGATGCAGGGCCTCTCGACGCAGAAGAAGCTCTCGCTCTACGCAACCGCGATCGTCCCCGTTTATTCGCAGCGCAACCTGAACGCTGTCCCCAGTACGGTTGCCTACCGAGTGTACCAGTACCTCACCGACCTCTTGGATGCCGATGAAAAATCGCGCGACTCCTATCTGCGATATATGAATGAAGCTGAGACCTACAATTTCGTCACGTCGGAGAAACGGGGGCGGGGGTACGGTAGTGGTGTCCACAAGGAATACACCTTTGTTGACGATCCGGAAGTGGTCGCCGAGACCCTCCAGACTGACTTCCGTCTCGAGGATGCTGAACACGAAGAGGATATCGTCAAATCCGTTGTCAACGCGCAGATAGACGATTTCTTCGAAGGGAACTGACGCCAAGAGTCCCCGACGCCGCCACCGAATTCATATCGCACACGGGGGGTGGTTTCGGGGAGTGTGTTGTTAGAATGACTAGATATGTCTGACAACAGTACGCAAGATTTCATTTCGCACACGGGGTGTCTCCCCTTCGACTCATCAGTCAATTCATCTCTCACACGGGGTCCCCCTTAGGAGACGAGTGGATTCATTTCGCACACGGGGGGTGGCATTCCACCGCAGTCTGCTAGTTCACTTCGGAGGTGAACTTCCGCTTAGTTCAGATGAACTTGTGTGGCTGTTCTGATTGAATATCAATCTGTTTCCGCTTACTCCTCTCAATAATTAGTCACAGCTGTCGGAGCAGTGCTTCAGTTCCCCAAAGCCGCCGTAAGAGCGGAAAATCGCCACAATAAACCATATTTACACTTCGAACACGGGGTATGTAGATTTAGAACTTATCAGCGAATACACTCGTGACGAGGGGTGTGGTGTGGTCGGAGCGAATGCAATATATCCGAAGAATTCCTTCTCCCCTGTTGCTTGTTCAATCCCGCATTTTCTGGCAGTTTTCACTCTTGACGAGGGGTGTGTATCTCCTCTCAATACCATTCAATTGACCACGAATTTTGCGATCGGGCCAAGCACTCTCCCAATTCACTTCGCACACGGGGTGTTGACGCGTACAGTCAAACTGTATTATCACTACTGATGAGATCGTTATCGAGAAACGACGGAAACACGGGGTGGGTGATCCGAGGTCGCCATTTACTCCTCTGACCATCGACCTACACCGGGTGACGAAACGACGGAAACGTGGGGGGTGTGATCCCCCCGATCGTGGCTGCGTTCCCTCCACCGACCTCCAGTTACGACGGAAACGTGGGGTGGGTATCTTCTCTCCGAGTGTTACCTGTCTAGACTGACCGGACCCATTCACACTGAGGGGTGTGGGGTGGGTTGAATCCATTCACACTCTGGGGTGTGTCTTCTGCTACTAATTGCGCTGAACAAACACCCAGCTACGGTTCACTATCGTCTATTCGTCGGGACTGACGGGGCCTTTATACTGGGAACGAATTTTTTCGCCTTCTCGCCACTGCCAGTAGTAGTAGCGGTTGTCGTTAATCTCCTTGATCGTGATCGTGGCCTTCGCCGGGACGTCGTCCGGCAAATCGTCGGGGCGTTCTTCGATTTCGCTTTCATCTGAGTCCTCTTCGAGACGTGCCTCGCGAGCTTTGTGCTCAGCTAGCTCTTCAGCGTAGCGGGCAACGTACTGGAGCTGCTCAGAAGAGGACTCGTTGAGCGTATTGACGAGGTCTGTCGGGAGTTCCGCCGGCGGCGTCGGTGGCTCGTAGGACATCAGCGGTCGCCTCGTGTTAACCAACAAAGGCCGCATCGGCATAGATTTGTTGGTTAATAAGATATCGCCCCGTCACGGCCTGAAGAGTATGAATAGCAAACTATTCGGGAATAGAACGTTCCATTAGATGTCGTCGGGACGGGGCGCGTTCTCGTACTTGACCATCTTCTCGGGCTTGTCGGAGATGGTCTCGTAGATCTGCTGAAGCGTCTCTTCAGCGGCGAGCAGGTTGTGTTCCTCCAGGAACTCCCTACCCTCTTTGGTGAGTCCGTAGAACTTCCTGGGGTAGCCCTGTCGGCGCTGGTCGTCGTCCAGGGCGACCTCCTTCACGATGCCCTCATCGATCAGCTTCTGGATGTGCTTGTAGACAGTGGCGTCACTCACGCTGGGGTTGAGCTCCTCGAGTTCGTACATCGAAGGAAGCTGTTCGGGGTGCTGCAGGATGTTGTTGATCAGGGTAAACCGCGTCTGCTGAGTGACGAAATGGATGAGTTCCCGTGGTGTCGTGTTCTCACCGTTCCCAAGGCCATCGTCCATATTCGTGTGTTCAATCGAGTACGCCAACGTAGTTTACTCTGAAGTAAACTACCGAGCAGAAACGACTGAGAAGCAAGACAGGATCTTACGCTTGAGGTGGAAGCTGACCATCTGGACGTGGAACCTGCCCCTGTTTGATTTCGTGATCGACGCGACGCATATGTTTGCAGCCACCGTCTGGAGCGCGCTGCTGCCAATCAGGACAGGTACAGGATTGCCCGATGATATCGACTTCGTATCGATTTCCGGACGCCGCTTCGACTTCGTAGCGACCACCCTTGGCGAGTAGGGAGACGGTCATCGCTTCCTCGACAGCGCGCTTCGTGCGGGGCTCGAGATCATCACCTGAGGTGGAGCCGTCTGATACGAGCATTCGGTCGCGGACGTCTCCCGCCTGTCCGCCGTCTGGAGCGACAGCGCTTCCAATCTCCTGAATCCGGTTTTCCAAGAGTGCTTCCGCAAGGTTCCCCTCCGGCCAGAGAAAGTGGACTTCTCGTCGCTCTCGATGATCGTAGGAGCCACAGGTGGCGGCATTCCCTTCCCAGACTCGCCATGCCCCCAACGCGGCCATCACGGTGAGGATGACCCGAGGAACCGGTGTTTGGTCCTCTGGGTAGAACACTCGAAAGCGCGTACAGTCGTCCTGTGGCGGTACTGTGTCCCACCACTCGACGTCGGACCCCCAACTGTCGTACATCGCTTGATCTCGGCCGTATCCGACCGTCACGCCATCGATCTGCGGGACCTCTTCGGGGATCGCGTTGGCGTCGCCTTCGAGGAGTCGGAGTACAGCGTACCGGAGATACTCGTGTGTAGGGGAGTTCGTGGTTTGGGCGATATGGTTGTACTGCTCTGCGACTCGCTCCGCTTCTGCCAGAACGGCTCTGAGATGTCGCTCTGTCATATTTCGGTGAGGCTGGAATGCGCCTCCACCCCTCGGCGGGGGCTCAAAAACTTAACCAACGCACCAGCCAGATATCCCGAATTGTTGGTTAATCACCAGAGCTCCGGATGCAACACCCATCGGTCATCGACACCGACATCGGTCGTTGCCTACGACGATTCCTGTTGGGAGATCACCGTGTCCAGCTGTTCCCAGACCATTTCGAACGCCGGCGGATCACCGGTCAGATCCGGCAGCGTGGTCTCCCACTGGTGGCGGATCGTTTCTTGTTGTTCGTCCGGGAGTCCGTCGTTCAGATCAACGGTGAGCCCATCGTGTTTACACTTCGCGTCGAAGGCGGGCCCCACGTCGGCAAAGTTGATCGCGACCGAACCGGTTTCGAGCAGCTGATAGAGGTCGTAGTAGTCACGGGCGGCTCCGCGCTGGTAAATCGCTCGGAGCTTTTCGGCGAAGATCTCCTCGACGCTGTACGCCTGGAGATCGAATTCGGGCACATCTTCGTACGCGTGCGTGTGCTGAACGGGGTCGAAGGCGACGTGCTCGTCGACCATCACGTCGATGCTGGTCGTGTTGGGGTGGTTGAGGACGGCGCGGTACTGAATGCTGATGTCGACGTAGTGGGTCGGGTAGTGGTCCTGCTGGGATTCGTGGTGCTCGCGAATCTCGAATTCGATGCCAGAGCGGTCGGCAATCGTATCGAGGACCGTTCGGAGCTCCTGTTTAGACCCCTGGTACTCCCCTTTGACGCCAAAATCGAGGTCCTCCGAGAATCGCCACGATTGCGGGAAATACAGCTTGGACAGCGCGGTCCCGCCTTTGAACAGGAGGTTGTCGCCGTAGCCGCTCGTGAAGATGCCCCAGAGGAGCCACGAATTAACGTAGTTCTTCTCGGCGTACCCTTGCCGAACGCCCAGTTCACGAGCGAGAATCCGGAGCCGGTCCTGACTGATCATCGCGATCAGGACTCCGTCGACTCCAGCATGGCTGGCTCGACGTTGATTCGGAGGCGATACGTACTGTCGGTTGACCCGTTGTCGGGTCGCGTCGGGTCCAGCAACGAGTAGCCACTTGTGAACGACGCGACGAGTTCCTCGCGGGCGGGGAGGTCGATGCCGAGCTGGTCGGCGAGGTAGACGATCCGCTTGGTCGCCGCGCCGTTGTCGAGGCGCTCGAGGTACTCGCCGACCGTGTCCCAGTCGCAACCCCGTTCGTCGGCGGTGCGCATCGCGGTCGCAAGTTTCCGAAGACCACCACAGAACTCGGGGTGGTCCGCACAGTCGACCAGTGTCTTCTCCAGGTCGCTGACCTGAACGGTCGTACCCTCGATGGATGTCGGCTCAAAGCCGAAGAACTTCCGCTCGGTGACTGTCGTGACGCGGTACGGGACACCGTGGATCTCTCGGCTTTGCGCTCGGGTCGGCGTGACGACGTACACCGTCCGGGGAACCTGTTCGGTCAGCCCGTGGTGGCTGAGGGCGCTGTAGTAGCCGATGTACATTGGCTCGGCGACGTGGGCGGCGATGAGGTACTCGTGGGTGGTGTACACGGCTTCCTCGCCGGCTGTGAGTGGAATGATGAGATACGTGCCCGGGAAGAGCCGGTCGAGCCAGCCCTTCTCGGTGAGTCGGGAGGCGATCTCGCGGGCGGTATTTGGGGGGACCTCCAGCGTCGTCTCGATGTCGTCGACGGAGATGATTTGGTGACCCGCGCCAGCGAGTCGTGCAAGGAGTCGACTTTCTCGAGTCGAGAGACCCTGGCGTATATTTTGCGTTTGTTCTATTGTACTCATACCTGCGTTTCTTACATAGAGTATCAACACGGGCCTGCTTTAGCCTTGCGACTGTCGCGGACGGCGGAGATGAGCAGACTTAACCAACAGGATCGGGGTGTGGAACCGTGCGTTGGTTAAGGATTCAAGCGCCGTCTTCGAGCACGTCGATGAGCTCTTCTACTGTGGAACTGATCCGGTCGAGACGGTCGCGAACGATCTCGGGATCGTCCGACTCCCACGCAGCGAGGTAGAACGCCGATCCGCTAGTGTCGAGCCCGCAGTAGCGCCCGACAACGTACGCGACGGCTTCGGCCTCGACTTCGCGTTTCGCCCGCTCGGTGTCGTCGTCGACGTCGAAGTGGAGCAGGGCGTGTGCGTACTCGTGAATTAGTGTCCGCGCAAGGTCGGCCTCGTTCGCCCGATCACGCACCTCAACCCGCGGTTGCATATCGACGAGACTCAGCTGCTCGCAGATGCCCTTCGCCTCGCCGTGGGTCCACTCCTCGGCTGGAACGAGCCGCACCGTCACGCCGAGGTCGTCAGCGGCGACAGTCAACTGTTCGACGAGGTCGCCGGCGTCTCCGGTCGCTTCCGTGTCCAGGTCGGGAAGCGGATCGCCTTCGGTCTGGGAGACGTCGAACACCGGCGCGGGCTTGAACCCGACTAGACCCTTAGACCACTCTTCAGGCGGCGTCTCGTCGTACTCACAGTCACTGTCCTCGTGGTAGCTCGGCGAATTCTCGCACTCCGGGCACTGCTTGGAGATGATCGGTGCCCAGATCCAGATGGCCGACTCGCCCTCCTTGACGTGGCGGTCGAACTCCTCCTGCCACGTACGGTAGCCCGCAACCCGGCTCGCCTCGGGACACTGCCGCTTGATGAGGAGCGTGTTCCGATACGAGTAGTCGTGGAAGCGACTCTGGACGTCGAGCCACTCCTGGAACTCCGCGCTAGCCTGCGCGTCGTCGACGCCGGCGACGAGGTCGTCGATCCACTGTTCGATAGTGCTGTTCATCTCGTCGGATCGCGTGTCGGTCTGGTCGAAGGAGACCGACGAGTCTCTGGTCGTAGCCATTGTGTTCACCGAATCGAGTTCACGGCAACTGCGTCTGCTCAGACCGCGCCGCACCCCTCAGGGGCGTTCAAAAACCGCGCTGTCGGTCAGCGGAGCTCGTGGCGTTCGTCTGCGAAGCCGACCGAGACGAGGTACTCGAGGAACTCGTCGAACCGTTCCACATCGCTGGGCGTGTCCGTCGCAAGATGACGCGCCCACTCGATGGCCCACTGGAAGGCGGGATCCGTGCCGCCCTTGCCGTGAATGTACCACCACCGGGCCGCTTTCAGCACGACCAGCGGATTCGTCGGCGGCTGCTCACCGGCGAGCCCACGGGTGATGGATTCGATTTCGTCGGGGATGTCGGCGGGATCGACCTCCGCTGATTGCGTGTTGTCGACATCGACCGGGATCTCGTCGATCGAGACGTTGTCGGGACTCTGTTGTTGACTCACTGGAAGTCACCTCTGAGGGCTTTCGAAGGAGCCCTCGCCCTCTCGGGGGCACGAAAAACAGGTCGCGAAATCACGCCGGCGGGAGGTAGACGCTCTGTTCGCCGGCGACCTCTATGTGCTGAACGTGGAACTTCGCTTGTTAGTCAACTACTGGTTGGACTGGCAGCCGTTCGAGGCGGCGATGGCACGGGATACAGAGAGTCAGCAGGTTACTCGGTACATCTGCATCGTCGACCGACTGGTCTGGGTCGTCGTAGAACCGGCGCCGAGGAATCCGGTGGTGAACCGGGAGATCACGTCCGAATTTCTCGCGGTGAGCTTCGCGGCCCATTCCGCAGCGCAGGCAGGACTCGTTGTCACGGGTGATGATCCCCTCACGGATCTGTAGCCAGTTCGAGCCAAACGGAACTGTCTCAGTATCTGACTGACGATAGTTTTCTAGATAGTCCGAGTCGGCCGCTTGAAGGGCCGTTCGCCACGTTCCGAATTCACGCTGATACGGGTCGATGGTGAAATTCCCGTGTTCGTTCATTTCCGTCGTTGTCGGTGGATGGCCCAGATCATCCGTAACAGCCCGCAATTCGGCTAATAACTCATCCCGTGGAACTCGCCACCGCTCATTCGGCTCGAAACCGGCAATTCGTAGAGCTTCATTCCACGAACCGAATCGCTCCTGATAGACTGCCGCGCTCCATTTCCCCTGTTCTCGCATCTCATCCTTTCGAGGGACATGGCCTAGCTCTTCGGCGAGACTGTTGAGTCCGGATATCAGATCCTCTTCGCTCACATCCCACACGGAGTGGACTTCCAACCCAGCCTGTCGAAGAGCACAATTCCAGGTTCCAAAAGCCCGCTTGTACGAATTCGCGGTATAGGGACCACTCTGGTCCATTACATCTGACGTGGGTGTTCGACCTAGTTTCTCAGCGAACCCCTGTAAGGCAGTAATGAGTGTCTCCTCGGAGAGGTTCATATCGACATTCGGTTCAAAACCGGCCGCTCGTAGTGCTGCATTCCACCCTCCGAATCGCTTACAGTATGTCTTCACCGAATACTCGCCGTGATTACTGTATTCGCGCTCTGACGGAGTTCCCCCTACGATGTCGACAACTGATTTGAGATCAGTAAGGAGGTCCTCTTCGGGCGTCGGTGATCGTCCGTTTGGGTCGTTTGTTCCGGTTTGAAGTCCGGCAGCCTCGAGTGCGTTATTCCACGACCCGAACCGATTCCCGTACGTCTTCGAAGCATGAGGCCCTGAATCGTCCATCTCACTTTGTGAGGGAGGACGACCGAGTTCCTCAGCGAACTTCTGGAGCCGATTTAGTAGTTTATCGTCTGAGTACAGCTTCTTGCCCATGATTTCTGAGGGGATTGAGTCACTCAGATTGGTCCCGTCTCGGTATTTGAATGTCCGCTCTGGTATCTGTGATGCGTCATCCTATCGATTCTGGCTGCCCCGCACCCATTCAGGGGCCCGAAAAACCGAGACTCAGGCAGTTAACCAACAATAAGGAAACCCACGCGGAGTATGTTGGTTAAGAACAGAGCTTACTCTTCGCCCTCACGCAGCTCTTCAGCCTTCCACTTGAGCCGGCGCAGAATCTGCGTTCGGTTCTGGTGGGCGTTCTCGTAGGCAACACACTCTTGGAGGGTTTCCATATCTGGAATCGTCGCGATCCCTGCCTTGATCAGGCGCGTGTTCGGTGCCTCAAGCCGCTTTTCAGGCGGAAATTCGTCTGACGCCTCTGAGTCGTCTGTAGAAGTACCCATAACGGATGCCTCCACCTATCGAGGGCACGAGCAACAGCAGAGAATTGAAGCAGTAGATCTTGGGAAGGTACACCCACTGCGAATGAGACCATCAAAATAGAGGCCTTCACGACAGGATTCGCGCTGTCTCGAAGCCCAATCAGGCTTCCGAGGATTCGAGCAAAACGAGGTTCTGAACAGGGTACGGGTTATTCTCGCCGGCGAACTCGTCCTCAGGGACGTAATGCCAGAGGTGGCCGTCTACCTGGTAGAGAAACGACTCGTCGCCTTCTGCTTCAACTCGCACTCGCTTCCCGAGTTATCGTCTTCTTCCCAGCCGATGACGGTCAACGGCTCGACGGGCCATTCAAAGAATTTGACCGAGTCACCAGGCTCCAACTCTTCAAAAGTCTCTATATCCCCCTGCTGTGGCTCTCGCGCGTCGAGAGTCGGATTATGCTCAATAGACATGGTCTCTGGGTACGCCCCTACTCACTTAATACTGTCAGCAGTGGATTCCAGCCGCTAGAACGGAAGCACGCCTGGCGAATCTTCTCTCCGACTGCTCTTAGCCCATCGCCTCTTGGAACCGCTCGCGCAGCGCGTCCTCGCGTTCTTCGAACTGCTCGACTTTCTCCTGCAGGTCGTCGCTGACGCGCTCGATGCTCGCCAGCGCTCGTTCGCCGGCCAGCGAGGCCTGCGACCCGTCGTCACCGTCCGCCTCTAACTGCTGCTCGTACGCCTGCTCGACGCGTTCGATCGTACCTTCCGGGTTGAACAGAATGTCGTTGGCGATCCGAACGTACTGATCGAGGGATGCCCCCTCTTTCCCCTGGAAGAAGTGGGTGAGGGCGTACGTCGCGCCGGAATGCAGCGTCCACATATCGATCTCGAAGGGCGACGCCGCATTGGCTTCCGCATCGCCGGCGGCACGCTCGGCCAGGTAGTCCGGGAAGCCCAGCAGGGTGTAGAACTCCGTGACGGTGAACGGTAGTTCGGAGAAGTCGAGGTCGATGTCCTGCGCGTCCCGGATGAACTCGAAGAGGTCATCGGCGACGAGTTCGACCTGTGCGAGGAGTTCCTCCCACCAGGTCCGGAAGTTCCGGACGTCGCCGACGTGCTTGATAACCTCCTTGTCCGTGAGCGAGCGCATCGTGTTCGAGCAGTAGCCATCCTGGGCGAACCCCTCCACGTAGACGGCGTGCTCGCCGAAGAAGTCGTAGCCCGATGTGACCCCCATCGTGATCGGGTCCGACCGGCCAGGGAGGCGCACCTCGAGTCCATCGAACATGATGTCCATATGGACCTCGCCGCCACCCCGGTAGCGCCGAATCTCGCCGAACATCACCTCACCCAGCGGCGTCCCGTCGATGGTCTCCTCGCGGAGGACCTCCTCCAACGGCCCGTAGACGTCGACCGGGTTGATGATCGCGTACGAGTCGGTGGGCACGTGGAACAGTGGGTCCTCCTCCGCGGCCCCATCTCGGGCCTGCTCCCGAGCGCGACTTGGCTCGACGAGCGCGTTGAACCGCTCCGTCTCAACCCACTCGTCGGTGTACGGATTCTGGTACGCCACGGTCGTCTCGACGGCCCGCGGAAGATCGCGAATCGCCTCGGCGAAGGTCACAGGGTCTGCATCCCCGTGTCGCTCTCGGTACCACTCTGGTAGTTCGGTGTCGGTACGCCCATCGACGCCAGCGAAGATGGTTCTGGACTCTGGATCTTTCATCTCAGTCACCTCAATTGAGGAATCCTCGTCGACGTGCGACTGCATCGTCTCGCGCCCTGCGCCCCTCTCCCGGGCGCAAAAACAACACCACGTTAACCAACGCCCGTCTCTGAATTGCGGGAAGTGTTGGTTAATTCAGATCCAGTCCACGGCTCGGATCAGATGTCGGAACTACTCAGATTCGTCTCTCCGTACCCGGACCTGCTCAGGATTTGGAACCCAGGGGTGTGCTTCCCAGCAATGCCGAGCGTGACTATGCGGTGAGTCGAACTCTCTACTACAGGATCCACACTCGTAGGTGGCATCGGGCCAAGGCTCGCTGACGAACATCGCTGTCACCGTCGTCGCCACCGGCTCGGGGGCCTCGCTCCGCGTAACGTACCTGTAGCCGAGAACCGTCCGTTGCCCCATCGCTGTTCGGGCGATCTCGGTTGGCTTGTCCTCGGGGAGATACACCCAGCGAACGAAGTCGTCGACCGATTTCTTGGCTGAGGGCTGGAGGATGAACCATCGCTCGTGGTCATCTCGGAACAGGTAGCGTTCGGTCCCCCTGTTTTGGAGGTATATTGGGTCACCCCTGCCGGGGACGAGCCGTAGTCCGAGCGACGGCGATACCGGTTTCAAAAGCTGGTCGACGACCGATGGGCCGTCATCTGTCTGGCTGTCCGAATCAGCCTCCGCTCCGAATTCATCGAGACTGGCATTCGTGGTCACGGGGACCACCTCCCGAGTGAGGCCTGTTCCCGGTCGGACTCAGCTGGAACTTCGCAGAGAAACCGCCACTTTGGCTGCTCTCGGATCTGCTTATCGGGGCGATTTCCCGCTTGGCCGGGGTCCGTTTTACCAGCACAGTGCCAGCCCTTGTCTCTGAGCGCTTTGATCATCGAGCCGTCGAAGTCGGCTCGCACGAACGTCAGCAGGAGCCGAACCCCTCGTCGCCGACCGTGCCGACGCACGAATCGTTCCATCGACCGGGCGAGGGCGGCAGAGGCGAGATTGGGGAAATCGACGCCGATGCAAATCCTTGCTGCCTCGACGATTTCGTCACCCTCGAATCGCGTTCCGTCGTACTCCAGCGAGCGAATCAGCGGATAGCGCCACGTAATCGCACCTAGTAGCTGGTCCTGGTAACAGAGTCTGTGATGGACGAGATTCGTCCGGGGGACATCGTCCATATAGGAGTGATGTGCTCCGTAGATCGCGCCGGCGACATGGCGCGGAATCGATTCGATATGGACGCGCTCTGCGAACCGCAAACCGAGCGGCGCCGTGACCGGCTGCCCCTCCCGATGGATGGGACACGAGCACCCCTCGGGGGTAGGCGTATACTGGAAGCCGGTACTCCGTATTTGGTCAGGAGAGTGAGTTTCGGTCACGAGTCGGTGTCGTCGGTGCGCTCCTGTCGGTCGTTGTATCGCTCCAGTTCGCGCCCGATTTTCTCGAGCGCCTCGACACCACGTTCGAGGAGCTGGTGGGTGGCTCGCGCCAGTCGAAGCATCTCCATCAGTGCTCCCCCTCTGGGGGCTCGATGAGGTTGTTGCTCTCTTCTGCGAGTTCCTGGATCACCCGTTCTACGTCAGCCTCCTCGGTAACCACCCGATGTGCGAGCGGGGCAGGATATGCCCGGTCACCCTGGCTGCAGAGCACGACCAGCCACTCGTCGCTTCCATCCCCGAGCACGATGTAGTGGTCGCGATCAGCGCGCTGGAACACTCTTCGATCAGGGCGGGAGACGGCTCGCCAGTTCTCGGGGAGCGTCGGTGACGGCCGTCCACCGTCGGCGAGGGCGACGACGTCGTCGGTAAGGGTCGCCATCGCGGTGTCGATCTCCTCGCCGGTGAGGTGCCAGCACGCCGCTGCACCGTCGCACTCCAACTGTGAGACCACCTGATTCCGGAACGCGATGTAGTGCTCACGGGCGAACTGCTCGTCGTCGTAGTAGTCGAGCAGGAGTGCGCACGCGAGCTGGGCGGGCCCGCTACCGGTGTACCCCCACTCGAACCCGCTCGGACTGTGGTTGACCAGGCCCAGACTGCGCTCGAGGGAGAGTCGCCGATGCTCCGAGAGGTTCAGGACGACGGCTTGGCCGTCGACGCGGAAGCCGACGTATTCGACTGTGTCTCGGTGGGACTGTGCGGGCGATGCTTCTGGAACCGATTCCGAACTTGCTACAGGTACATTCCCATTCATTCGTTGCTCGCGGGCGGTTCGGTGACCCCCGCACCCCTCTCAGGGGTTCCACAAACAGGACGGCGTAGCGTTCGGCAACGTATTTGGCAGTTGCAACGTACTGTCCACATAATTGAGGATGGCTGTACTGGACGTGCTCTCGGGGTTCGAGTTCGAGGACGTGATGGAGGACGTGTTCCGCAACCTCGGGTACGAGAACGTCCGCCAGGCCGACCGCACGGCTGACGAGGGTCGCGACGTCATCATGGAGGAGGTCGTCGACGGCACGCGGCGTGCGATCATCGTCGAGTGCAAGCACACGGGGACGGTCGGGCGGCCGGTCGTCCAGAAGCTCCACTCGGCGATCGCGACCTTCGACTTCGACGGCCCCAAACGCGGGATGGTCGTCACAACCGGCCGGTTTACGAATCCCGCTCAGGAGTACGCCGACCGCCTCCAGCAGAACGACGACCCACACCTAATCGAACTGCTCGACGGCGAGGACCTCCGGGAGATCGCCGACGAGATCGGCCTCGACCTCTACAACGGGCGCATCGAGATACTCTGCGACGAGACGCTCCGCCCGTACGACCCGGCCGCCGACGTCGACGCGGCCGTCACGGAGGCGTTCCGCGACATCGAGAACATTGAAGCCGCCGACCTTCCAGACCCACACTCATCGGTGACGTTCCGCCCGGTGGTCGCTGTCACCGCGGACACGAACGCTGTCTTCGAGACGTCGGTGGGCGTCATCCACCGGATCAACGACCGGACCCGATTCGTCGCCCACGCCGAACGCGGGCAGCCGCAGGTCGTCGATGAGGACGTCGGGACGCTGGTCACCGAGAACCTTCACGCGACGGTCGACCTCGATGCCGAGCAGTTCGGAGAGGTGTTCGACGCCGTCGAGGAGCGCCGGTTCGGACAGACCCAAACGGAGTACAAGGAGTGGGCCGTCGAGCGACTCCAGCAACACCACACGACGACGGTCACCTACACCGGCGACAACAACGTCACGTACAACAAGACTTGCGAGCCGAACCGCTCGGACATCTCCGTCCAGTCGATTGAGCCGGTGTACCTCCCCGAAGTTCGGCACACCACCGACATCCAGGAGTACACCTACCCCTACGAGTACTACGCGGCAGGCCCGTCAAGAGTGACAGCCGAGGACGGCATCCACCGCTGCGTTCATTGTGACACGAGCGGCGGCGACGAGACGTACACCTACTGTCCGAACTGCGGGGCCATCGCCTGCTCCAGCCACATCAAAACGGAGCGGCTGGAAGGCGAGCCGATCTGTTCGGGCTGTGCCGTGACGGAACGGTTCGCGCTGAAGACGAAGTACTTCTACGACGAGGAGAACCTCGAAGCGTTCCGCGAGGAGTACGCCGCGATGCCGATCCATGAGAAGGTGATGGAAAACAAGTGGCTGGCCGGGGGAAGCGTTGTCGCGACGCTGCTGGTCGTCGTCGGACTACTCGTCATCGGCGGCATCATCTGAGCGGGCTAAGCGTTCATGCCGGCTCAGCGACCAGCTCTTCGAGCGCGTGCTCAAGCGGGCCGTGGAACTGCCAGCTGGCCCGCTCGAAGGCGTCCTCGGTCGGACCATCCCACTGGGGGAACGCGGAATGACCACTCACCTTGACCGTCCACTCGGACGGCTCCTCGAATGGGTTCCGGGTCGGGAGTTCAACGACGTAGAGGTACTCTTCGTCGCCGTGGATGCCGTCAGCCGGGTTCTCGACACCGTGTCCCAGCAGGAACATCGGCTGGTTGAGGTGCTCCATATTGTCCGGATCGAGGAGATCCGAGGGTTGGTCAGCGTGGATGCTCCGATCACGCCCTTCGTCCACGTAGAGGGTCATCGTCGAGAGTGTGTCGAGGAACAGGAACTGGGCAGCGGCGTACGCAGGCCCGCGCTCTGTTCGTGTCTCGTCGAGCAGCTGCTTCAGCTGATTAAGGTCACGGAGGACGCTATCGGGATACCCGTCCGAGTGTCGGTAGATTTGTGCGATGCGGTCGGTATCGGACTGTTCGCCTGCGGTCTCGCTCCGTTGGATGAATCGGAGTTGACTTCGTGTCGACATCGATCACCGCCGACGCCTGTGCGCCGGCACCCATCGCCGGCGCAGAAACAACCTCTCCTGGATCGAATGGAGTCGCTGGAATCTCGACGAAGGGTTGTCACTGGATAACTTAAACCCGGTTAAAAATGGATTCCGAAATTCGCAAGACTGCAGTCGGGTGGGACCCTTGCTCGGAAACTGATGCTGTTCCAGCCCAAAGGTATGCGTATGTCATCGGAGTCTGAGAGGGGCTCACCACTCCCCGATCCAGATGAGATTGCCAGGCGGGCCGAACGGCAGCGTAGTCTGTACGAGGAGGCCGCCGAGAATCCAGACCGGGTGGTGCCAGCGATGTTCATCGAGGACTGCGCCCGGTGCGAAGCGCTCGCCGATAAGCGGCGTCGTGAGGGCTTCTATAAACACTTCTATCGGACACTCCCTGACCGAGAGACGGCGAAGCTGTCCAGCGACGATCTCCCCGAGGAGATTCAGTCTGCTGCGCCCGTCCATCGTGCAATCGATGATACGACTCTCGAGGACGAGAGCGCGGACGTGGCCTCCGTTTCGGAGCTGTGGGAGCAGATCGGTACTGGTGAGCACCCGGGCAAGCTGTGTCAAGCTCCGTTGGTCCACTACATCGACCGTGAGGACTGCTATATCCACGCAGAACCAACGCGGGTCGGCTTCAGCTATGGCCTCCCCGTATTCGTGTATAAACGCCGGCAATCGGACAACCACTACGGAGTCTTCTTCTCCAGTGAGAAGGCGTATCTGTGGCTCTGTGGGTGGATTCTGCACGCCAACGGATTCTTCGACCCGAAAGAGTTCATCCCATCACTCTACTTCTTGAAGGCCTCGGACCCATCCACAGTTGCTCCTGAGCTGGTGTCCAAAACAGAAGATCTCGTGTTTCGTAACGGATTCCCCGGCGTAGACGCGCCCGAAATCACAGACCTGCCGGACGGGGTCAATCTGTACCAATTCCCGTACAGCAAGGACACGTATGCGGATCAGTTTGCTCGATGGCGCCGTCTCTACTTCGACGAGCGAACCCCTCGTGGATGCGGGTCCTGCGACGTGTGTCAGGCGTAAATTCACCGCCTTAACGCGTGCTCTACGCCAGGTGCGACACCTCTGATGGTTCCTCGACGTCGTCGAACTCGCCGCGCTCGACAGGTTCCCAGTCCTCACCCGGCTCTGGACTCCACCAGTCGACCTTGTAGGCGCCCGGTGCGCCGAGGATCTTCACGCGGGCCGACCCATCAGGCAGGTCGCGACGCAGTTTCTCGTCGACGTGGAGGTTCCAGGTCGTGGTTGTATCGAAGCAGGCGAGCACGGCCTCCTCGTAACCGCGTGTTTCTCGGGATTCTTGGAGTTCGACCTGGGTGTTGCAGTTCTTGCAGAACACCCCCTCGAAGGGGATGTGAGTGAAGACCTCCTGCCCGCAGACGGGACACCAGAGGAACTCGAACAGTGCCTCACTGTGTCGATCTAGTACTTCGAGGGTCATTGGTTGACTCACCCGGTCGTACCGGGCCACCACCTCGTGCCCGGCCGAAAAACAGCGCCCAGCGCTCACCCACTCACCGCTCGGCGCCGTAGACGATGCGTGAGGGGGATTCGTACCCACAATCGGGGCAGTCATACCACCGCTGGACTTTCGCCCCGTCTGCCGCCTTCTCGCCGACGCGAACGTCGTCGTTCGGACACTTCGGGCAGTTGAGGTCCGGTGCGGGCCGCTCCCGGAGCTCGTCACGGAACGATGTCGCATCCTTCGTCTCGTATCCCCGCGACCAGACCGGGTAGCCGTCGACGAGAATCACCCCGCGCCACTTGTACCGGTAGGAGTCCGGCGCACGATGCAGCACGGCTCGCGCACCGGTCTCGGTGTTCCGATACGCGAGTGTCGGCGAGCGGCTCTCGCGTCGCCAATTGGTGATGGGAGGCATTATTCAGAAGTGGACGTCAGCGGGCACGATCCAGAGCTCTTCACTCTCCTCGAGGAGTCGGTCCAACTGTCCACGGTGGCGAATGCCGGTTCCGTGTTCGGTGTACAGAAAGATCGTCGGGCCGTCGTACGCACCGACCTTGTGGAAGGCGTGCCGGGCGAGGTCCTCGTCGCGCATGATCTCCTCGTCGGAGAGCTCCTCGATGGCCTCCTTCACCCGGTCGAGATTACGCTCGAACTCTTCCTTCGTCGCCTCCCACCCACGCTCGAGGAGATCCTGGCCGTCGTCGGAGTCGACGGGAGCTGCAGTCGGGAGCTCGCCCCACCGCGCCTTCCCCGCAACGGACGTGTCCTCCTCGTCGAAGGGCACATAGTAATCGAAGACGGCGCCGGCGTGTGGGTCCGCGCCGACCAGGCGGTCGAACACCGTCTTTCCGGTGGCCAGCGCGTCGTCGTGCGTCGATGCCTCTACCAGTGCGTAAATCACCATATGCATCTCGAACACCTCGAAACACCGACGCACCGGGAATCGTTGCTCGCTCCAGCTGCGCCGGCACCCATCGCCGGCGCTCGAAAAACTCTCCTCGTGACGGCGGATTCTCAGGACTCGTCCGCTCGTTCGACAGTGATGGTCAGGTCGCCCGACGCGTAGTCTGCCTCGAAGTCGACCGCGAACGCGTCCGACTCGTAGGCGGCGTGGTAAGCACGGTGGCGTTCGAGCGAGCCTGTCGCCTTGAAGTGGAAGAACGCGGCCGCCGTGTAGGGCTTGCTCTGTGTTTCGACCTGCGACTCGACGGATGCGGGGAGCGCGATTTGGGGCGTTTCCGTGTCGATACTCGCAGCGAACTCTTTCGCTTCCTCGACGGTTGCTTGCGAATGTGCCGGTGTCTCGCCGGTCAGCACGTTCACCGGGGTTTCTGTCTCGTCGGTGAACAGGACGTCTTTGAAGGTGTGTGTTCCGAGGATCGCCTCGGGATCCAATTCGCAGTCGTGAAACGGGTCGTCGTCTGAGGTCATCGAATCACGAGCCTATGGCGGGGCTCACCCATTCCGACCCCTGAAAAACAGCAGCTGCCACGAAGCAGATCGACCTAGGAGTGGTTCAGGCTCGCCTTCTCGAAGGGTGATTCTCCGGTCGGAATGAGCAGCTCCTGTCGGTCTCCGACTCGCTCGGCCAGCTTCCGTTTCAGGTACTGTCTCGCCGTCGATGGCGTGAAGACGCCCTTGTCGAGCATATCGCCGACGACGTCTTTGAGGGCCGCGAACTGGCCCTGCAGGTGGCCGTCGCCGACCGGCTCGCCGTCGTACCAGCGCACCGTCGCGAGCGCGCCGTTCCCGACTGTCTCTCCCTGTTCGACCGTCTCCGAGTCGTACTGGAGCCCGAACCACAGCGTCCGATAGGCGGTCACCTCGAACGTCGTCGACACCACGAAGAACGCCTCGTGGTGGAGGTAGTCGAGATGGTCCGCGACGATCTCGTCGAGGGTGAGCCCGGTAGCGCGGGGCTTCGGCTCGACGACCGTCGACGGTCGGTCCTTGCCGGCGAGGCAGCCGTCGACCGCATCTACCTCGAGACCATCGGCCAGTTCCGCCAGCAGCTGTTTCGCCCACTTGGAGTCGGTGTCCTCGCCACCGAACGGCGACTCAGCCGAGATTCGGTGCTTGAGCTTCAGGTTCGCTGCGCCCCAATGGCTGTAGTGGAGCGTGTACTGTCCGTCTGTGCGTTCGTACGCAACGAGTGCGCGGTGTCCCATCGAGCAATCACCTCACGGGGCGACCGCGACTGGATCGCCCCGCACCCCTCCTGGGGGACGAACAACGCTACTCGTCGATCGGGTCGGGGGAACTGAGGTCCGCGTGGAGGATTTCTCCGTCGCGAACGACGTACCGCTTGGCTAGGACTGGGAAGCGGCACTTGGTGAACCCTGCCGTCTGGATATCGAACTCTTCGTCGGCTTCGAGGTGGTCGGCGAGTTCTCGCAGGAATTCGTGGGTCACGATGCCGCCCTCGTAGTCCGGGAGGCCGTTCTCCCGCGCCTCGTACACCTCGAAGTCGTCGTACCCCCAGATGGTGAGCTCTCCGTCTTCGGTAACCTCCCAGTCGAGCGTCCCGAAGCAGTATCTCTCACAGAGCTCGCGGACTGCCTGTGGATCCGATACGATCGCGCCGGTCGACGTCGTCGCAGCTTGCAGTGTCGCCATGTCTGGACTTCACGGGGTCGCCCCCGCACCCCTTTTGGGGGCGATAAACCGACGCGAGAGCTGCCTCCCCGGGCGTGGCCGGCGACTCCAGTTAGGAATCTGCGTGGGCGTCCGCCCCGGATCCGTCGCCCGACCGCGTGAGAAGGCTCACCTCCTCTAGGAGGTCTCTCGCGGTCTCGACTCGCTCTCGATCCGCGTCGTCCAACCGGTCGACGTCGAGTCGGTTGAGATTGCTGAGTATACGATGCATCCGGTAGCCCTGTTTGAACTCTTGCTCCATCGGAAGCGCCTCAACGCTCGCCGGCGCGGAAAGACCCACCATCGAGACTGGCGTCGGGCTTGCAGGAGCTCGCGGTCTTAACCAACGAACCTGGACGGTACTCGCAGGGTGTTGGTTAATCGACGCCCAGCACTGGGGCTACTCGAGGCTGGGTCCGTAGCGAGCCGAGGCACACACCTGGCACTCCCAGATCGGTTGTCCCGTCCACGCCTCATCCGGGACCGACTCGTGGGTCTTGAACCGATGGTCGGTCGCCCGTCCACAGTTTTGACAGTCGAGTTCCTGCGTCGTCGGTACCGACGACGCCTGGCGATCAGTCCCAGCTTCGCCAGTAGATTCGGTCAGCGCCATCGCTGGAACCAGCCACACCGCGTCGTCGGCGTCGTCGAGGACCGCGCCGAGACGCGACTCATCACAGATGCCGTTCCCACGCTGGTTGTAGAGCCGCGTCGGGGCTTGCTCCCGGCGCTCCGACACGCCCCCTGCGTTCCAGCCTGTCCGGGCCTAGGCGGCACTGAGAAGCCGCTCTCCCTCCTCTGACGACACCTGTACCGCGTCGGGGAGTGAGGGCCAATGTTCGGCCAGCTGGCGTGCCGGCGCCTCGTCGAGATCGTAGAGGAGCGTGTACTCGTCGACGGCCGGCTCCGCCTCGTTGGCAGAGAGGAGGTTCGCCGCGGCGCCGCCCTTCGCGACGGTGCCGTAGAACGTAGTCGACTCGACGACCAGGTGGACGATGCCGAGGAACGTCGTCGACGCCGACTCGTCCGTGTTGGTGGCTTCACTCTCGAGATGGTTGATGAGACAGAACCGGCATTTCGTCTGCCCGTCTGGGACTGCCGACCCACAAGACCGGCACTTGCCGTCAGCGGCCGTCGGTGAATCGGGATAGCCACCCGTGGTCGTCGCGACGCGTTGCCGTCGGGGGTCACTATCACACCTGTCCTTGAGCTTCTCGTCCGGAATGTGGGACGCCTCGCTGGTCGGCCACACGACCTCCGGGATATCGCGGCGACCGTGGCCGGCGTAACGCTACAGTTGGCCTCGTCGGATCAATCCGGTCGCGAGACGGACACCGGCCGAGATCCGCGACGCGCTGAGCGAGGGCTACAAGCACGAACTACATGTCGGCGACCGGTGACACTTCGATGAACTCACTGATAAGTAAGAATAGCTGGGATGAACCCTTCCTCTGAAGCGCCGCAAAAGAGCTAAGGAACGGGACTTGGTGGTGAGGGTATGACACTGACTGGCGCGGAGTTGTTCGTTGACGTCGCGGAGACGTATGGCGTGACGCATCTGTTCGGCAATCCGGGGACGACGGAGCTCCCGGTGATGGAGGCATTGAGCGACAGCGACCTCGATTATGTTCTGGGGCTACATGAAGACGTGGCGGTCGGCATGGCTGCCGGCTACGCAAAGACTCGCGGCTATCAGGACGATGACAGCCTCCCGGTGGGGCTCGTAAACCTCCATGTGGCGCCTGGCCTAGCGCACGGGCTGGGCAACATGTTCAACTCCAGTCTCATCGGGACGGGTGCGCCCCTTGTCGTAACTGCCGGCAATCACCCACAGGAACACCAGCTGCGGGAGCCGAATCTTGGCGCCGATCTCGTGGAGATGGCAGACCAGTTCACGAAATGGAGCGCGGAAGTGCCCTCTGCGGACGCCTTACCGGCACTGCTCCGGCGCGCGTTCCGCGTCGCCATGACACCGCCGACCGGCCCGGTCTTCCTTTCGCTGCCCATTGACACGATGCTCGCGGAGACCGATGCGACCCCAGAGCGTCTGGGGTCGATTCCGGATGGTGGTCTGGGCGACCCCCGGGAGGCAGCCGCGGCCGCTAACCACATCGTAGACGCTACAGACGTCGTCCTTGTGGTCGGTGATGGAATTCCCCGGTCGGGGCAGGACGCTGTCGATTCAGCTGTCGCATTCGCCGAAGCGACCGGTGCGCGTGTTCATGGCGAGCTCAAGGGCAGCGAAGTCAGCTTTCCCACCGGTCACGATCAATGGGCAGGTGGTCTCCCCCGCGACCAAGACCTCACTGCGAGTCTCCTTGATGCTGACGTGGTGGTTTTCGCTGGTGTCGTCTCCAACACGACGACGAATCCTCTCGAAATTGATCTCGTCCCTGAGTCTGTCACTAGTATCCACGTCTCAGATCACTCCTGGGAACTCGGGAAGAACGAGGTTGCTGACACCGCGTTGCTTGGTGATCCGGGCCGCTGTCTCGACCAGATTGCCGAAGAAATCGACGGTCGTCTTTCCAAGGCCACCATCGAGGACCGAAACGCGCGGGTTCAGGCAATACGCAGAGACCAAGCAGATTCCGAGGGTGTTGAGCGCGACCAGAACGACCCGCGTGCATCTGCGGATGAACTGGCAGCAGCAATACAGTCCTCGGCACCGGACGCGCGCATTGTCGCTGAGGCGCCGACGACTACCGCCCCCATTCTCGAGGCCCGTGACTTGGGTTGGGGCGACTTCTTCAAGAACCGCGGTGGCGGTCTCGGCTGGGCGATGCCAGCCGCGATCGGATCGGCTATCGCCGAATCCGAGACCGACGACCCGCGGGACGTGCTGGCGTTCATCGGTGATGGTTCCTATCTCTACTACTCGAACGCCGTCTACTCGGCGGCGCGGTATGGCGTGGACCTCACCTGCGTCGTTGCCGACAACCGCAACTACCGTATTCTGAAGGACAACGCGCTGCGCATCATGGGTGGCGAGGAATCCGACTACGAGTTCGTCGGCATGGACTTCGAACCGCCCGTGAACATTCCGATGACAGCGCGTGGCCACGGTGCAAGCGCTGAACTCGTGGACGACCCCGAGAATATTGAGAGCGCAATCACAGCCGGCATGAACGAAGAGGGGCCCACAGTGTTGGACATTCTGATACACGACTAGTCAATCTCAGCGTAGCAGGCAAGAAGATAGTACGAGTTTGGTGAGGGCAGTATGTCATAGAAAGATAGTCGTCCACTTCTGTCGATGCTCACCAGATAGACAAAAGAGACCAGTGGCGACGCTAGTCTCGACGAAAAACAAACTCGAACCCCCGAAGCTGACGCCCCGCCTTACTCGTCGAGTTCTTCGATCCGCAGATCCTCGTCGAACTGCAGGGTGTTCTCGATTTCGGCCTCGTCGACGTCCTCGAAGGACCAGCGGGCGATTGAACGGCGGTGGACCTCATCGGCCCCGTCAACGATGCGGAACGCGCGGACGCTTTCGTAGAAGTGCGCAATCGGCAGGTCCTTCCCGATCCCGTTGCCACCACAGCACTGCAGGGCGAGGTCGATCGTCTCGTTGGTGACGTTTGCGGTGCACATCTTCGACATCGCGACCTCGATGCGGGCGTCGCTGTGGTCGAGTTCGCGCGCTGCGTGGCGTACCATCGTTCGCGCGGCGTGGAGTTGGGTCTCGGCGTCGGCTATGCGGTGGCGTAGTGCCTGCTTCTCCTCGAGTTTCGAGCCGAAGGCCTCGCGCTCCTGCAGGTAGGCCTTCGCGATGTCAAGCGAACGCTCGGCCATCCCGGAGTAGCGCATGCAGTGGGTAAGGCGGCCGCCGCCGAGACGGAGTTGGGCGATGCGGAATCCTTCGCCTTCCTCGCCGATCGTGTTCTCGACGGGGACGCGAACGTTGTCGAACTTCACCTCGGCGTGGCCGCCTTCGCGCTCGGTGATGCCGTGGCCGCCGAGGTGAGGGATGTTCCGCTGGACTTCGACGCCGTCGGCGTTACGCGGCACAAGGATGATTGAAGTGCCCTCGTAGGGGTGGGCGTCGAGGTCGGTCCGGACCATCACCAGGTAGAAGTCGGCGTCCAGTCCGTCGGATGTCCACCACTTGTGGCCGTTGATGACCCACTCGTCGCCGTCCTTGACGGCGGTACTCTGGAGCATCTTCGGGTCGGAGCCGGCGCCGATCTTTGGCTCGGTCATCGCGAATGCCGAGGAAATCTCGCCCTGTACGAGTGGGCGCAGGTACTCCTCTTTTTGTTCCTCGGTGCCGACCAACTCGAGGGTGTGCATGTTGCCCTCCTGGGGCGCGTTGGCCCGAATCGCGAGCGCGCCGATCAGCGAGCGCCCGACCTGTTCGAACGACGGGAGCATGTCGCTGAAGTCCAGTCCCTGGCCGCCGTACTCCTCGGGGACCTGAGGTGCGAACAGGTCGCGCTCCTTAGCCATCTCCCACATGTCGTGGATCTCGTCCATGGATATCTCTTCGCTCGTGGCGAGTGCCTCGCGCTCGCGGGGGATGACAACCTCGTCAATAAAATCTTCTACGCGGCCCGCAACCTCCTTTGCTTTCTCGGAGTCGTGATACTCCATATCATTTATGATAATATACAGCACTGTAAAGATATAGGTAAGAAATCCCATAAATTGGCAATCAGTAGCGAGGGAATCGACTACGCGTTCCGCGACCTTGATCGACCGGACGATCTCGCTGACCTCCAGTAAGTGATTTGATTGACGTGAACCCTCATAGGACGAAAACCCCGCTCGGTCATAGTAGCATTCTGGTTGTGGGTAGTAGGTATTCCGGTGGTGATCGCCTCGTTAACATCAGCGACGGTGGTGATTTCATGGTGAGTTTCTGCTGGCGTGGTCGGCAAGCGATGTAATCCGGTTATTTGATTGATGGCGAAAACCCTCTCCCCGTTACGACAGAGGCCGAGCCGCCACGAGAACATTCTAGTCGCAACGATTCTGGGAGACGGCTCGTAATGCGTGCAGAGCATGGAGAGGTCAATATAATGGCGGGAGCGCGGAGCGGTATAGAAGTGGGGTGCATAGTCGTCACGTTTCGCTTCAATACACGGTTCCTCCCAATGGTTTTAGTTAAGAACAGCACGGCGACTTCTCACATTTAACGCCCTAAAAGTGTCTTAATCCGACTCCTACTAAGGTAATCTGATAATCTCTAGACGCTATATGACATAGTTCATTTTTGACAGAAAGTACATACAAATTTTACTACATAAATTTTAATTATTATTTAAAATAAAATTTTATTAATCTAAGTCTCCGTAGCGCAACTCCTAGAAATATTGTTAACACCCAGATATTTATATAATAATCGTAATATTCCTATGACAGGGTATCCCAGAGATATGAACACCCGAACCGCTAAAAAAAGCGTTGGTCAAAACCGGATACTGACCCGATACGTATTATTTTGGAAGAAAATAGAGGGGGGAAAGCTTAGTGAATATCGGCGTTCCGAGTGAAACCGAGAGCGGTGAGAACCGCGTTGCACTAGTCCCCTCTATCGCGGAGTCACTCATCAAGCAAGGCCACGACGTGTACGTCGCTGCTGGTGCCGGAGAGGCAGCCGACTGGAGCGATAACCAATACGAAACTGCCGGCTGTACAGTTGTCGCTGACCGCGACGATGTGTTCGAGGCGGCCGATGTCATCTTTCAGGTTCAAGCGCTCGGCGCTACTGACGCCGGAATCGATCCCTATCAGGAAGGCCAGATTGTTATCGGACTACTCGGACCGTACGATATCCAAGACGAGACACTTGCCGAGTTAGCCGACCGGAACGTCAGCACGTTCGCCCTCGAGTTGATGCCGCGAATCAGCCGCGCCCAGAGCATGGACGCGCTGTCCTCGCAAGCCAGCCTCGGCGGATATAAGGCCAGTCTGATGGCCGCCGAAGAGTTGCCCAAAATGTTCCCTATGGAGATGACCGCAGCAGGCACCGTCCAACCAGCGGAAGTCTTCGTCATCGGGGCCGGCGTTGCCGGACTGAAAGCCATCACGACTGCCGAACGCCTCGGCGCCTCCGTTCGCGCCTACGACATCCGACTCGAGGTCAAACGGGAGGTCGAAAGCCTCGGGGCGGATTTCGTCGAACTCGACCTGGAGACCGACGACTCCGGCGACGACGAGGGCTACGCCCGCGAGATGGACGAGGAGTTCTACGCCGCCCAGCGGGAGGAACTGAACCGCGTGGTCCCGGAGTCGGACGTCGTCATCACGACGGCGGCCATCCCGGGCGCACCCGCGCCCGAACTGGTCACCGAAGAGATGATCGCCGAGATGGATTCCGGGTCCGTTATCGTCGACCTCGCCGCCGAGACCGGCGGCAACTGTGAACCCACCGTCGCCGGCGAGACGGTCACCTACGAAGGGGTCAAAATATTCGGCCACACGAACCTGCCGGCGACCGTCAGCCACACCGCCAGCGATCAGTTCGCCAACAACGTCACCAACTTCCTCGAAAACCTGGTGACTGACGGCGACCTTGACTTCGACTTCGAGGACGAGGTCATCGATTCGACGCTACTCACACACGATGGAACGGTACGAGCACCACACCGCGACGACGAGGACGCAGCGGACGCAAGCGAGGATGCCGACACGGAGGACGGAACCGAAGCGGAGGCGGATGACGATGCGTAATCCGGAGGGGGTGACGCGATGACACTCGTCGGGAACCTGACGTTGTTCGTCCTCGCGGCGTTCGTCGGCTATGAGATCATCACCAAGATTCCGACGAACCTCCATACGCCGCTGATGTCCGGCGCCAACGCCATCTCGGGTATCACACTGATCGGGTCGGTCGTTGTCGCCGGGTCGGGCTCGGACTCGCTCGCGACCGTCCTCGGCTTTCTGGCGGTCGTGATGGCGACGGTAAACGTCGTTGGCGGCTACCTCGTCAGTCACCTGATGCTCGACCAGTTCAGCACGGGAGGATCGGACCGATGAGTGCCGTCCTCGGGGGCTTCCCGGAGTGGGTGCTATCGCTCGCGTATCTCGTGGCCGGGGTGATGTTCATTCAGGGACTGCGTGATATGACCCATCCCCGAACGGCGACGCGTGGAAACGCCACCTCCGCGGCGGGGATGGCCCTAGCCGTCGGCATCACGGTCCTGTGGTTCGATATCCTGTCACCGCTGGTCCTGTTCGGCGGACTACTCGTCGGCGCCGTCATCGGGACGTGGTTGGCACTAACCGTCGAGACGACGGAGATGCCACAACTGGTCGGGGTGTTCAACGGATTCGGCGGCGGTGCCTCGGCACTAGTTGCTGGCGCTGAACTGACCCAACTATTCAACGGAACTAGGACGCTCCCTGTCGACGTGACCGCTGCCGCAGCGATAGCCGGCATCATCGGGGCCGTCACCTTCTGGGGAAGCCTCGTCGCCGCGGGAAAACTACACGGGATAATCGGCGGTGCCATCCGGTATACTGGCGAGCACGTCGTCAAAGTCCTCTTCCTGCTGGGGGCCGTTTTCAGCGGCCTCGTACTCGTCGTTCAGCCGGAACTGTTCGGTTCAGTGCCGACGGCAAACTGGGTTCCTTCCTACTGGGCGCTGGTTGCGGCGGCATCGGTCCTCGGCGTGCTTCTGGTCATCCCCATCGGCGGGGCTGACATGCCAGTCGTCATCGCACTCCTGAACTCCTATTCCGGATTAGCAGCCGCAACGACCGGCTTCGTCCTGAACAATACGGTGTTGATCATCGCTGGGACGCTCGTCGGGGCCTCGGGGATGATTCTGACGGTCATCATGTGCGAGTCGATGAACCGGTCGTTGACGAACGTCCTCTTCGGTGGATTCGGCGAGGACGCCAGCGGCGGCGAGGATATGGACGATATCTATGAGGGGAACATTACCGAAACATCCCCTGAAGAGGTGGAGATGCTGCTGGACGTGGCTGACCGCGTGGTTATCGTGCCGGGCTACGGGATGGCTGTCGCTCAGGCACAGCACGCCGTCGCCGAGTTGGCCGACCTGCTCGGCGAAAACGGCGTCGACGTCGAGTTCGGCATCCACCCCGTCGCTGGACGAATGCCCGGCCACATGAACGCGCTACTGGCCGAGGCTGACGTGTCCTACGACAAAATGCGGGAACTCGAAGCGGTCAATCCGACGTTCTCCGAAACGGATGTGGTCATCGTGACGGGTGCCAACGACGTGGTGAACCCCCGCGCCAACGAGGACGACTCCAGTCCCATCGCTGGCATGCCAGTCCTGAACGTCACCGACGCGCGCTCGGTCATCGTCAACAAGCGCAGCCTCAGCCCCGGATTCTCGGGCATCACGAACCCGCTGTTCGCTGACGAGGACACCAGTATGCTGTTCGGCGATGCCAAAGAGTCCATGCAGGAGCTAGTCAACCACTACAAGGAATCTTCCTCTTGAATTCCGGTCATATTAAGAGGAAGGTAATCAGAACACGAGTGGATACCTAGTGAGGTCATTGAAGTAGATATCCTCGACAATTAAGTGCCCAAGCGTGGTACGGCGAACTTCGTAAAATCGTTCTGATGTGTGTATTTATAACACCAAGCGCACCATGGCACAGTGA
Organism: Natronomonas amylolytica; assembly: GCF_037031205.1. NCBI lineage: Archaea > Methanobacteriati > Methanobacteriota > Halobacteria > Halobacteriales > Natronomonadaceae > Natronomonas > Natronomonas amylolytica. The sequence continues at coordinate 11,808 of NZ_JAYEZM010000013.1, read as the reverse complement.
AATCAAACGCACTCTGTCAGTTCACTGGAGACCTCCTTTATTCATCCAGCTAGATTATGCTCCTCGACCCAACATTCTACACAACTGTTATACAATGTTAGAGGCGGCGTTAAATCGGTATCTCTATTACGTCGTCGCGCCCTGACGGTATAGTTTGAATCGAAGACCATCACCTGTTGTTCAGGTCGTCTGCGTTGGCACCGCAGAGACGCGAGCGACCAACACGCTCGCGGTACCGACCACCACTGAGAGCAAGCCGGCAACAATGACGACGCCTCTGAGGGCGACATCAAAGCCGATTGCCGGTTCGAAACGGGAAAGAACGAAACCAATAGCCAACGGTGTCAAAGTCCCAATAAGTCGGCCGAACGACTCGGTGAGGCTGACCAGTCCGCCACGGAGTTCTCGTGGAGCCAGCCCAGTGATAATTGTCCGGTAAAGAGAGAGAGCAAAGCCGACTCCGATGCCCATCATAAAGACGGCGGTGAGGGCAGTCGACGACGAGCCAGCCATTGCAAAGGCAACAAGGCCACCTCCGAGCAGGAGATTCGCAGTTATGAGTGGGACGGCGGTCCGGTCGAAGGTGCTGACGACGCGCCCAACCTGCGTGGCGGCCATCGCGTAGACGACGCTAAACAGCGCGACATAGAGACCAGCCAGCCGAACCGTTCCGTCCTGCAATGAGACCACGATGATAGAGTTGTAGGTGAGAAACGCGACGAAGGGGAGGACGACGATGCCACGAGCCAGCACGTAAGCGAGGACTTTTCGTCGCATCGCCAGCCGGCGGAGTCTGCCGAGGTAGCCGCTATCCGAAAGTGCGTTAAGTCTGTTCGTTCGCCCGGGGACATCTTCGAGCGTGACGGCGACCGCGACCGCGACGGGGATCGCCAACCCGTAAAGCAAAAACGGGAACTGCCAAGTGAAGGCAATGACGATGCCGGCTATAGCTGGAAAAACTGCCTGTGAGACGCCACTGGTCGCAAAGCGGAGGCCTTGGGCTGTTGCTTCGTCGTTATCGGCATAGCGGTCGCCGAGTACCGTGATAATTACCGGGATGATGCCCGAAAAGCCGATTCCCTGCAGGACTCGCAGGGAAAGAACCAATCGGAAGTCAGTCGTGAAAGCGATAGCGACACCACCAGTTCCGAAACACAGCAGACCGCCGACTATGACTGGCTTCCGACCAAGTCGGTCCGTAACGTATCCGAGAACCGGAATAAGAACAACCGCAGGTGCCGAAACGGCCGTCACCATCAGGCCAATGACTGACGGCGAGACGCCGAATGGACCGGTCAGCGAGTCGAGAATTGGTGAGACGAGCGCGGTGCCAAGCGCGCCGGTAGCGCTCGCTGCGAGCAACAGCCGGAAATCGCGGTCGCTGACCATGCCGGCATTGGCTCCGAACAGCCGTTCGACAAGGTCCACTACCGGTCGCTTCTCCGCTGTCGATAATAGAGTCATCGGTAACGGTGAGGGCAACCGGTAGCTGGTGGTGCTCATGAGATTGCCCACGATTCTCAACTACACGAATTACTTCCAAAAGTGGTTCTATTTGAAATAAAAGTCGTCAATCTGGAGGTCACTCCACCATCGCAGCGATGGCTCGCTGGTCTGCTTTTCTGGCAACGAGTCGTCGAATCGAATCCTGCGGGGCACTTACAGTCGGGAAGCGAGTTGCTTCTGGTGAACGTCTAAGCGGCGAATGACGGCGCCATAGTTCGCCACATTGCTCGTTCTAAACGCCAACAACAGCCGCCCCAAAGAGTTGAACGAACAACCCCGTTTCAGGAGGGTTATACTGGACCATTCCTCCGACTGAACCCGCACAATGGGTATCGCTGCACTACTTCGGTCTGAGTTTTCGGGTGCCGTAATTGACGAAGTTGGTTTTGTTAGTGGGTAGTGTTAAGTACCAACACAGACAACTGAACAATTGAGGGGGTCACGAGCAGATTGGCAGATGAAAGATAATGTCAAACGATTACAACAAGCGATAGAAAGCCTTGAGGAAGAGCGATCGCTGGCTCGGCAGGAATGCCGTGCGTGGAAATCATTCCTAAAGGCGGTTAGACTCTCAACCACGTCGACAGCGCAAGCGACAGCCGGTGCTGAAAGTGAGCGAAATAGAACGCGGGTCGAGACGCTCCGTCGGCGCTACGAGGAGACTGTGATGGACACCCCAAACTACGACAAGGAGTACGGTGAAACTATTGATGAGAGCCTGCAGGCGGAATTCGGCACAAACCTCGCCGAGAAACTGTCCTCGGGTGGCGGGCTACGTCCGCTAACGAGACGGAACCTGCTGGTCACGACCGGCGATCGAGTCGAGCAGAACCGTCGCTACGCAGCAACCCTTGATGATGAGTGCGAACACCTTCGGGAAGCCAAGGAACGAATCCAGGCTATCGAGTCACAGCTAACATCGGTACGCCCGCCGACGGACTCCGGCATGCCGATAGAGCAGCGCATCGAGGCGTGGTCGACGCTCGAAGAACTGGAGGAACGATGCCAGCAGCTTCTTGTTGACCGACAGCAGTTCATCGACAAGCAACTGCGGCCAAGCATTGACAGCGACATCGACGTATTTACTGAATATCTCTACGAAGAAACTGGCTCTCGGCACCCTATCCTTTGGGTGGTCGCCGCCATCGCCAAGAAAATTGAAACGCTCCGAACTGGTAACCATCTCCAATCGGATAGTCTGCCGTAGTAATCTCGACTGCCGTCTCATCAACTTCGATGTCGTGGTGCCGTGGAATTCCTAGCGTTACGGGTTCTACAAGCAGATTGGGTGGCGATCGATGATACCGGTTGTGGTGAGACAATCACCCTGTTCAGCTGTAGGGTTTTGCTGACAGCTGTCGGGGCCTCCACAGAACTATCGATCCGACATCAACGATGGGACGGCAATTCTTACTGAGGTACTGACACCTTCCCACGCACAAGCAGATCGATATTCCGTTGGTCAGCGGGTGGAGTTTGTCCGTAATGTGGTTAAGACGTTCCGTTACATGGCTACTCACCAGTTTGTGTGGCGGTGTGCCCCTCGATAATCTCGCTGGACACGGCCCCTGTGCTAGAGACGAAGTACGAATGCGTCCACAGCGAGGACAGGTTGAAGTCGAACCCCTCGCTGAGTTGGCGCAAAGAGTATCTATTAATCTGTTGCATTACCTTGTTAGGAGCGAGCGTCAAGTCGCCTGTTATAAACAAGTGAACGTGATTAGGTGTATCGCCAACTCCAGTATCTCTAACCCGAGTTCGTTGGCTTTGTCCTCAATGAGTTCCTCAAGTCAGTCGCGTACCTCTCCGGCCCATTCGTAGCTGAAGAAAGAGAAATACGTAGCTACACAAAGCTACATGACGGCAAAAGGGTTCAATAGAGACAGAGATTTCCCCGTAAAGATGTTACGCAAACATCCAACCCCACTATGGCTATGAGCGGGGAAGATTCTCAGTTAGATTATTCCATCCGTTAACGGTGGGATTTCGCCTCGCTACCGGCTATAGTAGAGGGGACGTTTTCACATCCGTAGGGGACAGACCTGACGGAGGGTAACACCGTCCATAATATTCGTCATTACTTCGGAGCGGAGGCTTCAGGAATAGCTACCACTCCGATTCAAGTCGACGGGCGAGCGCAGCCATCTGCTCTGCCCGCCATTCGGCATACACCGGACAACTCGTATCGGGATTATCGAGAAATTGTTGAATAAGCATTTGATCGAACTCGTGGCTGCATGATCCCTCAACACTTTCGAAATATGGGCATTCCGAGAAGCAACTGACTGCTGATGAGTTGACAGGGGATGGCTTAGAGCTCATAGGTTCACCAGTTCTTGCTAGAGTATAGCACTCACAAATAATTATTGTTTCAGTGAGTCAATTGGCGGCCAATTTGTAACAATCACTCCATTGTTAGTGTTGGTTCGTCGACTTGAGTTTGCTGCCCAGTCCTAAGGAATTCGGTTCGTCTCCGAACAATCAACTTAGAAATGTGTATTTTTGTTACCAACCTGCAGTCAAGCTAACTTGGAACCAATAGAATTAATTCCCCGCTAGCAGCAGTCTCTCCAAGTGCTGGCAGTCCCAGTGGCGGCAGGTGATATTTAGTGGCTGAGCCATCGGACGACACCGACGAAATCGTCTTCGACTCCCTTGAGTCGGTTACCCACGGTGCCGTCGTCAACGGTGGCGGCGTGTTCACACAACGGATGCTCCAGTTCATAGTGAACTTTGCGCTCACCCAAGGTCTTCCCGTAGCACTGTTCGGCGTCTATTCGTTGGGCGATCGTATCATCCGCCTCCTCTCTCGATTCTCTCCACTCGGTTCCGACCAGTCAGTCGTCCGGTTCCTCCCAGAGTACGACGATTCTACCCGGCGGAACCACATCATTGGCATCGCCTACGTAACCGCGGGAGTCGTCAGTGGCCTCATTGCAGCCGGAATGTTCGTGCTGGCGCCGATAATCAACACAGTTACCCTCGAACACCCCTCCTTTGTCGGCGTTATTCGGCTGTTCGCGCTGATGCTGCCGGCGTTTACATTCATCCGACTGTTCGCCAATATCTTTCGAACCCTCGAACTCGTTGAGTACCAGACACTGCTGTTACGGGTGGGAATTCCGGCGGCCCGCCTTGTCGCAGTTTTGGTCGCATTCGTCCTCGGCTATTCAGTGTTTGGTATCGTGGGTGCAATCACCTTGACGACGACTGTGCTGGCGGCCCTTTCCTTCGGACTGATCCTCCAACAGACCGATCTCCGTGCCGGCCAGCCGACACTCGGGGAGTCTTGGGAGTTCTACAACCACGCTGTCCCGAGTGCAGCCTCGCGAGTGGGGTTGGTGCTTCGCAGCCGCGTTGACGTCCTTCTGATCGGCTGGCTTCTGACAGCAGAAGCCGCCGGCATATACAATATCGCTTTATTCCTGACGGGGTTTATTACCCTGCCGCTGATTGCGTTCAACTCTCTACTTCCCGCGGTCGCCTCAGATCTCTACACCGACGGCGAATACGCCGTTCTCCAGTCAATGTATAGCGCGGTTACCCGCTGGATCGTCACCGTAACACTTCCGATAGCTCTTATTTTGCTCATATATCGGGTTGAGCTACTCGGCGTGTTCGGGTCCGCCTTCACCCACGGGTCGATGGTGGTGGCGGTGTTCGTCATCGGACGGGTGATTGCAGCGGCGGTAGGTGCGACTGGCTGGCTGCTGTTGATGACTGATCACCAGTACCTCCGGATGGTGAACTCTTGGGGACTGGGGATTCTGAATATCGGGTTGAGCTACTACCTCGTCCTCAGACTCGGCCTTGTCGGTGCCGCTCTCGGAACGGCAGGGTCGTTAGCGTTCATCAACGTCCTTCGCCTCGGACAGTTATGGTACTTAGAGGATCTCCAACCATTTACCCGCAAGTACCTCAAGCCGGTGGTGGCTGCAGTCGGGATGGCCGCCGCGATGGTCGCTTTTCGTCCCCTGTTGGAGGGGGTCGTCCTGCTGGTCGTCGGAGCCGCAGTGGGAGTGGCAGTGTTCGTTACCCTGCTTTGTTTGCTGGGTATCGATCCCCGCGACTACCGATTGTTCGCCACCCTGTTCGAACAGTATCGACCCAGCGGAACCGTCAAAATCAGCCGACGCTCCGACTGACCCTATACGTCCACGACCTCCAGAACCTGTATGTTCCAAGCGGTCGGAAATTAACTAGGTTGGTACAGGTGGTCGGCGTGGTTTACGGCATTTCGAACTCCGCCAATTGGAACTCCCTTGTAAATGGAGAAGGGCCTACTAGGGAAGAACACCTTAACTGACAAAATACCCTGAGCAAAGTAAAGTTATGCTATCGGCATAGAATTCCCCTATCTATGATATAAATAGTGAGGGTTGTGGTGTATTAAACCGATGTCCGATTTGCTAGCGTACTTCGGGTCGTTCGAACGAGGCTGGCAGGCCTGTCTGCTGGCAGCAGTAATCATTGCTGGAACCTTCGTTTACACTCTATGAAAACGGGTATATGGAAAGTCATCCCGGGCCTCGGCTTACTCGCTGTCGTTGCTGCCGCCGCACGACTCCTCGGGTCAGCTATCCCGTTTTTGACGCCGCTCATCCTCGCCGTCGCGCTGGGAGCTGTCATCGCCAATGTGGCTGGTCTCCCAAACTGGGCGAAGCCGGGCATAGAGAAACATTCGCTCTTTCTAGAGACAGCAATCGTCCTCTTAGGTGCCAGTCTCTCTTTGGACTCTATCGTCGCTGCGGGCCCCGTGGTCGTGGCACTCGTTCTTTTCGTGGTTGTCTTCGGGGTCGTGTTGGTCATTGTCATTTCTCGTCTCGTTAATTTGGACGAGCGAACCGGCTCACTTCTAGCGGCAGGATCGAGCATCTGTGGCATCTCGGCTGTTGCGGCGGTAGCACCGGTCTGTGAAGCTCGTGAACACCAAATCGCGCATGCAGCCGCGACGATTCTTCTTTTCGATGCGGTCACGCTGGTCGCCTTCCCCATCGTCGGAGGCTCTCTCGACCTTGGGGCCCGCTTCTACGGGATCTGGATCGGGCTTTCGATGTTCTCTACAGGACCTGTCGCCGCTGCCGGGTTCGCTCATTCAGCGGCGGCAGGTGAATGGGCGACGATGACGAAACTCGCTCGGAACGCACTAATCGGGGTTGTTGTTCTGGGCTTCTCGGTCTGGTACACAAATCAAGACGACACGGAATCATCACATTCAATGAAACGGCTCTGGACGGACTTTCCGAAATTCCTCGTCGGCTTTATCGCACTCGCGGCAGTCGCGAACACGGGCGTACTCTCCGCGACTGTCCTCGACTCGATCGGGGTGGCCTCAAATGTACTGTTCCTAGTTGCTTTCGCCGGACTAGGGTTCGAGATTCGATTGGGAGAGATGCGTGAAGCTGGCCTGCTTCCGATCGGGGTCGTCGGTGTCTATCTCCTAATTATAAGCGGAATAACCTACTTGTTGGTCACGTTTATGTTCTGACCGACAGCTGGAACCGGTTAGAGACAGCTCCTACGCCCGGTTAAACCAGTTACAAAGAACTAGTAACACGGTGTATGACAGTGCCGTTTCGGACACGCGTGGGCAGGTAGAGGCTGACTTTCACGCAAAAAACGTGGTCGATGTGTGCTTAGTAACGGCACATAATTCTGGAACCCCAATGATAATTGTGCTCCAGAATCCACCCCATGCTAGAAGATGTCACAGCAAATTAGCGGTGCGAACGTACTGGAAGAGACGACTATCGTCGATGCTGACGTCCACCTCTCGCGGGGGATTTCGGTCGACGAGGTGGCGTCCCACATGGACGAGCCCTACGAGAGCCGGGTCCTAAGCGAATACTGCTATCCAGCCTCAACCGGCAGTGACTGGGATCCATATATGGGAGAAAAAATAGAAGGGCGAGCGCTCGACAGTCCGGAGACGGTACAAGAAGATCTGGTCGATGGGTTCCACGTTGATTATCCGATTCTCAATACCATCTCTGGGGCGGCCAAATCACCCAACACCGACCTCGCCGTCGAACTGATGCGCGCGAACAACCGCGTCATCCTCGAAAAATTCCTCGATCCCAGCGACTTCTACGGACTCGCCTGTATCGCACCCCAAGACCCCGAGGCGGCCGCCGAGGAAATCGACCGTCTCGGCGACGAAGACCAAATCATCGGCCTCTTCGTAGAGAGTTTCGCCCAAAACCCCCCGCTTGGTGACTCCTCCTATGACGTCATGTACGAGGCCGCCGAAAAGAACGATCTCACAATCGCCTTCCATGGCGGCGCAGCCACCACCTTTAAGTATGACTTCCCGATTCAAAACCAGGGCCTCGAACAGTTCTTGGAGATTCATACGCTGGCGCATCTGTGGCAGTCGACGCTGGCGTTGACGAGTCTCATCGTCGAAGGCGTCCCCGAGAAGTTCCCTGACCTCAACTTCGTGTTTCTCGAGGCCGGAATCTCGTGGGTGCCCTATATGATGTGGCGACTCAACAAGGAATACTCGATCCGGCGGAGCGAGGCTCCCCTCTTGGAAAAGAGTCCTGAAGAGTACATCCGTGATCAGTTCTACTTTGCCAGCCAACCGCTCGGCGAACCCAACGATCCTACCCAGATGCCGGAGATGATCGATATCCTCGGGACAGAGTCGGTGATGTTCGCTTCTGATTACCCCCACTGGGACTTCGACCATCCCGACGAACTCGGCCAACACCTCCAGCAAACCTTCACCGCTGAGGAACGCCAGCAGATTCTGGGTGATACCCCTGCCGAAGCCTTCGGCATCAACATCTGAACGGAAACCGACCTCGGGGGCTCGTTTCGGTTCTATATTCCTCAGTTTTGAAATCGCCTGTGAACGGACAGTAATCTGTAGTCAGTAGCCGGGAAAAACCAATCAGCGGGCACTGTATCCGTATTCCAGCCCACGGACAAGTGCAGTCAGTACCCGATTGAACGGTACCTCAACACTGCAATCCTCGGCGAACGAGACGATAGCTCCATTAATTTCATCTATCTCGGTACGACGGCCGCTTTCAACATCCTGTAGCATACTTGATCGGTGGCCGTCCGCGCGCTTGCGAATCTTGGCGAGTCGTTCTAGAGCAGCTGCTTGCGGTTCGTCATGTGGAAAGTCGACACCGCGTGCAGTTCCGACTGCGACGGCCTCCTCCAGCACGCACGACATGGCCCACCAGAGGTCGTCCCGCTTCAGCAATTCGTCGTTCGGCAGACGAGTCAGGGCAGCGAACGGTTTGACTGCGAGACTGACGAGCTGTTTGTCCCAAATAACGGGCTCCGGGTCGTCTACCACCGTGACGCCGAGGCCCGCATCGTCGAACACAGCCGCCACTTCCTCAGCGAACGTCCGATCAGGGCCTCCAACGATGGAACCTCCAGCAGCTGTGTGATAGACATCGCCCGGCGCTTCGATCATCGCCCCTTCGTAGGTGACGCCAGCCAGAACCCGATTCGAATCGACAAACGACATCAACCGGTCCCTGTTCCGGAGCCCGTTCTGTAGTGTGAGTATGCGCGTCCGCTCGTCGAGGCAGGCTCGATGCTGCTTCATGGCATGCGACGTCTGGTGGGCCTTCACAAGCACGAGAGCAAGGTCGACGGGGGCGACATCCTCTGCGTCGGCTGTTACAGGGACATCAATTTCGAGAGGGCCGTCTCCGTCGTCGAAGAGATTAATTCCATCCGCACGGAGACGGTCAACGTACTTCTGACGATGATGGAGCAGCCAGACGTCGTGTCCGCTGGCGGCTAGTCGTCCACCAAAGAGACAGCCGAGGGCACCTGCACCGATGACTGCGATTCTCATAACCATCTGTATCGTAAAGGGACGGTAAAATCGTATCCCCTGAACAACCGGTGAATAACTCCAGTCCCTTCGAGTAAGAACCGAATTCGTACCAATAGACGTCCGAGAGCGGCGAAAGTTTGATGACTGTTTCTAGCACACATAGCATATGGCACAGAGCCAGCCACCAAAGGCACTAGAAGAGACGCTCGTCATTGATGGGGACGTCCACCTCACCATCCCACCGAGTGAGGCGGCCGCGTATATCGATGAGCCATATAAGAGCTTCATCGAGAATCCAACCTACACACCAGTTCCCTTCGACGGATGGAACCGGGAGATGGGAGGTAAGATACAGAGCGACCGGGTCGAGTCGCCAGCCGACATCGAAGACACACTCTGTAAGGATTTTCACGTCGATCACCCGATCGTCAATGGGCTCCCAATGCTCGCACGGATCCAACAGACCGATCTCGCGAACGCCCTGATGCGGGGTTTCAACGACCTGCTCTTGGACCGGTTCCTCGACGAGAACGAGGACTTCTTCGGCCTTATCTCGCTCGCGCCTCAGGATCCAGAGGCGGCTGCCGAGGAAATCGAGCGGGTGGGCGACGAGGATCAGGTCGTCGGTATATTGCTCGATACCGTCGGTGCGAATCCACCGATTGGTGATGAGCGCTACGACGTTATTTATCGTGCCGCTGCAGACAACGACCTCCAAGTCGCCTATCATGGCTCGGTGAACGGCGGTGCGATCGAGTTCCCGCGGCAGAATCAGGGCTTCGAGCAGTTTCTCGAGGCCCACACGCTGTTCCACAGTTGGGGTGCGATGATGACCCTGACCAGCCTGCTCGTCAACGGTGTTCCTGAAAAGTTCCCGGATCTCAACTTTACCATCCTAGAGTCGGGAGTCTCGTGGGTACCGTACACCATGTGGAGACTCAACAAGGAGTATTCGATTCGGCGGAGCGAAGCGCCACTACTGAAGAAAAGTCCCGAGAAGTACGTCCGCGACCAGTTCTACTTCGGCACACAGCCGATTGGTGAACCGGATGACCCCGAGATGATACAAAAAATGATTGAACTCGTGGGGACCGATTCAATCATCTTCGCGACTGACTATCCACACTGGGACTTCGATCACCCAGACGGCGTTGATCAGCACCTCCGGAAGACGTTCTCCGAAGAAGACCGGAATAAGTTGTTGCACGAGAACGCTATCGAAGCGTTCGGACTTGATCTCTAACCTCTGTCTCTACTTGTTTCGTCGTATCTGGGTTCGTGAGAATCACGACTGAAATCTAAGGGGCGCACAAGAGTGGGTTTCGCTTACGAGCGCTGGTCAGACACGAAACCAGTAACGGGTTGATGCACGCAGCCATGTGTATCGTTCAAATGAATCGGTTGTCACCCGCCCGGTACAGACCCTCTACCGCAAATATAATACGGGTAGAAAGTTTTGTTAGTAAGTGACGAACCATGTCACCGCAAGCTAATACCACGCAGATCCTTGAAGAGACAACTACCGTCGACGCCGACGTCCACCTCTCCATCGCACCGGAGGAGCTGGCAGCTCATCTTGAAGAGCCGTACGAGAGTCGGGTCCTAAGTGAGTACTGCTACCCAGCATCGGCCGGCGCCGACTGGGATCCGATGATGGGCGGCAAAATCGACACCCGTCGACTCACCCATCCGGAACAAATCGAGACGGAACTAGTCGAACCATTTCATATCGACTACCCGATTCTCAATACTATCTCCGGTATCAGTCGGCTTCCCAGCACCGATTTAGCCGTCGAGCTGATGCGGGCTTACAATGATGTCCTGATCGAGAAGTTCCTCGATCCGACCGACTTCCACGGCTGTGCACTCATCACCACTCAGGATCCTGAGGCGGCCGCCGAGGAAATCGAGCGGGTGGGCGACGAAGACCAGATTGTCGGTCTGTTCATCTACGCGACGACGCCAGACACGCCGCTTGGCGACTCCTCCTATGACGTCATATACGAGGCTGCCGAAAAGAACGATCTCGCCATCACATTCCATGCGGGTGCCGCTACCTCGTTCCAGTACCAGTTCCCGATTCAGAACCAAGGGCTCGAACAGTTCCTGGAGGTGCACACGCTGACGCATCTGTGGAGTCAGACGCTCGCGTTGACAAGTCTCGTCGTCGAAGGCGTCCCCGAGAAGTTCCCTGACCTCAACTTCGTGTTTCTCGAGGCCGGAATCTCGTGGGTGCCCTATATGATGTGGCGACTCAACAAGGAATACTCGATCCGGCGGAGTGAAGCACCACTCCTTGAGAAGAGTCCTGAAGAGTACATCCGTGATCAGTTCTACTTTGCCAGCCAACCGCTCGGCGAACCCAACGATCCTACCCAGATGCCGGAGATGATCGATATCCTCGGGACAGAGTCGGTGATGTTCGCTTCTGATTACCCCCACTGGGACTTCGACCATCCCGACGAACTCGGCCAACACCTCCAGCAAACCTTCAC
>NZ_JAYEZM010000012.1:0-94698 GCF_037031205.1 Natronomonas amylolytica | reverse complement strand
TTTAGAGAAGTAAAACGGCGTACCTCTTCGTTTTCAAATACGTTCAGCCACGTGAAGCCGACGACCGCAGAATCGTGGCTTCAAGCCTTCGCCGTCTGGTGGAATCATGCTTAACTTAACACGACGCAACGCAGTCGCCGATGCGACCGCCGCCGTCGGCGAATGTGCTGTCGGGGCGGCCCTAAAATATGAGCCATCATCTTGAACTTCGTGCGTCGAAACCGTTCGAATGGCCGATTCCACGACACCACGGTCGTTGCCCGCGACCCCACACCTACGGACCGTTGTCGTCTGTTACCGGTCATCGCCAATACAGGTCGGCGATGCCGGTACATCGTTACGACGGTCCGTACGAAGGTCCCCAATGGGACGGTCGGTGTACGACCGACGTCTGGCCTCTGACATCCGGTCGCGGTGGTCCACCGACAGTGGAATCGGCCGGTTTCACGCGGTCAGCCGCCGCCTTCTTCACCGTCCCGCTTCCGCCGGAGCGCGCTGGTCGCCACCCGCAACCGCTCGATGTCGGCGTCCATCGGCCCGCGCAACGCGATGCGGAGCGTCCGCTCCGGCGTCCACTCGACGACCCGCCGTTCGAAGGTCGCACGGTCGAGGCCGAACCGCTCGCGGACGACCCGGTCGGGGGCCGACTCGTCCGCTTCGGGCGCCGCCCCAGCAGCTTCGACCCACTCCTCGACGGTGTCGTTCCACGCCTTCCGGTCCATCCCCGCGTACCGTTCGGCCTCCTCGGGGTTTTCGAGTCCCTCGGGGGCCTGCTCGGCGACGAAATATCCCCAGAGGTCCTCGCGGAGGTGGTGGTCGACCAGCCGACGGAGTTGGGCGATGCGCTCTTCGGGGGCGTCGCGGTCGGCCGGCGGGTCGACTCCGAGGGCGTCGTAGTGGTCCTGTATCGCCTCGTGAAGGTCCCGCTCCATCCCCGCCAGCGCGGCGGCGACCGCACCCACCTGCTCGCTGTCGGCCGGGTCCAGCGCGTCCGTGAGGTTCATCTATCGGAGCGCGGGCCGCCACGGAGTTAAGCCATCGGCCCGTGGGTGACGAGTCAGCGAGTTGCCGCCCATCGCGCCATCGAGTCAGTGCCGTGACCGAAGCACGGCCACCACGACGAGCGCGTGCAGGACCGCACCGACGAGCGCCAGCCAGCGCCCGAGGGTGACGAGGATGTCGCTACCGCCGAGCAGGCCGCCGGCTTCGAGGAGGACGCCGACGGCAAGGGCGCCGACGGCGGCCGTCGCGGTTCGGTCGTCGAGACCCGAAACTCCGGCGACGGCGGGCGGATAGAACTGATAACTGACGCCGACGATGGCCAAGCCGAGAAAGCCAAGCAGCGCGAGGCGGGCGTGGGCGTCGGCTATCGCCGGGTCGATGCCCGTGATGGCCATCGTGAGGCCGAGCGTGGCGACGCCGACGCCGAAGGCGACCGCGAGCAGGAACGTGTTCAGCCCGAGGCGGCGCCGGTCGCTCCGATAGAAGACATCGGCGTAGGCGACGGCGAAGCCGAGGAGCGCGACCGACTGCAGCGTGCCGCCCAGCAGGAACGTCGTTCCCCCGCCGAAGTCGGTGGCCAGCAGGAGGGGCCCGATGGCGCCAGCCGGCAAGACTACGGCGGCAAGGCGAGTTCGTGGCGGAACCGTGAGAAAGCGCGGGAGCAGTCGGAACCCGAGCGCGAAGACGAGCAGCGCCGCGGTCCCGACCGCGAGCAGGTGAGTCACCGGCGGGCCGGCGGTCGGAAGCGGCGTCGGGACGCCGAGGAGGGCGGCGACCGGCAGGGCCGCCCCGGTCAAGAGGTACGCGAAGACGACGGGGACGAAGCCGTTGGCGAGGCGGTCGGTCCCGCGGTACTGGGCCTTCGAATCGGCGGTCCCCGTCTCGCTGCCGAGGGGGTTGTCCCGGACGCTCCAGAGGAGGGTGCCGACGAAGACGCCACAGCCGAGGGCCCACGCTGCCGCGCCGACCGCCCACAGGTCGACGAAACCAGCCGTATCCAGCGCCATGGCGGCCGTTCCGCCGGCCGCCAGCGGGAGGTGGACCAGCGGCGCCTTCGGGAACGCCAGCGGCCGGTCGAAGTACGACGGCACGAGCGCGTAGGCCTTCCCGAAGACCATGTGCAGCACGAAGCCGTAGAGACCGAGGAGGACGGCGACCCGTCGGCCGCCCCCGAGGACGACCGCGGCCTGCCAGCAGACGAGCCACGCGAGGCTGGTGACGACGAAGAAGCGCGCTCCGCGGGAGACCGTGGCGGCCGACATGACCTACGGGACAAACGCGCTCAACAACAAAACATGAAGGGGTACATGAGCGCGACCCGGTCTCCCTCTCGAAGCTCGGTGTCGAGGCCGTCGAGGTGCTCGTTGAACCGGCCGTTGACGGCGACGCGGGCGAACGCGCGGGTCTGTTCGCCCTCCGGGTTCTTCGCCCAGTCGCCGGCGGCCTCGACCTCGTCGGGGACCCACCCGTGGGCGGTCGCTTCCTCCTCCGTATCGGCGATGAGCATGTCGGCGACGTCGTACTCCTCGAAGAAGGCATCGAGGAACGCCCGGAGCGTCGTTCCCTCGAAGGTGTACGAGAAGCGATGCTCGCCCACCTCACGGCGGACGTGGCCGGTACAGCGAACGTCGACCGTCGTTTCGGAACGGGTTCCGACGGCCTCTTCGGCGACACGCGATTCGTCCGTACTCATGGGTCCATGTACGGGCCCTCCCCGGAAACGCCCAGTCCCGAACATGTTCGGCTTCACGGTGGCCGCGCGTCACGAGTCGAGGATGGCGTCCAGCAGTTTCGACTGGGCGGCCGCGAGGTGTTCCGAAAAGGTCGACCGCGAGATGTCGAGTTCGTCGGCCACCTCGCCGGCGTTGGCGGTTCGCGGATGCTCGAAGTAGCCCATCCGGTGGGCCGTCTCCAGCACCTCCCGCTGGCGGTCGGTCAGGTCGCCGCGGTCGAGGAAGACGAGGTTGTCGTCGGGGCGGTCGTGTTCCGAGCGGAGCAGCCGCTGGACGTCGACGGTCGGATACCGCTCCTGAAGCGAGCCGATGACCTCCTGTAACTCCGCCATGCCCGCCGCGTGGAACACGAGATAGAGCATGCCGTCCCGCGTGCGGATGTCGACGACCGGGGTGTCGAACGTCTCGACGGCCTCGCAGGGACAGCCACGGCCCAACTCCCGCGAGAAGCGGTAGACCTTCTTGTCGCCGTAATCGAACACCTTCGACAACTCGACGTCCGCCTCGGGGTCGTCGGCTTCGAGCATGAACTCCACGGTGACCCGGTCGGGGGCGTCGGGGGAGACGCTCCGGGTGACGGAGTAGACCGGCGCGTCCGCGGTGGCCGACGCCTGCACGACCGGACAGGTCCCGTCGGCGTCGACCTTCACCTCCGCTCGAATCCCCGCTGGCATGACCCACACCTCGTCGCCGGAGCCCCCTAAGCCTGTCTGCCGAGTCCACTCCCGACTCCCGGCGCGGTCGGCGCAGGCGGGCGACAGAGAGCCGCCCGAGACGGCGGCGAACGGCCCGCTTCCGGGATTGCTTATAAACACCCCGCATACTGAGGGTGCCAATTCCCCACCCTCCAGCTATATCTATCGTATATGACGAGCGGCCTATCACAACTGTGCAAGGGCGAATCCGGCGGTCGGCTCGGCGACTCCGGAGCCATCGACTGCGAACGCGTCTTCACGGCGCTCGAGGACCCCGACTGCCGAAAGCTACTGGAGGCGACCGACGACGAGGCCCTGACCGCACAGGAGCTCACGAACCGCTGTGACATCCCCCGGTCGACGACCTACCGGAAGGTCGAGTTGCTGACCGACGCCGGGCTCCTCGAAGAGCGGGTCCGCCTCCGCGCGGACGGCAAGCACGCAAGCGAGTACCAGCGCACCTTCGACGGGCTCGTCGTCTCGATGGACGCCGGGGAACTGGAGGTCGACATAGAGGTCGACGCCGGCGGCCCGTCGCCGATCGGAGCCGACTGAGATGGCACGTTCCGAGCGGTGTTCGGACCGTCCCGAAACGATGCTCACCGGGGCTCACGAGTGAGTCCGGGAACACGTATGAGGACACCTATATGGATGGGCCGACACCGCGCTCATATACCGACAATCGGCGGCGGGCGACCACTGTCCGTCGCCAGCGGGCGACCACTGTCCGTCGCCGGCAGGCGACCCACCGACGACCGAACAGGAGCTGAAACACCGTGACGACCCAATACATGTTCACCTGCCCCGAATGCGGCCAAGAGATCGAGGTCAACGCCTCCATGCGAGAGGCCATCCTCTCGAGTGGCTGTCCAGTCTGTACCGGTTCGGTCGAGGACGAGTCCTTCGAGAGGATCGAAGCGGAAGCTTAGAAATCGCGGTCGACCTCGATGAGCCGGCCGCTCAACGAGTCCGGTCGTAGCCGATACAGTTCGATGTCGAGGTCCCCCTTCTGCTCCGGCCAGATTTCGAAGAGCGGTCGCTTCGCCTCGCCGTACTGCTGGATCTCCTCGACCGACAGTTCGCCGGGGTCGATCTCCTCCAGCGGTCCGATGGCGATGACGCTCCGATAGACGTCGTCGACCTCGTCGTAGATGACGAGGCGGGCCTGTGGCTCGGAGGCCAGGAACTCCCGTTTCTCGCTGTCGGGCGTCGAGACGAGGCGCATGTAGAACTCGCGAGCGTCGGCGTCGAAGCCGTAGGAGATGGGAATCGCGTACGGCGCGTCCTCGCGAGCGAGCGCGAGCACCCCCGTTTCCTGTCGACCGAGGAACGCCGCGGTCTCCTCCTCGGTCATCTCCGTACGCCGGTCGATTGGCATATCTGACTACTAACGTCGGCCCACTTATGTACGTTTATTTAGAGTCACGCCCGGATTCCCGCGAGGAAAGCAGTATCGGCTATCGCTCGATGATTCGGACGGAGCAAACCGGCAGGGACAGCAGTGGACTACCCGACGAGGTCGGGCGTCACCTCGGCGACCACGCGGCCGCTCTCGGCGTCGACGAAGGCCTCGGCGCCGCTCCGCCGAGAAAAGGGCAGGAAAATCCGCTCCCATCGCACCCTGAACGCCGCTGTCGACGACGAAGACGACCTCGGCGGCCTCGGCGAAGGTGTCGGCGGCGACCGACCCCGTGATGTACCGGTCGCCGTCACGGGTTTCGAGTTCGTAGTCGACCGTCGAGTAGTCGGTGACGTAGGTCACCAGAGCGTCGGTACCGCGGTCGGCCTGTGCGAACCGGTCGGCGTACAGTTCGCGGACGCTGTCGTAGTGGGCGGGGCCCTCGCGGTCCGGCGGGTAGTCGCCGTCGTAGGCCACCTGCCCGTTCGGGCCGTATCCCTCCGCGATGACCATGCCACAGACGTCGCAGGTCCGGCCGTCGTCGAGGGCTATCGGGTCCGGCGTCTCAGCGGGCGTTTCCTCGCCGCCGCCGAGACAGCCGGCGAGGGCGACCGCCCCGAGGCCGGCCGTATCGCGGAGCACCCGACGCCGGGAAAGCCCGTGGTCGCACACGGTCAGACCCTCCGGCGGCGGACGAGGACGGCCGCCGCGGCGACCGGGACGACACACCACGCGACGAGCGAGGCGACCAGCAGGCCCGTCGAGAGGCTGGTCGTCGCCAGCGCGGCGGTGAAGCCGCTGCCGGCGGTGGTGCCGAGCTGGCCCAACACCAGCACGCGGAAGACGCTCGCCGGGTTCGCGAGGACGAAGCCGGTCAGGACCGTCCCCGGCAGGTCGAAGGCGGCGACGACGCCCAGCGCGAGCAGGTCGTGGACGAGGACGAACCACACCCACACCAGAAGCGCGAGGCCGAGGGCGTGGGTCTTCTCGCGGGCGACCGTCGACACCAAAAGCGACAGCGCGAGGAAGGCCGCGCCGACCGCGACCGCCCCGCCGAGGAACGCGAGGAACGACGCCCAGTAGGTGACGCCGAACTCCCGAAGCAGGAGGAAGCCGACGAAGCCGAAGCCGAGCACCGTCGCGCCCGCGAGGACGGCGAGTCGACCGAGATAGGTCCCCACGACGACCCGCGCCCGGGAGACGGGCAGCGAGAAGACGACCTCGAGCCAGCCCTCCTCGTCGCGGCCGACGACGGCGTCGTAGCCGAACGCCAGCGCCGCCAGCGGGACGAGGTAGACGGCGAGGCTGGTGAGGCTGGCGACGACCCGCTCCATGCCCTCCGGGCCGACCGCCGACCCGCTGAAGGTCGCCAGCATGGACCCGAAGAGGACGAACAGGCCGGCCAGCGCCAGCGCCCAGCGGCTCCGCATCGCGAGTCGGTACTCGGTGTGGGCGACCGTCACGACCTGCCGGAGCGACCGTCGCTCGCCGCCGTCGGCGACCAGTTCGTGACCGCTAGCGTAGCCGCCGTCCGGGCGGGCCGCATCCGCTTCGGTATCCGTGGAAGCGTCGTCAGTCATGCGTTCACCTCCCCGAGCGCGTCGTGGAAAGCGGTGTCGAGTCCCTCGCGGTCGACGGTCACGTCCGCGAGGTCGATGTCCTCGGTCGCCGAAAAGAGGTCCGGAACCGCCTCGACGGGACACCGAACCGTCACGGTGCCGTTCGTCGCCGAGGCAGTGCCGACCTCGCCGCCGGCCGCAACGAGGTCCGAAACGCGGTCGGCGCTGGCCGGTCGGAGGCGAACCGTCACGTCCTCGGTGTCGACGAGGTCGTCGACGGCCCCTGAGGCGAGCACGCGGCCGGAGTCGAGGATGGCGACGCGGTCGCAGAGCCGCTCGATCTCCGAGAGGACGTGCGACGAGAGGACGACCGTCGCGCCGGTCTCGGTCCGCACGCGGTCGATTATCTCGTGGAACTCGGCGACGCCGCGGGGGTCGAGGCCGGCGGTCGGCTCGTCGAGGACCAGCACCGACGGCCGGGGCAAAACGGCGGCCGCGAGGCCGAGTCGGCGCCGCATGCCGTTGGAGTACCCGGAGACGGCGCGGTCGGCGTCGGAAACGTCGAGGCCGACCATCTTGATGGCCTCGGCGATGCGACCGTCCCGTGGGAGCCCGCGCATCCGCGCGTGGAAGTTCAGTATCTCGCGGCCGGAAAGCGCCGGCGGGAAGCCGACCCGCTCGGGGAGATAGCCGACCTGCTCGCGGATTCGGAGGCCGGCGTCGGCCACCTCGCGGTCGCCGACGGTCAGCCGGCCCGAATCGGGCCGGTCGTGGCCGACCAGCAGTTTGAACAGGGTCGTCTTGCCGGCGCCGTTCGTCCCGAGGACGCCGAACGTCGACCCCGCGGGTATCTCCAGGGACAGCCCATCGAGGGCCGTCACCGAACCGTACTCCTTGCGGACGTCGTTAGCTGTTATCTGCATATTTCCTCCAGTCGTCGTGGTGTGGTTCGGCCAGCGGTCGCTGGTCGACGATGCCGGGCGCCTCGACGACCGGGAAGGAGCTCTCGGCCAGCCGGACCGCATCGAAGGCGGGGCTGTCGGCGAAGACTGCCACCTGCGGGTTCTCGGTTTCGAGGTACTCGACCAGCCCCGCGGGCCGGTGGCGGACCTCGCTTTGGCCGTCGGAATCGAGGTCGACGGTCTGGGCGCCCGACCAATAGTTGCCGCGGTCGGTGCCGTTCCAGACCTCGAGTTCCTGTGTCGTCGTCGTGACGGCATCGGTGTTGCTGATGAAACTGTTGGCGACGACCTCCAGGCCCTCGCTTTCGGCGGTGGTGTGCATGCCGACGTCGTTGCGCAACAGCAGGTTCTCGACGATACTGCTGTCCTGCGTGTTGTAGACGTAGAGGCCGTTGGCGTTCTCCATGAGGGCGTTGCCTCGGACCTCGGAGCGTTCGATGTCCTTCAGCAGGATGCCGTGGCCGCTGGTGCCGTCGTTGCGGGCCGCCGTGTTGTTGACGACGGTGAGTTCGTCGCTGACCATCAGCGCGTAGCCGACGTCGTTGTCGACCGCGAGGTTGTCCTCCAGGCGGTTGTTATCGGAGTACATGTAGTGGACGCCGTAGCGGTTGTCCCACATGGTGTTGTCCGTCGTCACGACGCCCTGTGCCCACGAGTAGTAGATGCCGTCGCGGACGTCGGTTATCTCGTTGCCGTGTATGACGGTATCCTCGGTCTCCCAGAGGTTGATGCCGTTGCCGCGGTCGGTGCGCCGCTCGATGTCCTCGCGTCCCTCGATGCGGCTGTCGGCGACCGTCACCTCGTCGGCGCCGTCGACCCAGACGCCGAAGGTGATTCCGGAGAGATAGAGGTCCTGCAGGGTCGCGCCGGTGGCGTTCTCGTCGAGGAAGACGCCCGCGTGCTCGGCGCCGGCGTCGTAGCCGGAGTTCCGAACCCACAGACCGTCGAGCGTGACGTTCTCCCCGCGGACGAGGACGACGTTGCCCTCGCCGCCGCCGTCGATGGCGGCGCCGGCCTCGCCGGCCCGGACGGTCACGTCGCTTTCGTTGATGGTCAGGTTCTCGTCGAACCGGCCTTCGAGGACGACCGTCTCGCCGGGGTCGGCGGCGTCGACCGCCGCCCCTGCGCTCTCGAAGGTCTCGCCGTCGACCGTCGCGGTGGTCTCGTCGGGCACCTCGGGCGCGTCGTACGCGCGGTCGGTATCGAGGTCGAAGCCCTCCTCGGCCTCCGCCTCGGGGGCCGCGACGACGAACGGCGCCGTCGCCGCCACGACGAGCATGCCGACGACCGCGAGCAGGAAGCCGAGTTCGACGGCGCGACCGCTCATGGTTACCTCCCCCGCACGCGACCGCGGATGCGTTCGATTCCGTCCGTACCGTTCCGAAGCTCGCCGAGCATGGCCGGCACGTCACCGAAGGTCGCCTCGCTGTTGCGGAACACGTAGGCGACGACGAGCAGGCCGACCGCGACGACCGTCAGGTAGCCGCCGGGGCCGAACCACGCGAAGCCGCTGATGTTGGCGACCTCGTAGCCGCCAAGAATCGGTGGCGTGAACTCCTCGACGCCGCGAAGCGGCGCGTTCGGGTCGAGCGTGTGGCCGGCCTGATAGAGCCGGAACTGAATCCACGCGAACATGCCCATGAAGAGGGCGATGGTGCCGGCCAGCATGCCGGTCAGCCCGAGCTTCAGCTTCCGGACGGTCGGCGCCAGCGAGACGAAGACCCCCAGCGCCGCCAGGACGACGAAGACGACCGGTCCGAGTATCCACTCGGGCGTCTTGATCGACCCGTCGTCGAGCGGGAAGTTCGGGTCGATATAGACGGGGTCGGGGTAGTAGAACCCGACGTACTTGTTGAGCGAGTGGATTTCGGTGTAGTCGCCGCCCAATCGGGGGTAGGCGTACAGCTTTATCACGAGTTCCTGTCCAGGGTACTGCGGTGCGGTGAGCGTGATGCGCCACATCGGCACGGCTAACGCGAGGAGCAACAGCCCCGCGGCGATGAGGGGCAGCCCCCGTCGGAGTTGCGCGAATCGGGCGAGCGACTTTCTCATACTATCAGTCCTCCGGCTGGACGATCAGCCGCGAGCGCATTTCGAGGTGGAGTGCGCTGCAGAAGAACCCACAGTACATCCAGTAGACCCCGGGCTCGTCGGCCTCGAAGGTGACCTTCGTGGTCTCCTGCGGCGCCATCTTGATGTTGATGTCGTGTTCGGGGATGACGAGCGAGTGCAGGATGTCGCTGGTCTGCTCGATGTTGGTCACCTGCATCTCGACGGTGTCGCCCTCCTGGACCGTAATCTCCGAGAAGCCGAACTCGTTGCGCATCGAGTACATCTTCACCTCGACGCGGTCGTCGGCGACCCGCTCCATCGACGACTCGCCGGAGGCGGTAAACTCGAGGTCGATGTCCTCGGGGTCGTAGGTGCTGGCGGGCTCGATCTTGTCGGCCTGAACGATGGACGCGTCGTGCGGCTCGGCGTACGACGGCTTGTCCTTGACCAGTTCCATCCCGTTCTCGTCGTCGCCGATGTAGATGAGCTGGTCGTTCTCGGGGTGCATCGGCCCGACCGGGAGGAACCGGTCCTTCGAGAGCTTGTTCAGCGAGATGAGCCAGTCGCCCTCGGGGTCGGCGGTGTAGGATTCGGAGGCGATGAGGTGGCCGGGGTTGTAGTGGACGTCGATCTTCTCGACGACCGGGTCCTCGGAGTTCAGGTCGGCCTCGACGGCCGCCTCGATGTCCCACTTGACGACCTGCGAGTCGATGAACAGCGTCGTGTAGGCGTGGCCGCGGCCGTCGTAGGCGGTGTGGAGCGGGCCCATGCCGAGGCGCGGACGGCCGACGATGGCCTCCTCGGGGTCGTCGACCTCGTCGAGGGCGGCGATGTCGATGACGGTGGCCGTCGGGTCGAGTTTGCCGCTCGCGATGGCGTATTTGTTGTCCGGCGTGACGCTGACCCCGTGGGGGCTCTTCGGCGTCGGGATGTACTTCACGATGGGCTCGTCGCCCTGATTGAGCGAACTGTCCTGTCGCCCGTCGACGACCGGCACCTCGTTGATGGTCTCGTAGTTGCCGGCCTCGACGGCCGCCTCGATGGCGGGGATGTTGAACGCCTTCACCATGTCGCGGTCCGAGCGGGTCATCTCCGCCTGCGTGACGCCGCCTTCGCTGTTGTAGCCGGTGGTGAAGAACCACTTACCCTCCTTGCCGCCGTCGCCGTTGTCCATGTTGCCGTCGACCAGCACCTCCCACTCGACGTTCATCGTCTCGGGGTTGATGGCGGCGAAGACCGAACCGTACTCGTCGGGGTCGGCGGCGTGGGTGCCGTCGTTCTCCAGCGGGACGCGGAACTCGCCGACGCCGATGACGTACTTCGTGTCCGGGAGGACACAACAGGCGCCGTGGGTCCCCTGCTGGTTCGGGATGTTACAGATGGCGTCCGTCTCGAAGTACTTCAGGTCGATACGGGCCATCCGGCCGTTGGCCTTGTCGTTGACGAAGGCCCAGCGGCCGTCGTAATCGTTGTCCGTCTGGCTGACGCGCGGGTGGTGGGTGTCACCCCACGTGTAGCCGCCCGCCTCCTCGAGCATCTCGCGGCTCTTGTCGTCGTAGCCGTACCCGCGTGCGCTCTCGTGGTTGAACACGGGGATTTTCATTATCTCCCGCATCGACGGCAACCCGAGAACGCGGATGTCCCCGGAGTGGCCGCCGCTGAGGAAGGCGTAGTAGTCGTCGAGTTCGCCCGGCGGGACGTGGGCGTCGGGGGCTCCGTTGGTGGTCTGGCCGCCCGAGTTGTCGTTGAGCATGCCAGTACACCCGGCAAGCCCCCCGAGCGCCCCGGCGACTGCGCCGGCCTTCATGAAGTCACGGCGCTCCATGCCGAGGCTGGGGAGCAGCATCTCTCTGTCGCGGTCGGGGTGCGAATCGTCGTGGTCGTCCGCGGTGGACGACGTTTGGGTCTGGTCTGCGGTCATTGTCTTGGGGTTGGGGTGGTCGCCAGCGGTGCTACACTCGGTGGTAACGGCCCCACCCATATACCCGGTCAAGGCAAGTCTCGAGCCGTGAGAATGACGCGAACATGTTCGCCCAGTTCCGTTATGTACCCGTCTGAGAGCGTGTGAAACCGATAGTGTGGGGGTCGAGACCCGACCGGTCGAGGCCCCGATTCCCACCGGCTGGGAACGGCCAGTCGACCTTATGCCGCTGGAAAACGAGATACGAGTATGCCGCTGGTTCAGCTCAGCATCGAGCTGCCCGAACGAACGTGGGTCTACGACGTCACGGCCGACCACCCGGAGGCGACGGTCCGGGTCCTCGCCGGGATGCCCGACGACGAGGTCGGCTTCGCCCTGCTGGAGGTCACGGCACCGGACGTCGAGGCCGTCCTCCGGTCGATGGCGGCCCACGACCTTCTGACCGACATCGAACCGCTCCAGTTGAGCGAGGGGCGAGCCATCGTCCAGATAGAGACGACGGCCCCGCTGTTGTTGCTCTCCGCGCAGGCCTCGGGCATCCCC
This sequence comes from Natronomonas amylolytica, assembly GCF_037031205.1. Taxonomy (NCBI): domain Archaea; kingdom Methanobacteriati; phylum Methanobacteriota; class Halobacteria; order Halobacteriales; family Natronomonadaceae; genus Natronomonas; species Natronomonas amylolytica. The sequence goes on along the minus strand of NZ_JAYEZM010000012.1, from coordinate 82,832 downwards.
ATCGAGCCCCCGGTCGTCATCCGTGAGGGCGTCGCGGACGTGGAGTTGCGGACCTCCAACGACCGGCTGTCGTCGCTCGGCGAGGAACTCGACCGGTTCGGCTTCACGTACACCGTCGAGTCGATATACGACGCCGCCGACCCCGAGCGCCTGCTGTCGGACCGACAGCGCGAGTTGATACTGGCCGCCGTCGAGGAGGGGTATTACGACACGCCGCGCTGCTGTTCGCTGACGGAATTGGCCGACCGGCTCGATATCGCGAAATCGACCTGCAGCGAGACGCTCCACCGCGCGGAGAGCATCATCGTCCGCCGCTTCGTCGACAAACACCTCAACGAGAAGCCGCCGAAGCTCGCCGCCCGAACATAATCGGGAGAACGGACAGGACCCTCCGCGGGCGAGACCCACACATGCCAGCCGCGGCACCCGAACGCGTCGTCGACGTCCGACCGCTGGACGACCCGCCGTTCGAGGCGATACTCGCGTCGCTGGGCGATTTCGCGGACGCGCCCGTCGTCGTCCACAGCGCGGAGCCGACCACGCTCTACGAGACCGTCGACGAGCGTGGCCTGTCCGCTCGGACGACGCGACGCGGCGGCGACTGGCACGTCCGCATCACGGCCCGCGACTGTGGCCGGACGGCCGACCGGGACGACCGACGGAGCCGACCCGACGGCCGCACCGTAACCCGGCGCACCCGCATCGAATCGATAGCCGACCTCGCGAACCCCGAACTCCTGTAATCATGTCCGAAACCACACTCGACGTCCGAGACGTACCGCCGGTCGAACGCCACCCGAAGATTCACGACGCCTTCGACGACCTCGACGCCGGCGAGGCGCTCCGCATCGTCAACGATCACGACCCGAAGCCCCTCTACTACGAGTTCGAAGCCGAAGTCGAGAGCTTCGACGCCGACGGCTACGAGGTCGAAAAAGAGGCGGAAGGACGGTTCGTCGCCACGTTCCCGAAGCAGTAGCGGCCGACCGTCGGATAGCGGTCGAGACTCCTTACCGCCAGATAGCCGTCAGCACGCCGTCGTCGACCGTCTCGGTCCGATACTCGAAGCCCCTGTCGTCGAGTTTCGGATAGAGGAACTTCGGTTCCCGGTCGTTCAACTGGACCAGCACCGTCTCCTCGTCGAGGTCCGCCACCCGTTCGAGCGTCTCCTGTAACGGCTCGGGCGGTGGGAGCTCGCGAGCGTCCAGCGGGTCGATAGAGCGGTCCTCGGCGAGGTCGAGTTCGCGTCGCCACGTCGCTTCGGGGTACTGCGTCTCGTCCTCGGACGCATCGGTGGTCGAGCGGGACATGTTCGAAAAGAGGCCGCACACGGCCCAGTTCCTTCCGCCGAACGTGTTCGGGGATGGGCACTCGTGGTGCCGAATCGAAGCCACGCGCATGTGTCGACACACGGTCCAGTCCGCCGAGCACAGCGCCGAGGTCGGGTGCCGATGACGGCCTCGAAACCGCCGATTTCGCCGTCGGCCATCGACACCGACGAGCGGCCGTTCGTCCTCGTCTGGGAGGTGACACAGGCCTGCGAACTCGCCTGCGACCACTGCCGGGCCGACGCCCAACCGGGACGGCACCCCGACGAACTGACGACCGCGGAGGGCAAGCAGTTGCTCGAGGAGGCCGCCACCTTCGGCGACGGGCAACTGGTCGTCCTCTCGGGCGGCGACCCGCTGGTCCGCGAGGACCTTGTCGAACTCGTCGACTACGGCACCGACCTCGGCCTCCGGATGACGCTCACGCCGAGCGGCACCGAGTCGCTGACGCCGGAGGTACTGGAGGACCTGAAAGCCGCCGGCCTCCAGCGGATGGCGCTCAGCATCGACGGCCCCGAGACCGTCCACGACGAGTTCCGCGGCGAGGCGGGGAGCTTCCAGCAGACGGTCGACGCGGCCGTCGCCGCGCGCGAACTCGGCCTGCCGGTCCAGATAAACACCACCGTCTGCGAGACGACGGCGGACACGCTGCCCGCCGTCCGCGACCTCGTCGCCGACCTCGGCGCCGTGTTGTGGTCCGTCTTCTTCCTCGTGCCCGTCGGCCGGGGGCGGCTACTGGACAACGTCACGCCCCAGCGCGCCGAGAGCGTCCTCGAATGGCTCGACGAGGTGTCGGCGGAGGCGCCCTTCGGCGTGAAGACGACCGAGGCGCCCCACTATCGCCGGGTGTCGCTCCAGCGGAACGGCGACCCGACCGCGGCACCCGACGACGATTCCATCGGCCGTCGCGGCGGCATCATCGCCGGCGACGGCTTCGCCTTCGTCTCCCATACGGGCGAGGTGTACCCCTCCGGGTTCCTGCCGGAACCCGCCGGCAACGTCCGCGATGAGAGCGTCGTCGACATCTATCAGGAGGCGCAGCTCTTCGAGCGGCTTCGGGACCGCGACGAGTTGCAGGGGAAATGCGGGGTCTGCGAGTTCCGGGGCGTCTGCGGCGGCAGTCGCTCCCGGGCCTACGCCGCGACCGGCGACCCGCTGGGAAGCGACCCGCTCTGTGACTACTATCCGGAGGGGTACGACCCGGCGGACGACGCCGGACCGGCCGTCAGAACCGACGGCGGCCCGCGATAGGCGCGGTTCCCGCCGACCTCGACGGCCGCTCCTTATCGGGTCGAACATCTTCGGGGGAGGGTATTTGTCGGCGTGGGCGTCGGGATACGGTATGAGCAACCGCGTCGAGCGAGCCGTGCGGAACCGGGTCGACGTCGATAACCGCGCGCCGGCGAGTCGCGAGTGGGAAGTGTTCGTCCGCGAGGAGTTCGACTCCCCCCTCCAGCACGTCGGCAGCGTCCGGGCGCCGGACGACGATGCCGCCTACGAACTCGCGACCAAGCTCTTCGCGTGGTTCGCCGATGACCTGTGGGTCTGTCCGGCCGATTCGGTGAGCCGCTATACCACCCACGACCTGGCCGACGATGCGGAGACGAAGGAACCCCCGGCCGGCGACGAACCGCGGAACCGGGAGTGGTCCTGATGATCTCGGTCAGCACGCTGCTGTGTGACCACGCCGCGGGCGGCAACCGCCTCCGCTACGACGTCGACACGGGCGGGACCGACCCCGTCTCGACGGAACCCCAGCGAAAGCCCGTCGTCGTCTGGAACACGACGAACCGCTGTAACCTGAAGTGCGTCCACTGCTATGCGGGCGCGAAATCGACGCCGGAGCAGGGCGAACTGTCGACCGTCGAGGCCAAACGCCTCCTCACGCAACTGGCCGACTACGGCGTCCCCGTCGTCCTCTTTTCGGGCGGCGAACCGCTGGTCCGCGAGGACCTCACCGAACTCGTCGCCCACGCCGCCGAGTCGGGCATCCGGCCCGTGCTGTCGACCAACGGGACGCTCCTGACGGCCGAACGGGCGCGGGAACTGAAGGCGGCCGGCCTCGCCTACGCCGGCATCTCCGTCGACGGCCTCGCCGACCGCAACGACGAGTTCCGGGGCGTCGACGGCGCCTTCGAGGCCGCCGTCGAGGGCATCGAGACCTGTCTGGACGTCGGCCTGAAGACGGGACTCCGCTACACCGTCACCGGCCAGAACGTCGAGGACCTGCCGGGCGTCGTCGACCTCCTGCGCGATATCGGCCTCGACCGCTTCTGCTTCTACCACCTCGCCTACAGCGGCCGTGGCGCCGACCTCAGCGACATCGACCTCAGCGACGACCAGCGCCGGTCGGTCGTCCGCTACATCTGCGACCGGACCGTCTCGGCCCACGAGCGCGGCGACGACATGGAGACGCTACTGGTCGGCAACTACGCCGACGCCGCCTATCTCGTCGAGTACGCCCGCGAGGAGTTCGGCGATGAGGCCGCCCAGCGGGTGTACGACCGCCTCGAACGCAACGGCGGGGACCCGACCGGCGAGCGCGTCGCCGCCGTCGACTGTCTCGGCAACGTCCACCTCACGCAGTTCTGGCGCTCCTACAGCCTCGGCAACGTCCGGGACCGCCCCTTCGGCGCCATCTGGGAGGACGAATCGAACCCCCTGCTGTCGGCGCTTCGGGACCGCCCCGAAACCCTCGACGGGAAATGTGCCGACTGCCAATATAAGGCGGTCTGCCGCGGCGGTTCGCGGTTGCGCGCGCTGGCGTCCGGCGAGGGCCTCTTCTCGCCCGACCCGACGTGCTATCTCACCGACGAGGAACGCGCCCGCGGGGCGCCGATGGAGACGCCTGCTGACTAGGGGCCCCGGAACCCCTCGCCCTCTTTTAAATATCCCCACGTTCCCGCGAGTCGGGATTCACGTATCGAGTTTTGAGTATCGGCGGGTAAGGGACGGGTATGTACGACGACGTGCTCTTTCCGACCGACGGCAGCGGCGACGCGAACCGGGCGCTCGAACACGCCCTCGAATTGGCCGAGGGGTTCGGAGCGACCCTCCACGTCGTGTTCGTGACGACCGTTACCGACGCCGAGGCGAGCGAGAGCGACGGCGAAAGCCGGGTGCGGGAACAGCAGAAGGGCCGCGGCGAGTCCGCGCTGGTAGCCATCGACGACGCCGCCACCGAGTACGGCCTCGACGTGACGACGGCGATACGGGAGGGCGACCCCCGCGAGGAACTGCTCGCCTACGCCGAGGCGGCGTCTGTCGACGTCATCGTCATGGGCACCCACGGACAGGACGGCGACGAGCGCGACCGCCAGTTGCTGGGCGGCGTCACCGACTACGTGGTTCGAACGAGCGACGTGCCCGTGATGACCGTCAGCCCGTAGCCGACGCCCGCCGTGTTCTCCCTTCTTCCGAAGATGTTCGGCAGTTCTCCCAGAACCTGAGATTCTGAGCCGTATTCATTCCATAACCGTCAGAAGCAGTAATGAGGCGAGCCATGAGTAGAGGACACATCCCGCGTGGACGGCCGGCGGCCGGGGCTGTCCACGGACGGAATCGAGGAGTGACGCATCTCCGCACGCGTATCGGCGCGGACGTACCGGACGGGACGCCGACCGTGACGGCGCCCGGCGCCGGGGAGGCCCGACCATGAGCGCACCCGGGCCGGTCGATTTCGACGACGAGTGGGAGACCCGCATGGAGCGTCGGCTCGACGAGACCGACGCCGATTCGGACCTCGGCCTCGAGATGGCCAAGGACGCCCAGCGCGTCGTCGCCGGCGAGATGAGCGACGCGGAGTTCTACGAGAAGTACCACGAGGCCGTCCTCGAGGAGTTCGGTGCCGACGACCGCGAACTACCCGAACTGGAGGACCTCGACGCCGAGGCCCTCGGCGACGCGAGCGATGACGGTGACGGCGGCCTTCAGGAGTCGCTGGCGTCGCTGGTCGACGGCGACGCCTCCCGCCGCGAGGTTATGAAGAAGGGCGGCGCCGCGGCGGCGCTGCTGTCGCTCGGCCTCGGTACCGGCGCCGGCGACGACACGGCCGCGGCGGCCGGCGCCAACGGCGGCGACGGCGAGGGCACCCGCTGGGGGATGACGATAAACCTCAACAACTGCGACGGCTGTCTGGCCTGCATGACGGCCTGCCAGCAGGAACACGGCCTCTCGCGGGGCGCCAACTGGATGTACGTCTTCACCTACGAGGACGAGAATCAGGGCGACGAGAACTTCCTCGTTCGGCCCTGCCAGCACTGCACCGACTCGCCGTGTACGAAGGTGTGTCCGGTCGGCGCCCGCCACACCCGCGAGGAGGACGGCCTCGTGCTGACCGACTACGACATCTGCATCGGCTGTCGGTACTGCGAGGTCTCCTGTCCCTACGGCGTCAACTACTTCCAGTGGGGAGAACCCGACGTGCCGGACTCGGAAATTGACGACGACCACCAGATCGACGACCGGGGCCGGTGGGTCGGCGCCCGGCCGCCGAAGGGCGTCATGGGCAAGTGTACCTTCTGTGTCGACCGGCAGGACGGTCAGATGGGCGAGGAGAAGGTCGGGACGACGGCCTGCGAGGAGGCGTGTGCGATGGACGCCATCCACTTCGGCGACCTCAACGACCCCGAAAGCGCCCCGAACCAGCATCTTCGGGAGTACCGCGATTCGCAGGAGAACGACCTCGAGACGTGGAAGAACCGGAAGGAACACACCGTCTCCACCTTCGAGTTGATGGAGGAACGCGGAACCAACCCGAACGTCCAGTACATCGGCAACGAGCCCTCGCCGCACGCCGAGCAGGTCGAGGGGCCGGTCACCTACGAGGACGCCGGCCTCGTCGACAACCGCAAGGAGGAGGTGCTGGATAACGGCGCGATGGCCAACGAGGAGGGGTGGGAAGAGGCATGAGCACCGACACCTCCGACATCGGCCCGGACACCCTCGTCCGGCCGATACAGTCCCGCTCGAAGGGCTACCTCGCGTTGCTGGTCGCCGCACTCGCGGCCATCGGCGTCTGGCTGGCCTTCTACATCCACCAGCTCCAGCAGGGCCTCATCGTCACGAACCTCGCCGACTGGGGCTCCGGCGGCGGCGTCCCGTGGGGGCTCTACATCGGCGCGTTCATCTGGTGGGTCGGCATCGCCCACGGCGGCATCATCCTCTCGGCGGCGGTCCGGCTCATCGGCCTGGACCGCTACCAGCCGGTCGCCCGGATGGCCGAACTGTTGACCATCGCGGCGCTGACGTGTGCCGGCCTCTACATCCTGATTCACGTCGGCCGGCCGGACCGGCTGGTCACGAGCGTCCTGCCGGCGTGGCCGTGGCGCGTCCACTGGTCGCCGCTGGTGTGGGACGTCACCGTCATCACCGCGTACTTCGTGCTGACGGCGACGTACCTGCTGTTGACCATCCGCTACGACATCCACCGACTCCGTGACCGCCTGCCGAACCGCTTCGAACCGATTTATAGGCTCCTGATGGTCGGCTACACCGAGAAGGAGGACGCCGTCGTCGAGCGGATGGTCTGGTGGCTCGCGTTCGCCATCATCATCATGGCGCCGCTGTTGCTGCACGGCGGCGTCATCCCGTGGCTGTTCGCGCTGCTGCCCTCGATGGCCGGCTGGGCCGGCGGCGTGCAGGGGCCATCCTTCCTCTCGATTGCGCTGACCTCGGCGGTCAGCGGCATCATCATCATCGCCGCCGCCTTCCGGTATGCCTACGGCTGGGAGGAGCTCATCCCCTACGACGTCTTCCGGGGACTGGCGACGTGGCTGGGCTTTTTCAGCCTCCTGTTCCTGTGGCTCCAACTCCAGCAGGTCATCACGGGCATCTTCGCGGCGCCGACGACGCTCCAGCACGCCACCGAGGTGAAGATAACGACGCCCATCTACTGGGCCGCCATCGGGCTGGTCGTCCTCGCGCTGCTGTACATCTTCGCCTCGGCGCTGAAGCCGTCGCTGTTCAGCATCCCGCGCATCGTCGGGATGTCCGTGCTGGTGCTGGCGGGCACGCTGGTCGAGAAGACGCTGTTCGTCGTCGAGGGGCTCCAGCACGCCCACTTCGCGCTATACGACGGCGTGCCGGGCCCCTACGTCCCCTCGCCGGTCGAGCTGTCGTCGGTGCTCGGGACCGTCGGCATCGTCGTGCTGTTCTTCCTCACCGTCTCGAAGGTGATTCCGGTGGTCGAACTGCACGCGATTCAGGACGAACACGAAACCGAGGAGGTGAACTGAGATGCTCCTACAGAGTGCGCCCTACACGCTCCCGCTGGTCGGCCCCGGCACGTACCTGATATTCGGTATCGTGCTGTTGCCGGTCTACATCATGCTGGCGGCGTGGTACGGCGGCGAGCCGAGCGACCGCTCGACGGCCCTGCTCGGCGTCGCCTATCTCGCCGGCCTGACGACAGTGCTGTGGGGCGGCCTGTTCGTGGCAACGATGGTCATCAAGTTCGCGTTCTTCTAGGGGTACCGCCCGCAGACCCCCCGCCTCCCGGCGGGTCACGCTTCCAACCACCAATGGCACTCACCGAAACCGAACTCACGGAACGACTCGCAACGGTCGAGGACCCGCTGAACGACGACGACATCGTCTCGATGGGGCTGGTCAACGACGTCTCCATCGAGGGCGAGACCGCCGAAATCTCGCTGGCGTTCAACACGCCCTACGCGCCGACGGAGATGGACATCGGCAACGAAATCCGCGACGTCGTCGAGGAGGCGGGACTGGACCACGACCTCCGGGCCCGCGCCGGCGAGGAGCAGGGCTTCGACGAGGAGGTCCTGCCCGGCGTCCGCAACGTCATCGCCGTCGCCTCCGGGAAGGGCGGCGTCGGCAAGACGACCGTCGCCGCCAACCTCGCAGCCGGCCTCAACGACCTCGGCGCGCGGGTCGGCATCCTCGATGCGGACGTCCACGGCCCGAACGTCCCGCGCATCCTGCCGACCGAGAACGAACCCGGCGTCACGCCGAACGACGAGATCGTCCCGCCGCGCTCCGATGGCGTGATGGTCATGAGCGCCGACCACATGATGCCCGACGGGGACGAACCCGCCGTCCTCCGGGGGCCGATGGTCAACAACGTGATGATGAAGTTCATCAACGAGGTCGAGTGGGGTCGACTCGATTACCTCGTCGTCGACCTGCCGCCGGGGACCGGCGACGCCTCGCTGAACCTCGTCCAGACGCTGCCGCTCGCGGGCGTCGTCATCGTCACGACGCCACAGGAGATGGCCGTCACGGACGCCCGGAAGGGCCTGCGCCTCTTCGAGAAACACGACGCGCCCGTCCTCGGCGTCGTCGAGAACATGAGCGCGTTCCAGTGTCCGAACTGCGACGACACCCACCGCGTGTTCGGTTCGGGCGGCGGCGAGTCGATTCACGACGATTACGACGTGCCCGTGCTCTCGGAGTTGCCGGTCCACCCCGACTTCGACAGCGAGGACCACGACGGCCCGACCGTCCGGGACGACGATAGCTCGGTCCAGTCCGAACTGCAGGACCTCGTGGATTCGGTCGCCGACCGCGTCGGCGAAGTGAACCGCCGGAAGGTCGCCGAGGACGCGGGTGACGACGACGGCGAGCGGGTGCCGGTCGAGGAAGCTACCTGAACACCCCCACGGCTGAAACCGTGGGGTTCCGCGCTACTCCACGCTGGAGCCAAGAGGGGCATGGAACGGTTCCCGCACCGGTATCGCCGAGAGAATCGGTCGATGTAGGAGAGTTCGTGAGCGGGTTAGATGACCCGGAACTGGTGTGTGCTGTCCTACGGCAGTTTCGTCCATCAAGCCGAGAACCATACGTTTAATTATACGCCGTAGCGATTCGGTAGCCGATTGATTCGTGAACATCCTGCACGAACTCGCACTGGCGAGGCCCGCAGTACTCCAGCAACTCCCTGTTGAACTGCCAGTCTCTATTGACGTGTTCGTCGTGCTGGCAGTCGTCGCTATCGCGTTCGTCATGTTCGTCCTCCAGCCAGTCTCGATCGATACCACCGCCATCGCCCTGATGGTCGCACTCATCCTCCTCGGACCGTGGACGGGGGTTTCTCCCGAAGAGGGCGTGTCGGGTTTCTCGAACCCGGCGACGCTTACCGTGCTGGCGATGTTCATCCTCAGTGAAGGGATTCGACAGACCGGCGTCATCCAAATCCTCACCCAGAAGATGGAGGCGTTCGCAGGTGACAGCGAATCCCGACAGCTCATTGCGACGGTTGGACTGGCTGGCCCCTCCGCAGGCTTCGTCAACAACACGCCGATCGTCGCAGTGCTGATCCCCGCCGTCACGAACCTCGCCCGGAAGACCGGCACCTCGCCGTCTAAGCTGCTGATTCCGCTCTCCTTCGCCTCGATGCTGGGCGGGACGCTCACCGTCATCGGGACGTCGACGAACCTGCTCGCGAGCGACATCTGGGCGCAACTCGGCCCGACCGGAGAGCCGTTCTCGCTGTTCGAATTCACGCAACTCGGCGCCGTCGTGCTGGCCATCGGGATTGTCTATCTGCTGACCGTCGGTCGGTACCTCACACCTGCCCGGATTGCGGCCGAGGAGTCCCCGGCGGACCAGTTCGGGATGGCCGATTACCTGACCGACGTAGTCGTCCACGAGAACTCCGATCTCGTCGGCTCGCAGATACGAGAACTTCGGCGTGACGATCTCGACCTGGACGTGTTCCAGATCGTGCGTAACGGTCGCATCCTCGTTCGTGGCCTCCCCAGCGAGCGGATTCGCGCCGGCGACGTTCTCTCGGTCAGAGCGAGCCAGGAGACGCTCGAACAGGTCATCGAGGACGACCACCTCGAACTCCTGCCGGAACTCCTCGACGCCGCAGAGGAAGGGGACGAACAGCTCCCCGCGGGGTTCGAGCCGGAAGATCACGCGTGGAACCCTCCGTCAGCGACCGCCGACACGAACACGGAAGACGACGAGGACGAGAAAGACGAGGAAGCAAAAGAATCCGAGACGGAAACCTCGCTCACGGAGGTCGTCTTACTCCCCGGGCCGTGGTCGAACAGACGGGATGGTGTCGCCGGATTCGAGCGCAAGTACGACGCGACCGTACTCGCCGTCCGCCGGGGCAGCGAAGTGATCCGCCAGCGCCTCCGGGACGTCAGCCTGCAGGCCGGGGACGTGTTGCTCGTCCAGACAAACGAGGACGTCTTGGACCGACTTCGGACCGACACCAACATCGTCGTTTCTAGTGATAGACGCTGGGAAGAGTTCGACCGGACGAAGATCCCTGTCGCACTGGGAATCGTCGCCGGCGTCGTCGGGTTAGCGGCCCTCGAGTATCTCCCGATCATGGTGAGCGCCCTCGCCGGTGTCGTCGCCATGCTCTTTTCGGGTATCCTCCGACCCACGGATGCCTACGAGGCCGTCGACTGGGACGTCATCTTCCTGCTGGCCGGGGTCATCCCCCTCGGAATCGCGTTCGAGGCCTCCGGGACTGCGAACCTGATCGCGACGGGTATCGTCGGTGCAAGTACCGTGCTTCCCCCGCTTGCGATGCTCGCGACGTTCTACCTCGGAACCGCGATTATCACTGAGATGGTGAGTAATAACGCCAGCATCGTGTTGATGCTCCCCATCGCGATCGAGGTTGCTGGCCAACTCGGCGTCAACGCCTTCGCGTTCGCCCTCGCAGTGACGTTCGCCGCCAGTACTCCCCTGCTTAGCCCGGTCGGTTACCAGACGAACCTCATGGTCTACGGTCCGGGTGGGTACAAGTTCACCGACTTCGCACGCGTCGGCGCACCGCTGCAACTCATACTGACGGTCGTCACGACGGTCGGTATCGCGTTCTTCTGGGGCCTGTGAGCACAGGGAGTCACGACCGTGATGGGCACTGCCAGTACGACAGTATCTGCCTTCTACACGACCTTTTCTCGGCAGTGAGAGAGTACGGTCGATTCGATATCCGTGGGAGGTCCCGCTTCGCTTTCTTTCCCGTCGTTAAAATCGTTCCAGCTAATTCACCGAAACAGGCGCGGGATCGATACCACGGGGATGGCTCTACGAGACTCTGGAAGCCACCTGAACGACATCCCTTTTTAAGGCGCGGAGAGCCGCGCCTCGACGTCCGTCTCCTCCGATTGCAGCAGCGACAGGCCGAGCAGCAGGAAGCCGACGGCGACCGAACCACTCTGGACGGTGACGCCGACCAGAAGCGGCGCGAGGCCCGACTGGTGGAGCAGGCCACCGAGTAGCGTACCGAAGGTGATACAGGCCAGTCCCGCGGTCAGCGCCCGGAGCGACCGCGAGCCGGTGCGGCGGTAGGCGCGAAAGCCGAACCACGTGACGAGACTGCCGGCGACGAGCGTGACCGTGTTCGCGCCGACGATGAGATACTGGAGGTTCACGGCGACCCCCTCCATCTGGACAGGTGGGTCTTCGAGCGAGTCATGTCCGAGTCTACTCCGAGCGCGTACTTCAACGGTGACGCGGCGTCTCACCGCGTGGGAGTGCCGATACTGCCGGAAGCGCCGAGCGCCACGGCGACGAAAACCGCGTGACAACAGCGGCGTCGCCCGACCGTTTAAAAATCGAGGGGCGTCTCACGCCGTGGGATACTGATTCGCGCTTTATCCGGGTCGGGCGGATAGACCGGACTACGATGAGGGATATCGACCGACGGACGTTCGTCGAACTCGCCGGTGCCGCGGCAGTCGCCCCCGCACTCGCCGGGTGTAGTAGCGGCGAGGCCAGCGGGACGGCCTACGACTTCGTCGACGAGGAGCCCGATTACGGCGGCTGGTTCGACGACGTCCCGAACTACGAGGGGACCGTCGACCGGACCGGCGAACGCGAGGTGACGGTGATGAACGGAGCCGGGCGGGGTGGCAAGCAGTTCGAGCCGCCCGCGGTTCGGGTCGACGCCGGCACGACCGTCGTCTGGGAGTGGACCGGCGACGGCTCCCACAACGTCGCCGCCGAAAGCGGCGCGTTCCGGAGCGACATCGTCCAGAAGAGCGGCTTCACCTTCGAGTACGCCTTCGAGGAACGGGGCATCTACGAATACGTCTGCGAACCGCACCGGACGGTCGGGATGAAAGGCGCCGTCGTCGTGCAATAAAAGCGGAACAACGCGGTCCGCCAACGCGGCAGGGGCACCGCGTCGGCCGCAGTGGGCGGCCTATCGTTCGATATCGAAGGTCGGGAGCGGTTCGAGTTCCTCGACCGGCGGGTCGTCGAGGCGCTCGCGAGCGATGACGCGTTTGTGCACCTCGTCGGCGCCGTCGATGATACGGAACGGCCGGACGGACTCGTAGAAGTCCGACAGCGGGAGGTCCTTGCCGATGCCGCTGCCGCCGCAGGCCTGAACGGCCGTATCGACCGCGTCTTGGGCGACCTCGGCGGTGAACACCTTCGCCATCGCCACCTCGATGCGGGCCTGTTCGCCGGCCTCGATCTGGTCGGCGGCGTGTCGGACCATCGTCCGGGCGGCGTGCAGGCGGGTCGAGGCGTCCGCCAGCGCGAAACGCTGGGCCTGCTTGTCGGAGAGTTTCGACCCGAAGGCCTCCCGCTCGGAGAGGTACGCCGAGGCGACGTCGAGGGCCCGGTCGGCAAGCCCCGAAAAGCGGAGACAGTGGGTCAACCGCGCCGGCCCGAGTCGCTGCTGGGCGATGGCGAAGCCGTCGCCCTCCGTGCCGAGCAGGTGTTCGTCGGGGACGCGAACGCCCTTGAACTTGACCTCGGCGTGGCTCTTGCCCGTCGGTCCGCCACCCATGTGCGGGATGTTGCGCACGACTTCGACGCCGGGGGCTTCGGCGTCGACGAGGAACAGCGAACTGCCCTCGTAGGGATGGGCGTCCGGGTCCGTGCGCGCGAGGACGATGAAGACGTCCGCCTCCACGCCCTGCGTGGTCCACCACTTGTGGGCGTCGATGACCCACTCGTCACCGTCTTTTTCGGCGCGACTGCGCAGCATCTTCGGGTCCGAGCCGCCACCGGGGCTGGGTTCGGTCATCGCGAAGGCCGATTTCAGTTCGCCGTCGACGAGTGGGCCGAGGTACTGCTCCTTCTGGAGGTCCGAGCCGGCCAGCTCCAGCAGGTGCATGTTCCCCTCGTCGGGGGCGTCCACGCGGAGAGCGATGGGGCCGAGCAGCGACCGGCCCGCGGCCTCGAAGACCGGCAGCGCTTCGCGGAAACTCAACCCGAGGCCGCCGTACTCCTCGGATATCTGTGGCGCGTAGATGCCGTACTCGCGGGCCTCGTTTCGGAGTTCCCGGACGGTACCGGCCGAGACGGTCCCGCCGGAGGCCATCGATTGCTCCTTGGGGATGACCACCTCGTCGATGAACTCGCGGGTCTTCTCGGCGACGGCACGCCCGGTCTCGGGGTCTTCGTATTCCATAGTGGGTGATTACCACACATACAAAGAACGGCCGCGGTGAATCTCACTGAGTGGGACCGAGCCGAACGTATTCGGAGGAGAAATGTAAGTGCGTCCGCACCAACGGTTCGGCTATGCCGACGAAACGCCACCTCTCCGACCTCGAAACCGAACCGCACGCGGAGGTCTTCCCGGGCGAAGAGCCGAAGACCGTCCGCCTCTCGCTGGACGCCGGCGACCACGTCCCGAAGCACAGCCATCCCGACCGCGAAATCGTCTGCTACGGTATTTCGGGAACCGTCGAGCTCACGCTGGGTGAGTCGACACACGAAATCGAGGCCGGCGATATCGTCCGCTTCGACGGCGACCAGGACATCTCGCCGCGCGGGGTTACCGACGCGACGATTCTCCTCGTGCTCGCCCTTCGCGATCGATAAAACGGCTCAGTCGACGTAGACCCGCGTCACGTGGCCGCCGCAGCCACACTGCTGGATGTACTCCCAGTCGATGTCGTCGTCGTACTCCCCGGCGAGCGCCTCGTAGAGGAACGCCTCTGGATGGCCGAGGTCGCCGTGGGTGACGAGGTTGACGTGGTTGCCCGGCGCCGTGTGTTCGATGGCCTCGATGCCGTCCCGAACGGCGAGTTCGGGCTCGTCGGCGTACTGCGGCTTTTCGAGGTTCGCGGACCACGAGTTGTCGTGGACGCGGTCGGTGACGGCTTCGGCATCGTGGTCATGGTCGTGGTCGTCGGTCGAACTCATAGCTCCGGATACGGACCGCTCGGGGTTTAGTCTACGCCCGATTCTCAGCTGCTGGGACGCCATCTCGGGTGCGACTATTTGGTGACGGAGGCCGTAGTCCTCACATGGAACACGTCGAGTACGTCTACACGGTCGGCATGACCGACGCCGAGGTCGATGAGTACCTCCGGACGGGTGAACACGGCGTTCTCGGCCTCGCGGACGCCGACGACGCCTACGCGGTGCCGCTGAGCTACCACTACGACGGCACGCGCTTCCTGCTTCGGGTGAGCCACCACGACGACGACAGCGACAAGCGACAGTACCTCGAAACGACCGACACCGCGACGTTCATCTCGTTCGACGCGTCGATGGCCGACTCGTGGAGCATTCAGGTCCGCGGTCCGATAGCACCGTGGGACGAGGACGTCGACGAGGCCACTCTCGACGGGTGGTTCCCGCCGTTCCGCCTGTTCGACGAGGCCGTCGACGACGTCGAGTTCACGCTCTACGAACTCCGGATGGAGTCGGTCGTCGGCCGCCGAACCGTCGAGTAGGAATCAGGCCCTCGTGATTTCGATATGCCACGTCTCGGGGGCCGGATTGGCCGTCTCGTGGTCGAAGCCGCGGGTCTCGAGCACGTCGTAGAGCGGTACCGGCTCGAAACTGTTGATAAGCAGGAGGGACTCGTCGGCGGACAGTTCTTCGAGGGCGTCCATGATGTCCCCGAACGGTTCGCCGTCTATCTCACGGGCGTCCAGCGTCCGGTCCGCGTCATCGAATCGTTTCGAACTCATAATCGACCGTTGGCACGCACGAAACTGTACGTTCGCCCGATGATGTTCGTCCCGGGCACGATGTCGACATTGCTCCTTCCCGACAGGGCGGGAACAACACCTATCCGCGTAGCCCGATAACGTCAACCATGGGCGACCCCGCGTGTTATCGAGACTACTGCCCGGAGTGTGACCTCCAGGTGACGATTACCGACGAGGAATGTCCGGAGTGCGGCACGTATCTCCCCCAAGACGAATAGATAGGGAGAGCGGGCCATCAGTCCCACTCGATGTGCGGGTACGACTGCCGGTTTCCCGAACTGTTCCGTGCGACGATTTCGACGACGGCGTTCCGGCGGCCGTCGTCACGTTCCTCGATTCGCTCGGCGTACTGAAGCACCGTCAGGTCCAGACACGCGTGCAACAGTTCGTTGGCGGCGAACCGATAGCGGTCGTCCGTCGGGCCGCTCTCGGCCGATTCGTCCGTCCGGAGGTGATGCTGGACGAACAGGACCCCACCGGGAGTCAGCGACGCCTTGATATCCGGGAGCCGGTCGACGGCACGGTAGAAACTGATCGTGACGAGGTCGTACGTCGCCGGCGGGAACGCGTAGCTCTCGACGTCCGCCTGTATCCAGTCGATGCGGTCGGCGACGCCGCGGTCGCGCGCGTTCTCCCGTGCGAGACGCAGGCCCGGCCGCGACTGGTCGATGGCGTCGACGCGGTAGCCCTCCCCTGCGAGGAAGACCGCGTTGCGCCCCGTTCCCGTCGCGATATCGAGCGCCCGACCGTCCGGACAGGCGTCCAGATAGCGCCGCAACACCGGTGAGGGTTCGAGGTCCGTGGGATACTCCTCGCGTTCGAACCGCTCGTCCCATTTCGATAGCCGGCTCATCCGACTCGGTCCATCGCGATTTCCTCGGCGGTATCGTCGGCAACCGGCTCCGACGCACTGACTTCGAGCGCGGCGACCCACTTGACGCTCTCCCAGCAGTCCGCGTCGCCGTCGGTCGGCACGAACCGGGCCGGGCCGCCGTGTGTCACCGCCAGCGGTTCGCCGTCGAGTTCGAACGCGAGCAACGCGTCGGCGGCGCGGGCCTGCGGGAACGAACACGCGTAGTCGCCGTCCATCGCGTGGACGAGGACGTACCCGTCGTCGACGGTGGGGTCGGCGCGGTTCAGGACGGAACTGACGCGGACCCCGCGCCACGAGAGGCCCGCCGCGACCCAGCCCTCGACACATTCGAAGTCCTCGGTGACCGTCTCGACGGGAAACGCCGCGAGGTCGTCGCGTTCGACGTAGAGCGGTTCGGCGACGGCGCCGGTAACGCGGAGGGCCCAGTCGCTCGGGTCGACGGCGTCGGGAACGTCGTGGGTTCGAAGATTGGACATGGGTTGTTTCTCGGAGGTTACCGGAGGGCCGGAGCAATCGAGCAGTCGGGAACACGAACCGATAGCGGTTCAGGCGCCGCACGAACGTCTCCAGCGATTTCGCCGCACGGACCAGTCATGTGTGGCTATATCTCACGCGACGAAAAGAACGCCACGGCGAACATGTTCGGGAGCGGTTCAGCCGGCTACTCCTTGGCCGGGGACTCACCGGCCGGCGTCGCCGTTCGGCGCGGGTCGAGCGAGCCGAGGAGGATTCGGCCGAGCGAGTGCGGACTGTGGTCGCGTACGACGAGGAGCATGTTCGTGCCGAAAACGACGATGCCGAGGCTCACGAGTACGCCGCCGACGGCCTGACCGGTCGACGAGAGTCCGAACCACGCCGAGAGGACGAGCAGGAGGGTCCCGCTCGCCAGCAGCGTCGCGTCGGTAGCCGCCAACCGGTCGTCGTAGAGGTCGTCAATCATCGGGACCTCTTCGAGGCCGAGAAGGTCGCTGTACCGGTGGACCCAGATGATGAAGGGGATGATGTGATAGAGGGTTCCGAGGACGACGAAGCCGATGGCTCCGAGAACGAGGAGGTGGACGGCGCCGGGCGCGCCCAGCAGGTTCTCCGGGGCGGTCGGCGCCCGCAGCCACGCGGGCGCCGAGACGAGGGCCCACGCAGCCAGTCCGGGCGCGGCGACCGCGTATCGCGTGTGCATCGGCGTCCAGTCGACTTGCATCTCGTAGAGCTTCCGCCCGAGTATCGCGCTGAACGCGAGCGCCGCCGCCACCACGAGCACGGCGCCGAGTCGAGCGACGAACACCGCATCGAGGAACCGGCCCGTCGCAAGCAGCACGACGCCGACCGGATGCCCGAGTTCCTCGACCGGCCGGAGGTAGTCGTCGATACCGTGGAGTTCGGTCTGGGTGAACATCGTCGCCAGTTGGTAGAGCGCCCCGTACACGGTCGTCAGGACGGCCCCGAAGACGGCCAGCGTCGCGTGCATCCCCACGACGTTAGTCCGGTCGATGGCGAGGTCGGCGAACAGCGGGTGCGTGAAATCGACCGCAAGGAGGAACCCCAACAGCGTGAGCACCGCGAAGAACCCGACCGAGAGCAGGAAGTGACGCTCGGTCACGTCGTAGGAATCGAGGGACGCCATCGTCCGGGCGATGTTGTAGACGAACGTCCAGAACCCGGCGAGCATGAGCGCGCCGAACGGGATGAGCCAGACGAGCGAGTCGAGTACGAGGCCCGTCGCGAATCCGAGCAACCCGACGACGACGAGCGTCAACTGCGCGCTGGCCAGTCGCTGTGAATGGAGGGTCACGCCCGACCAGACGGGGACGAACTGGGTCATCGCGCCCATGATGGTGATGCAGACCCACCCCGCCAACAGCAGGTGAACGTGTGCGAGCGTCCCGAGCCCCGGCACGGCGTCGACGGCGATACCGAGACCGAGAAGCACGCCGACGAGCAGGAACCCCAGCCCCACGATGAAGTGCCGCAACGGAATCGTCATCGGTGGTGGCTGGTTCGTTTCGATGTTGCCCGGTATCGCGCCCATGTATTAGGGGAGAACCCCCAGCCTCCTGCGTGTATCTCCGAATATGTTCCCCTCCAATCCGCGTCCGCACCGAACATCTCCGGCAACAGGCGTACCCCCGTCGACGACGAACTGGCGTCCATGCCGGGCTTTCCCTCACCATTCGGCGGCGACGACGGCTCGCTGTTCGACAGCTACGACGAGTTCGTCCCGGACCACACCCCGACGCCGAACGAGTTCCTCTCGGGACACGACGTGTTGACGGGCGACGACCACGTCGCGTTCCACCGCCTGACGCGAGAGCTGTTCGAAGAGCGGACGGTGTACGATATGACGTTCAACTACAACCTCGCCCGGTTGAACCTGGACACCCGACACGAGAACGCCGGGTACCGCTACGCCGTCGAGCGCGACGGCGCGGACGACGCCATCGAGGACGAGCGCGCGGAGCGCGTCCTTCGGGCGGAGTTCACGCCGACGACGCCGTTCTGCCCGCAGACCCACACGCTGACTATCGGCTCCTTCCGGGCGTGGAACGAACTCACCGACCGCCACGAGTACGACCTCGTCCGGGTCCGTGCGGCCCCGATGCACCACCAGAGCGGCACGATTAACGACCAACTCGCCGAACTCGAGCGGACGTTTCTGGAGACCGGCGACGTGCAGGCCGACCCCGAAGACGGCGCGAACGTCGGGTCGAACCCGATGGAACGCGCCGCGCGAAACGAGGGTGCAAGCCGCGGGTCGCCGGACGCTCCGTTCTGAACCGAGCGGGCGCGCCAGCGACTCGCGTGGCCGCCACGCTCCGTTCGGCGTCGACGCCGTCCAGCGGCCGGAAAGCCGAACCGACCGCCTCGGTGGCGCCCGGAGAACCACCACTTCAACGTGACCCGAACATGTTCACGCCAACCTACTTTTAGGACAACCTAAAACGTGTGAGCGAAGCGCGTCGGAGCCCCGGTCGACCGACCGGCAACCGGACCCACCAGCCCCGATCATGCCCTACGCAAAACTCACGCTCACGATTCCGGACTCGATCTGGATCAGCAAGGTGTCCCGAACGTATCCCGACACGCGGTTCCGCGTCCTCGCCGCGACCGCGAACACCACGACCGGCGTCGCGCGAATCGAAATCCGTGGCGACGACCCGGAAGCGGTCTGTCAAGCGATTCGGGAGTACGAGTCGGTGACCGACCTGACGGTCTTCGAGGCCGACCCCGAGATGTACCGGGTGCAGGTCGAAACGACGGTCCCGTTGCTGTTGACCTCGTTGCAGGACTCCGGGGTACCTCTCGAGATGCCCTTCGAGGTCCGGAACGCCGAACTGACACTCGAGGTCACGGTCCCACAGCGGACGCTCTCGGAGTTCGGGGAGACCCTCGACAGGGTCGGCATCCAGTACACCGTCGAGCAAATTCAGCAGGCGACCGAATCCGATTCGCTGCTAACCGACCGCCAGCGGTGGCTACTGGACGAGGCCATCGACCGGGGCTACTACGATACGCCGCGGGAGACCACGCTCGTCGAACTCGCAGACGACGTGGGCATCGCGAAATCGACCTGTAGCGAAATCCTCCACCGCGTAGAGGAGCAGGTGATGAAAGAATACAGACGCGACGAACCCGACGTGTACCGCAACGTCGCCATGACCTCCGATTGAGAGTTCTCGGGGCGAGACGAAGCGCCCCTCCCTTCGGACCGCACCCCGCTAATCGTCGTCATCCGCGGAGGATAGCTCGGCATCGGCCCGAGAGTACCCCGGTGGTATCTCGGCGCCCCCCGCACGCTCGTCCCTCCGGACGGCTTTCGCCGCGTAGTACGTTATCAGGAGCACGACGACCACAGGAACGAGGATGAGCGCGACCTGAACCACGGTGACCACCGGGTCACTCGGATACGACCCGTAGACGAGAAACAGGACGGTGAAGAACAGCAGAATACCGACCGGGGCGACGTTGACCAGGATGTCGAGGACCGTCCGTCGGTCGAAGCGGGCATCTGAATCCGACATATCCAACGGACGGCCATGCTCGGGATTGTCGATTCTCCCGAATATATTCCCCTCTCGTACTAATTGGTCGAGCGGTATTTCCCCCGGTGCGCATATAACCAAGAAAACAACTGTTATCGCATGTGTACATATGCGTAGAAAGTTAATATTCGCTTGAGATAAAACAGACACGGAGGTCTCAAAGGCCCTCAACGCCCAGTGGTAGTATTTAAAACCGATAGTTCGAATAACTGCGTAGTACGCGACCATCATAACAAATTTAACTTTGTGACGAATATACGATGTCGTGTGTTCAGTCACGAACGCGACCCCCAGTCCGGCCGAGAATCGAGGGGCGCCGACTGACCGAAAGTGCGTGCTGGAGCCGCTAGCGATTCGTTGATAATCTAAATCCAACCACAGGAACGGTCTGCTTACCGACTATCCACCAATCAGACGTTGAAGACGAAACCAGAACGAGCAATATAGGTTCACTCTACTCATTGGGCCATCCGATAGTTCGGCGTAACGATGCCGCACAGTCCTGCGACTGGGCGCGTTACCCCCCGCCACGAAACGCCAGGTGATTCGAGGAGGCATGATGGCATCGTAGTCAGAGCGTACAGCGACGAGCAATCTCCATCAGACAGCATCAACCACTGACGGGAGTGGTACGCTGTGCTTACAGAGACCATCTAATAAACGGGAGATAGCTCGGCCGGAAGCCATGTCTCGAGCCGCCCTGACCGCCTCGAGCGGGAGAAAACAAAAAGACCACGCTCTCCGGGGCCCCAGTTCCTCTCCGAGGACCGTGTTCAGGACGGCAATCCACGCGATAGGGGCGATTAGAGGTCCGATGGTCGCTACTTCAGCGAGAAGATACCGCCCGAGGCGGTCAGCCGCGCGACGGTCGAGATTCGGAGCATGTAGGCGGTCAACACGAGGTACGGTGCGATCGAGACCGTGAACGCGACGGCCACGAACGTCTGTAGCGGCGGAATACCCAGAATAGCGCCGTCAGGGAGGACGTCTCCATTGATCGCGATAATCGCAGAGGCGTTGAACAGGATGGCCGGGAGCGCGACGACCAGCAGCGTTCGGGACAGCTGTGACACTTCTCTCGTATAATAAAGCGTTTTGAAATATTCCTTCCCGGTGGCGAACAGTTCGAACGCTTTGATGAGGTCATCGAAGCGTTCTAGCGAGTCGTCATGGGACGACCCAAGCGTTCGCGACCGGTCGATGTGCGAACCGTAGTCGAACCCGATTCCCTTCCAGAGGACGGCGAACTCCGCGCCGGAGGTTTCCTCGACCTCCCCGAGCTGTTCGGCGGCATCCGAGACCGAAGCGGCGTACTCCTCGATATCCTCGATGAGTTTCTGTTCGACACCGTCCAAATCGTTCGTGAGTGCCTGCGCGCGAGTACTGATGATTCGAGACATGGCCCTGAGAAACGACGAGGGGTCGGACGGGTTCTCCCCGTCCTCGGTCAGTTCGCCGATATCTCGGCGGAATTGTGTCGCGCCCTGGACGCGGTCCTCCTGATTGGTGACGGAACTCATGTCGTGTGAGAGGACGATCGAATTGATCGAGACGACGATAGAGACCAGCAGGATCATCCCGCTCAGGAACGTGTTGAGAATCGTCTGGACGGTGGAGGTGTCCGTCAGTAGCGTCTGCATCTCGAAGGTCCAGAACGTCGAGATACTCATGAAGGTCGCGAACACCACCGTCAGCAACGCTCCCGTAAGCGCCAACCGGTCCGCTTCGAGCAATACCCACCGTTTCAGGGCGAACCCAGAGGTCCGGTTCGGAACGGGAAACCAGCCTCGCCACCGGCTGAATTTCGGGGCGGTACTCATGATACGGTTCCCCGAGCGGTATCGCTGGTGAATCTCGCCTGTAATCGAACGCTCATGAGTCCGACAGACGAGTCACAGCGAAAAAACCCTGTGGGTTCATCGACTGAGAGTCGTCCATTACGGAGCGGTGTCAGAGATACGCATCGTCCCACTCGTCGGCAAGATGCGCGTTGCCACAGTTTCCGCATTCGAGTCTGTCCTGCCCGTCGGCGGAGACGTCGGTACTGCCGCACTGTGAACAGAAGTACCCGTACGCTTCCTCGTCGTCGTCCGCAC
Source organism: Natronomonas amylolytica (assembly GCF_037031205.1). Classification (NCBI taxonomy): domain Archaea; kingdom Methanobacteriati; phylum Methanobacteriota; class Halobacteria; order Halobacteriales; family Natronomonadaceae; genus Natronomonas; species Natronomonas amylolytica. The sequence continues at coordinate 60,602 of NZ_JAYEZM010000012.1, read as the reverse complement.
GGTACAGCGTAAAGAACGGGGCCTCGGTGCCGGGAACGCTATCATCACGGTCGACGGGTCGGTCGCCCCCATCGACGGTGACGGACTCGGGGACCGGGACGGTGGGTTCGTTCGGCGTCTCCGTCCCTTCGCCCTCGGTGAACATGGTGACGGCGAATTCCTCCCCGCCGACCAGTACCTGATCGTTGCCACTCTCTTTGAAGCCGAACCCTTTGAGGAACTCGCCGCCCTCGGCGGCATCCTCGAGGACACACGCCGCAATCGGCTTCTCGACGAACTCTTCGCGAACGCGGTCGAGCAGCGCCGTGGCGATGCCACCACCACGCGCCTCCGGGTCCACGTGAAGCCACTGAACCATCGCTTGCGTTCCGGTTTCGACGACGGTGAACCCGAGGACCCCCTCCGTGCCGTCGGCCGTCCCGTCGACGACGAACACCGTCGTGTCCTCATCGTCGAGCAAATCGGCAAGCGACGTGTCGTCGAACTCCTCTTCGAGTATCGTCTCGATTTGCTGTGGACTGAGCGAGTACGACGATTGCAGCGAGTCGCGCGCAATCGCTCTGATCCGTTCCCGGTCGTCGGACTCGGCAGGGCGAACATCCATGCAACCCATTGTCGCGGAACGGGTATAAATCGTTTCCATGCCTCGCGCCGAGAGGATTCTGCGGCTCTCGTCTCCCTCCCCCACATTGAATACACGTGCGAACCAAGTCGCATAACATGGACAATCAGGACCAAGTCCACAGTACGTCGATCGAACCGGGAGAACTAGTGTACGACAGCGACAGGCGACTGGTGGGGCGCGTGAGCGGTCTCACCGATGACGGGTTCGAAGCCGAGAAAATAACCCCAGACGAGAGCGAAGTCGAGGAGTTGCCGGGCCAGGAGTTCGGCGAGGGGTTCCTGATGTGGCGGTGTACTGAATGCGGGGAGATGGACGAACTCGACGAGGGAATGCCGGAAACGTGTCCGAACTGTGGTGCTCCAGAGGAGGCAATCTCCGCCATCGAAGAGGATTGAACGAGCACCCGCCCACGAGCAATCGAGGACCACGAACTCGCCGGCACCGACGGCCGGAGTGCCAATACACTTGAGACACAGGAACCCCAACGATTATCTAATGCAGACCATAGACGAGACTCTCCAGCCGGACGTTTCCTACCGCGTGAGACAGCGACTCGGCCCATGGATCACCCGACTTGCGCAAACGTTCGGGCAGCCCGAGTATCGTCTTCGCGATACCGAATACGTCGGTACCGTCCAGCGGCCGCTGGACGAATTCACGGAGACGCTCCAGAGGCACGGGTTCGAGTGGGACCCGCTGGCGTGGTATCACCTGCCGCCAGTTGGGTCGGAACCGGATGGTAGCTGGACGTACCGACGGTCCTTGCTGGCCGACAGACAGATACACACCATCCTCATCGCCCATTCGCCGGAGTACATCGACGTTTTCGCCCACGAGGAGTACAACTGGCTGCGACACCCGATCAAACACCTCCGGCAGGTCGGCATCGAGCGGAAGGTCGGTAGTAGCGAGATGCGGCGTTGGCTCGAGAGTCGCGGCATAGAGGCCGACACCAGATCACGTCGGCGACGACAGGTTGCACACGCTATAGATGACCTCTACAAGTACCTGGGGTCCGTTATCCAGTAGCGCGGGAGCAATCCGTACCTTCGAAGCAGATCAGCGAGTCACGCCATTCGCGGTGTTTCCCGGAAAATGCCAAACCGGTCAGGGAGGACTCACACGAAAGTACCACGTGGCGGTCCTGTTGTCGCTTGATCACTCTGCTCCCGAATCGACCGAGTAGCGTTCCGTACTAACTGCGGTTGGTTCTGCTGTATTTGCGCGCTGTACTCAACATGACCGTCAAAAAGGCGTATTAGAACCGATTTACAAGAGTTTTACAAGCGTTAGCTTTTACGTACACATGCGCATTACGTTATGATAATTGGTTTTTCTTGGGTGAGAGAGGTCGCATGGGTCGAGTCGTGACAATGGTCGAGTCAGCGCCACCGTATCTCGACGGTCACTCAGACACCAGTCTTCGCAGTCCCGACATCGGTACCCAACGAAACATGGAGGCACATCAGCGACCGACCTCCTACTGACGAGTTTCAGGAACGAATTTCGACAGAGGGCGGCGACTCACAGCCAGACGCTGGTCGACATACCTCTGAGAGGGTCGTTTTGACGAACCGCGAAAACGCCATTTTCCGTACTGCTGGCCGCTACTCTGTCGGTTTTGTGAACGGCCCGAAAACGAGCGTATGAGGTATGGGCCCTGCCGGATTTGAACCGGCGACCGCCCGGTGTCCCATTCCCAAGGCGCATATCGCCTTTCGTTAGATAACTAGGAATTATGAGCCGGGTGCTATATCCAGACTAAGCTAAGGGCCCTCTATCATCGAGTATCCGCTGGCCCCTCTTTAGTTTGCCGGGACTACCGCGGGGCCAACACCCAAATTGGAGGCGGCCGACTCTCCGGTTATGAACTTCCGTTTCGAGTACGCACCCGGCACGGTTCGCTACGGTGAGGGCTGTGTGGCGCATCTATCCGACGAGCTCGACGCGCTGGGTGCCGAGCGCGCGCTGGTCGTGACGGGACAGACGGTCGGAACCTCGGAGGCCGTGATGGACCCAATCGAGGCAGGCTTGGGCGAGACACACGCCGAGACGTTCGCGGAGACGACGCCGGAAAAGCGACTGGGGACGGCCTTCGACGGCGCCGACCGGGTCGAGGCCGTCGGCGCCGACGCGCTCGTGGCGGTCGGCGGCGGCAGCAGTCTCGATATCGCGAAAATCGTCGCCGTCGTGGCGGCCTCCGAGCAGTCCTACGACGAGATTCGGGCCACCTTCGAGGAGAGTGGCTCGATTCCGGCGCCCGACGGCGACCTGTTGCCCATCGCCGTCGTCCCGACGACGCTGGCGGGCGCGGACCTGTCGATGATCGGTGGAATCACGGCCCGCAACGACGGCCTGATTCGCGGCGGCGTCTACGACGAGCGGCTGATGCCCGACGCGCTGTTCTACGACCCCGAGTTGTTCCGGACGACGCCCCACGGTGTTCTGTGTGCCTCGGCGATGAACGGCTTCGACAAGGCCGTCGAGACGCTGTATGCGAACACGGCGACGCCCATCACCGACGGGACGGCGGTGCGGGCGCTCGCCCATCTCGGCGACGGCCTGCCGGCGCTCGGCGAGGGCGACCGCGACGACGAGACGATGCACGACGCCGTCGTCGGGACGATACTCGCCCAGTACGGCTGTTCGCGGCCCGACGGGCTGACGCTGTCGCTCATCCACGCCTTCGGCCACGGCATCGCCCGCGGCTACGACGTCCAGCAGGGCGACGCCCACGGCATCATCGCGCCGCACGCCCTCCGGTACCTGTTCTCGGAGGTCGATGGCAACCGCGAGTTGCTGGCGGAGGGACTGGGTGTGGAGGCGGACACGCCCGACGGGATGGCCGAGGGTATCGTCGAGTCGGTCATCGAGGTTCGGGACGCGCTGGGGCTGTCAACGCGACTGCGGGACATCAGCGACATGGACGAGTCGGACCTCCCGGACATCGCCGCTGACGTCCACGCGGACGGGCTGATGCCCTACTGTCCGGAGGAACTGGACCCGACAGTCGAGGAACTGGAGGCCGTGCTTCGCGAGGCGTGGTGACTGACGAGTCGGTGGACACCGGGCGAGCGCCCCCTGCGGCCAGCGAGTATACGTACGACGAAGGCGTAGTCGGGCTATGACGCTGAGACGGCGGGACCTGCTCCGGGGCGCCGCGGCCGGCCTCGCTGGCGCGGGGCTTTCGGCCGCGCTCGCTGGCTGTACTGACGTCCGAGAGTTCGCTGCGGATGCGGACCCGCGTGGTCACCCGCTCGCGGGGACGACGACGGTCGCCATCGTCGACCGCAGCGACAGCAGCCACGACCTCGAAGCGCTCACCGACGCGTCGCTTTCCTTCTGGACCGAGAACGCCAACGAGTACGCCGGCTTCGAAGTCGAGTTCCGGCGCGTCGAGGGCGGGAGCGGCGACGCGGACCCCGACGTCGAAATCGAGTTCCTGGACGGTCGCGAGGAACTCGACGGGTGTCAGGACCACAGCACCGACAACGTCCTCGGCTGTGCGCCGCTCGTCCGGGAGACCAACCGCATCGACCGGCCCGTCGTCGCCGAGGTCGTCGCCACCGGCCGGCCATCCGGGGAGGTCGAAATCACGACCAAACACGAACTCGGCCACCTCCTCGGCTTGGGCCACGACGACGAACCGGCCTACATCATGTCGAACCGCATCGAGGACCGCCTGCCGGAGTACGAGGCCCGCGTCGACGTCCTCGATGCCTTCCGGGCGGGCTGGGCGGCGCGAAACGACGGGACGCGCGCCTACAACGAAGGTATCGGCTACTGGAACGACGAGGCCTACGAGCAGGCCACCGAGCCCTTCTCGCGCGCTCGCGAGCACTATCGGACGATATACGACCACATCGCGACCGCCGAGAACGCCGCGGCCGCCTTCGAGGGGATGCAGCGACCGGAGACGGTCGACCGCGAGCGCCTCCAGCGACACTTCGAGACGACGCACACGGTGGCCGACCTGTTGGTCGAGGCCGCCGAGAACATGCGGGCCGCGGCCGAAGCCATGGCGGACGGCGACCGAAACCGGGCGCGGGACCGACGGCAGGCCGCCACCGACGCGCTGGAGGAGTTCGACAGCATCGACGACCCGACGCCGGCCGACATCGGCCGGGCGCTCGGGCTGGTTCAGGGAGAAGAACTCGACGACGAAAGTGGGGACCCGAGCGGGAGTTGACCGGCGTCGAAGACCGCTCGATGCCGGCGTCGGCCGTCAGGGCCAGAGGCCCCGGGACTGGTGGGCCTCGGCGAGTCGCGAGAGGGCGACGATGTAGGCGGCGTTCCGCCACGTCACGTCTCTGGCTTCGTACTCCTCGCGGACGTCGTTCCACGCGTCGACCATCTCGGTTTCGAGTTCGTCGTTGACGCGTTCGAGCGACCACGGCCGGCGGTTGATGTCCTGGAGCCACTCGAAGTAGGAGACGGTGACGCCCCCGGCGTTGGCGAGAATGTCCGGAATCACGGGGAGATTCCGGTCGGCGAATATCTCGTCGGCGACGCTCGTCGTCGGGCCGTTGGCACCCTCGATTACCATGTCGGCCTCGATGTCGTGGGCGTTCGATTCGGTGAGGACGTTCCCGACGGCGGCGGGAATCAACACGTCGACGTCGAGTTCGAGCAGTCCCTCGTTGGTGACGGTCTCGGGGGCGTCGTGGCGCATGACGGCCTCCGGTTCCTCGTGGTGTGACGGGATGGAGTAGGTATCGAGGCCGTTGGGGTCGTAGATGCCGCCGTTGACGTCGCTGACGGCGACGACGTTCGCGCCCCAGTCGTCCAGCAGGCGGGCAGCGTTGGACCCGACGCTGCCGTAGCCCTGAATCGCGATGTCCGTCTCCCGGAGGTTCCACCCGTAGTAGTCGACGGCCTCGCGGGTGATGATGGCGACGCTGCGTCCCGGCGCGGCGTCCCGACCCTCGCTGCCGCCGATGACCGGGGGTTTACCGGTGACGACGCCGGGAGTGGTCTCGCCTTCCTGCATCGAATAGGCGTCCATCAGCCACGCCATCGTCTGGGGGTTCGTCCCCATGTCCGGCGCCGGGATGTCCCGGTTCGGGCCGATGATGTCGCGTATCTCCTCGGCGAAGCGGCGGGTGAGCCGTTCGGTCTCCTCGTCGCTGAGTTCCTTCGGGTTGACGGCGATACCGCCCTTCGCGCCGCCGAACGGGAGGTCCATGACCGCGCACTTCCAGGTCATCCACATTCCGAGGCCGACACACTCGTCGCGGGTGACCTCGGGGTGATAGCGCAGGCCGCCCTTATAGGGGCCGCGGACGCTGTCGTGTTGGGCGCGGTAGCCGGTGAACACCTCGACGGTCCCGTCGTCGCGCTTGATGGGGACGGTCACCTCCTGGACCTTCGCCGGGTGTTTGAGCCGCTCGACGGTGTTCGGGTCGATATCGAGGTACGCCGCGGCCAGTTGGAGCTGTCGACGAGCGGTCTCGACGGCCGATTCCGGTTCCGAGTCCGGCCCTGCCGCTGCCGCGTCGTCGTTCTGAGAAGGCGGCGACATGTTATTCGATGGGTGTCTGCCGGTTCCGCATCGCACCTCCGCATTCGGGGCAGGTTTCGGGGTTGCTCTCCGCGATAACGATGTTACCGCATTCGAAGCATTCGTAGGCGCTCTCCTCGCCGGGGATTTGCTCGATGTCTCTCATTGGATGTCACGAGTGGCCGCCGCCGTCAGGCAGCACTCAACTAAGGTCTACTATGTGTATAAGGTAATGCATAGCCGTTCGAGAACGAAGGGGTGCCGAATGGAGGGGTTCGTTATTGAACCTACTCGGGTGAGGCGAGCGGCACGTCGTTCTCCTCGAACAGCGTGGCGAAGACGTGGCGCTGGACCGCCCGGATGTGCTGATAGACGGCCGTCGGGGAGATTCCGAGCGTCTCGGCGACGTCCTCGCCGGTCGACTCCCGGGGGGTCTCGAAGAAGCCGCTGTAGTAGGCCGTCTGGAGGACCTCCAGTTGGCGGTCGGTGAGGTCGTCGAGGAACCGCGAGTAGAGGTCGCGGTCGGCGGTTCGGTCCAGCGTCTGCTTGCTGCGGAGTTCGACGCCCGCGAACGTCTCCCCGATCAGTCGCGTGATGTTCCGCACGTCGATGCGCTCGGGGATGTCGATGACGAGCGTCGTCTCGGTCGGCGAAGCCGTCGCCTCGCGGACGATGGCGCCGTGGTCGGCCAGTTCGGAGGCGAGGAACGGCCGGGTGAGCCGCAATCGGAGGACGCCGCCGTCGGCGTCGGCGCTTATGCGTCGAATCTCGTCGATGCCGACCAGTTCCGAGGCGGCCGCCTCGACGGCGTCCACGTCCGCCCCCTCGACGGTGACGAAGAGGTAGCTCCCCTCCGTCGTCCGCTGTAACACCCCCTGATAGGAGAGGGTACACGCCACGGTTTCGGCGAGTTGCGAGAGGACGAAGGTCGGGTCGTCGATCTCGAACTCGACGCGGGTCATCGACGTCGTGAGCAACGCGTTGGTCCGCTCGATGGCGCTGAGGGCCGCGGCGATGGTCTCGCCGAGTTCGGCCAGCACGGCCCGCGTCGTCTCGTCGAAGGCGTCCCGCGAGTCCGTATAGACCGTCAGGACGCCGTACGTGAGGTCGTTGTACACCAGCGGGAGGCTCAGTACCGACAGGAAATCCCGCGTGAGGGCATCCGAGCGCCACGACTCGTCCCGGAGGCCGTCGGCGACGTTCGGCACCAGCGTCAGTTCGCCCGTCGCCGCGGTGCGACCGGCCGGTTCCGCATCCGCCGGACCGACGGCGAAGGAGCGGCTATCGAGGTACCCCTGCTCGTCGCCGGCCCACGCCCGCGGTTCGAGCGTCTCCGTCGTCGAATCGACCGTCCCGATCCACGCGAACCGGAACCGGTCGTCGTCGGTCAGCAACTCACAGACGGCGTGGTCGATCTCCTCGCGGGTCTCGGCCCGCACGACCGCCTGGTCTATCTCCCGTATCGTCTCGTTGATGCGATTCAGGGCCGTGAGTTCCTCGTTTTTCCGCTGGAGCGTGAGGTCCTGCTCGCGGAGCCGCGATTCCCGTGCCACCCGGTCGAGGGCCGCCTCGGCGGTCGCCGCCAGCAGGTCGGCCAGTTCCCGCGTCACCTCGTCGAAGGCGCCGACCGAATCCGACCCGGCGACGAAGACGCCGTGGTCCCCCAGCGGGATGAAGGTCGTCCGCCTGAGCCGGGTCGCCCGGTTGTCGAGGCGGTCGGCCTCGTGGACGTCCTCGAAGAACAGCGACTCGTTGTCGACGAAACTCCGGCCGACGAGCGTCTCGCCGTCGGCGTGAACCGTCGGCAACGGCCCGTGAAACTCCGCCATCGCCGACGAGTGGGCCGCGGCCGCCAGTTCGTTTTCGTCCGCATCGAACAGGTAGACCGCACTCGCCTCCAAGTCGAGGACGCTGGCGGCATCCTCGACGACCTGCTGGGCGATTTCGCTGTGGGTTTCGGCGTAGAGGAACGCCCGCGCGGTCTCCTGGAGGGTCGCCAGCGCCTCCTCGCGCTGTTTGCGCTTCGTGATGTCCCGGCAGCTATACAAGAGCGTCCCGCCCTGAATCGAGACTTCCCGGACGTTGACCAGCAGGGTGTGCTCGCGGCCCGCCTTGTCGGTCGCCGTGCATTCGATGTTCTTGAGAACGCCCTTCTCGGCGAGTTCCTCGCGGTCGAAGAGGTCCTCGCCGAGCAGTTCGTCGATGGTCCCCTGCCGCCGAATCTCCTCGGCGGTGTAGCCGAAGATGAAGTGGACGTTCGGGCAGATATAGGTGTACTCGCCGCCCTCGTCGGTGATGAGGACGGTGTCGGTCATGTTGTTGAGCGTGACCCGGTGGAGTTCCTCCGAGCGCCGGAGGTCCCGTTCGAGTTCGACCCGGTCGGTGATGTCGACGCCCTCGACGACGATGGAGACGAGTCGGCCGCGTTCGTTCTCGACCGGTCGAACCGAGAGGTCGATGACCCGCTGGTCGTCGACGTGTGGCGGCTGGGAGACGACGGCGTTCCCGAACGACCCGTCGAGGGCCGTCTCGACGATTCGCCGCACGTCCCGCTGGGTCGCCTCCGCGTTGGCCCACCACGGGAGCCGCCAGAACGGCTCGCCGACGAGCGCGTCGACGTTCTCGTCGGTCATCTCGCGGGCCGTCCGGTTGGCCCGGACGAGCGTCCCCTCGGGGTCCAGCACCCACGTCGCCGTCCGCGCGTCGTCGAAGACCGCGTCGAACTGCCGGGCCCGCTCCTGTCGGACCGAGGCCTCGCGAGCGGTTCCCATCGCGCGTTCGGTCCGTGCCAGCAGGTCGTCGACCGCCGTCTCGACCGGCCCGTCCATCGGGACGTAGTCGGCCACACCGGCGCCGACCGCCTCGCTGGCGACGGCTTCGCTTCCGGCGTCGGTGGCGAGAACGACAGGCAGCGTCGTCGTCTCCTCTCGGATGGCCTCCAGGAGGTCGACGCCGGTCGACCCGTCGAGAACGTAGTCGGTGACGACGCAGTCGACGGTGCCGCGGTCGACGGCGTCGAGGACCGCCGTCGGCGCCTCGACCGTCCGGACGGACGCCCCGACGGCCTCGGCCCGCTCGGCGAACGGGGCGACCCACTCGGCCGTCCCGACGGCGAGGAGGCGCGTGGAGTCGAGCGCGGAACCCGCCGGCATCAGTCGACCGCCCCACTAACGCGGTCCGAAACGAGGCTCCTAGTCATGGTTCGTTATCAAACCCTCAGGCGATAAATGCGTTCGGCCGGCGGCCGAGGCGGTGCTCGAAATGCGGGAAGCGAAGGAAGTACGCCGCCGCCAGGTCTCGAACCTGGGACAACCTGGGTAACAACCAGGTGCTCTACCAACTGAGCTACGGCGGCACGACGCATCCGTGTATACTGCGATTCGACAAATAGGGCTTTCGCTTCCGCGCGGCATCGACACGCTTTACCACCCGACAGCGCAACGGCCGGTATGTCCTTCGAGTCGGTCCTCGCGGAGGTGCGGGACCGCGTCGTCCCCGACGACGACGAACGCGAGCAACTGGAGGCGGTCGTCGCGGAGCTTTCCGACCGCGCCGAGGCGGCCATCGAGGAGTTGCCCGTCGAGGCCGACACCCGGCTGGTCGGCTCGACCGCACGCGGGACGTGGCTCGCCGGCGACCGCGACGTCGACCTCTTCGTCCGCTTTCCGCCCGACCTCCCGCGGGAGGAACTGGAGGCCTACGGCCTCGAAGTCGGCCACGCGGTCCTGCCGGATGGCCACGAGGAGTACGCCGAACACCCCTACGTCAAGGGCGAGTACCGCGGCTTCGACGTCGACTGTGTCCCCTGCTACGACGTCGAGAGCGCGACGGACATCCGGTCGGCCGTCGACCGGACGCCGTTCCACACGCAGTATCTGGAGGGCCGAATCGAGCCGCTGGCCGACGACGTGCGGCTGGCGAAGGCCTTCCTCTCGGCTATCGGCGCCTACGGCAGCGATTTGCGGACCAGGGGCTTCTCGGGCTTTCTGACCGAACTGCTCGTTCTCGAATACGGGGGTTTCCGCGCGTTCGTCGAGGCTGCCGCCGACTGGCACCCACCCGTTGCGTTCGACCCCGCAGACCACGGCGCGAAATCGTTCGACGACCCGCTGGTGGTCATCGACCCGACCGACCCCGAGCGCAACGTGGCGGCCGTCTGTTCGGCCCGCAACGTCGCCCGCCTGATTCACTACGCCCGCGCGTTGCTCGACGAGCCGCGGGTCGAGCGCTTCGAGGCGAGCGAGCCGGACCCACTGTCGGCGGCGGCGGTCCGCGAACACGTCGCCGACCGCGGAACGACGCCCGTTGCCCTCCGCTTTTCGGCGCCGGATATCGTCGAGGACCAACTCTACCCGCAACTCGACAAGTCGCTGGCCGGTATCGAAGGCGCACTTGAGCGGGCTGGGTTCGCGCCCCTCCGGAGCGCACGCTTCGCCGACGAGTCGGCCGTCCTGCTCGTGGAGTGTTCCGTTTCCGAACTGCCCGCCGTCGCCCGCCACGACGGCCCGCCGGTCGGCGTCCGAAGCCACGCCGAGGGCTTTCATGCGGCCTACGCGGACGACGACGAGGCCGTCGGCCCCTTCATCGACGAGGAGGGCCGCTACGTCGTCGAGCGGCCGCGCGACGCGCGCACGCCCGCCGAACTGCTCGACGCGCGGCTCTTCGAGGTGTCGCTGGGACCGCACGTCGAATCGGCGCTGGCCGACGACTACGAGGCGTTGGTCGGCGAGGAACTCGGCGAGGTGGCCGAGGAGTTCGGCGTCGAGTTGGCGCGGTACTTCGAGCCGCGACCCTGACCGGTTCGACTTCGCGTCGGCCGCGTTCTTTTATAACACGAGCGGGGAGATTCTCTGACTACAAACAACTGGAAAGCCCCCAGTCAGAGGGGCGCCAAGGCAACCACTCGCTTCCGACTATTTAAGTTTGTAAACGGCGCGCGCTGGTCGACCGCCGCGAGGTTGCGAGGGTGACCGAAGGGAACCCTCGATGGCGAACGGGGAGCGAAGGGACCCGTGAGTCCGTGAGCGGCGGTCGGACGACACCGTGCGAGGGACGACTGACCGAACGTAGTGAGGGATTGCGAGGGTCGGAGCGACCGCAGGGAGCGAGACCCTCGAATACCCGAACGGGGAGCGAAGCGACCCGTGAGGGAAGGAGTCGGCTGGGGAGGTGTGTGGTGCGGTGCTGGGCCTGGCGTCCTCGTGAGCGACCGAAGGGAGCGAACGAGGGCTCGGAAGACGAGCGAAGCGAGTCTTCCGGTGGAATCGAAAGGCGAGGGGGGCGGCTGGCGCTTGCGTGGTCGTCTGAGCGGGCACTATTCGACGCAACTACGTCCGTCGAATATCCCGCTCAGCGACCGCCAGCCGACCGAGGGCTTCGCAAGCGACGAAAAGTCGCAGCACCACATACACACAAGCACCTACAGGTCGTGGGCGTCGCGCGCGTCGTCGATGACGCGCTTGGATTTCGAGAGCACTTCTCCGTCGGGGACGACGGGTTCGCGCCCGTCGAAAACCTCGTGGACCATGCCGACCGAATCCGCCAGCGGGTCGAGGCCGTAGCCGCCTTCGAGGACGAACGCCAACTCCGCATCGAGGTCGTCGCACATCTCGCGGACCTGCTGGGTCAGGTAGCCGTACCCCTCCGTCGAGACGCGCATCCGGGAGATGGGGTCGTGTTCGTGGGCGTCGAAGCCCGCGCTGATGATGAGCAGGTCCGGGTCGAACCGCTCTAAGGCGGGCGCGAGCAACTGGTCGATGGCGGCCGCGTACTCGTCGTCGCCGCTGCCGCCGGGAAGCGGGAGGTTGAGGTTCGTCTTCCGCGCGTCGGGGCCGCCGGTCTCCAGCACGTCGCCGGTCCCGGGGAAGAGGCCCCGCTCGTGGATGGACATGTAGAAGAGTTCGGGGCGCTCGTAGAAGATGTCCTGCGTGCCGTTGCCGTGGTGGACGTCCCAGTCGAAGACCGCGACCCGGTCGACGTCGTCGTGTTCGAGGGCCTGCTGGGAGGCGACGGCGACGTTGTTGAAGAAACAGAAGCCCATCGCCTCGTCGTACTCGGCGTGGTGGCCCGGCGGGCGGCCGATGGCGAAGGGCGTCTGTCGACCGTCGGCGCCGCCGAGGGTCTCCTCGACGGCCCAGCAGGCCAAGCCGGCGGACGCGCGGGCGGCCTCCCACGTCTCCTCGACGGCGACGGTGTCGGCGTCCCACGTGCCGCCGCCGTCGGCACAGAACTTCTCGACCTCGGCGACGTAGTCGGGGTCGTGGACGGCTTCGAGCGCCGAGCGGTCCGCGAGGCTGCCCTCCCGATAGGCGACCCCGTGGCGCTTCGACAGCGCGCGACGAATCGCCCGCAGGCGGTCCGCCGTCTCGGGGTGCCGGGAACCGGTATCGTGCTCGAGACAAACCTCGCGGTAGCCGAACCTCATTCGAAGTACGGTTCGAGTTCGTAGTATGCCTCGATATCCTCCGCTTTGATCGTTCGCCGGTCGGCGTGGCGCGCGAGAATCGCGGCCGCCGCGGCGACGGTGTCCGCGTAGGATTCGAGTTCGCCCGCGAGCGCGATGCGGGCGTCCATCGAGACCCGATAGCGGTCACCGATATCGAGGCGAGCGATACGGTCGATGGGCGCGACCGGCAGTTCGAGCAGGTCCTTGTCGACGACCGGAGCGTCGAAATCCTCGGCCATCAGCGTCTTGCGGCCGTCCTCGGTGGCGCGTTCGGCCGCGTCGGTGGCCAACTCGGCCCCGCGGGTCTGAATCCGACGGGCGAGCTCTTCCGCAGCCTCGGCACTGACGCGCAACTGCCCCGCGTTCCGACGGATTATCGTGTCCACCGGGGCGAACGGTAACTCGACGCTCATACCCAACACCCGGGCCGAATTCGCCTTAATCTTTGCGAGGCAACGGCATGCTTGCCGCCTGTTGAACTCGGTTGACACGACGGGGTGGTCGGGACCCATCGGTCCGGGAGCCTTTTGCCTGTACTGCCCGCCCTAAAGAGCGGCCGGCACCAACGAACGGCAACGAGGCCTCTATGCACGGAATCGAACTCACGCCGGAACACCCGGTCGACCGCATCGGCCAGTTGGGCGAAGCCGCCGAAGCCGCCGGCTTCGACACCGTCTTCGCGTCGTGCCATTACAACAACCGCGACCCCTTCCTCGCGCTGGACCGGGTCGCCCGCCGCACCGACGACGTCCGGGTCGGTCCCGGCGTCGCCAACCCCTACGAGACCCACCCAGTCACGCTGGCCTCCCGCGTCGCGACGCTGGACGAGGCCTCCGGCGGCCGCGCGGTCTTCGGCGTCGGCGCCGGCGACGCCTCCACGCTGAACAACCTCGGCTACGAACGCGACCGCCCGCTGCGGCGCGTGCTGGAGACGTTCAAGGTCGCCGAGGACCTCTTTGCGGGCGAGCGCGTCGACCACGACGGCACGTTCCTCGCCCGCGATGCCGGCCTCAACTACGACGAGGCGGTCGGCGAGATTCCGACCTACGTCGGCGCACAGGGCCCGCACATGATTCGAATGGCCGCCAAACACGCCGACGGCGTCCTCCTGAACGGCTCCCACCCGCGCGATTTCGAGTGGGCCGCCGAGCAGGTCCAGCAGGGCCTCGACGACCGACCGGACCACCGCGGCGCGTTCGATTTCGCCGCCTACGCCTCCGTGTCGGTCGCCGAGGACGCTGCCGCGGCGCGCGCGGCCGCCCGCCCGCCGGTGGCCTTCATCGCCGGGGGTGCCGCCCCGCCGGTTCTCGACCGCCACGACATCGACCGCGAGCGCGCGTCGGCTATCGGCGACCACATCTCCGCCGGCGCGTTCGACGAGGCCTTCGAGGCCGTCACCGAGGAGATGATAGACGCCTTCTGTATCGCCGGCACGCCGGAAACGGTGGAGGAAAAGATGCGGAACGTACTCGAATACGCGGATAGTTTCGTCGTCGGGTCGCCGCTGGGGCCCGACCTCGATGCGGCTATCGAGTTTGCTGGGGCGGCCCTTGACTCGGCAGCAGACGCCCGATAGACGACAGCACCGCGCCGATAGTCAGCACGCCGAAGCCGCCGGCGGAGACAGCGACGAGCAGGCCGCCGATAGCGATCAGAATCGCCGACAGGGGGTCGGCCGACGCGATCTCGATGAACTGCTCGATTATCCCGATCGTGTTCTCCCGGAGGCCGTCCTGAATCTCGACTTCTACCATACCAAACCCTTCGAGGCCTCCTACTTGTGTGTGTCCGTCTGCCGCGGGGCTTAAGCCGCCGCGGCCACCAGTACCCCCCATGCGCGACCGCTCGCTCGAGGAGTTCGCCAGCGATTCCGAGGACGCCGACGACGCGGCCGAGGCGGCCGACGACGCCACCGCGGCCGCATCGGAGCCCGACCCGGCGCTGTCGACCTACGAGTGGACCTCCGGGGGCGTCGCCTGCGAGGAGTGCGGCACCGTCGTCGAGAAGCGCTGGCGAAACGGCGACGGAACCGGCGAAGCGCTCGTCTGTGCGGACTGCAAGGAGTGGTAGACACCGGCGTTCGGGGTCGGAAGGCTTATACGTGTAACTCGTCTCCCTACATCCGCAATGGCGACTGGAACCGTTGATTTCTTCAACGACACTGGCGGCTACGGATTTATCGAAACTGAGGACGCGGACGAGGACGTTTTCTTCCACATGGAGGACGTTGGCGGTCCGGACCTCGAAGAAGGACAAGAAGTCGAATTCGACATCGAAGAGGCCGAGAAGGGCCCGCGCGCGACTAACGTCACGCGCCTTTAAATCCAGGTCACACTCGCCTCACGGCGACTGAACTATCCTATTTACGCGGTTATTTTACACGACACAGCGACAGCGCCCGTCCAGTCGTTCGATTCGCCCGCTTCGAGCCCTGACGCTCGAAATCGTGGGGCGCTTTCTCGTGGGTCGGACATATCATGACAACGATACCCTCGGAACCCTTATCCGTGTACCGGCCATCTCTCTATTCGCAATGGCAAACGGTACTGTTGATTTCTTCAACGACACGGGCGGTTACGGGTTTATCGAGACTGAGGACGCGGACGAGGACGTTTTCTTCCACATGGAGGACGTTGGCGGTCCGGACCTCGAGGAAGGACAGGAAGTCGAATTCGACATCGAAGAGGCCGAGAAGGGCCCGCGCGCGACCAACGTCACGCGCCTTTAAATCCAAGCTCACACTCGCCTCACGGCGACTGAAATGACACTTCTTTCGACGAACTGCACCCGATAGCGGCGGCGCTGGTCGTTAGTACGATACAAACGAACGGGCGTCAAGCCCCGAACACGACACGGTGATCACGCGAGAAGTATCCCACTTTCGAGGTCGCGGTCGGTATTATCCCCGGAAACGCGGGTTTCGTGTTACTTTTTATAATACGCCAGCGCCGTATGAACGTCTTCGAGGGTCAGCGCTGGATATAGCTCGACGATCTCGTCCGGCGAGTAGCCGCTGTGCTCGTAGGCACTCGCGATATTCCAGACCCGGATGCCCGTCCCCTCGATGGTCGGCGCACCATCGCTGTGGTCGGGGTCACGGACGATTTTGGTCATACTGCCCGTAAATGGTTATAAAACTTAGTTATCCTCGTCATCGCGCTGACGGCCCTTGGCGACACGTTCGCCACCACTAAGGAGGCTAGCACGTGCCCGTTCCCGGTCAGACCGCTCCTCCTCCTCTTCCTGATTACTCATACTCGAATGTAGCTTCTCTATACGCATAATCCTTCGGTCAATACCATTCATAGAGGTCGCGAACGGCCCGCCAGATCTGGGTGAGCACTCCAGAAACCAGTACTACAAAGAGGATCAACAGGAATGCCGCACCGAGCAGCCATATTGGAACCGCACCAGTAATACCCCGATAGACGCCCAGTACGAAGGAGATAATGGCAAAAACGACGAAGGCGATAGTCAGTTGTATTAACGGGATATTTCGGACGTTCGTGCTTCTGTTGAAGTTGATCCGCATAATGTAGTTCTTGACCAGCAATTCTTCGGCTTCGGTCTCGGAGAAGTCGGCTTCCAGCAAGGCGGCCAGGTTCTCCGAACTCACCCCGACATCGAGCTCGGAAGCGGTGTACGTAATCGCTGCGAACGCCGTCGACAGAACCAATGCTGCTATCCCAATCTGGGTGTAGATGTTCACGAAGAGTTCGAGAGCATCTATTCCCGACGGCGGGTCGGGCCCGAACTGCGTAACAATCGATAGAATCGAAACGAGAAGGCCGATCAAGACGAGATTGAGACGGAATATCTTGCTGGCCTTCGTATCGATATCGTTGAGCGTTTGACGCTGGGCGTCAACCGTTTTGCGGGCCTCCTCCCGCAACTCGGTTAGCTGATCTGCGTCCCCGGAGAACTGGATGTCTCGGAGTTCTTCACGCAATTCGGACGGATCGCGACTCGACATTCTAGTCCCTCACCGACTCCTCGACGATCTCGATTTCCTCCTCTGTCAGCCCGTACAACTCGTAGACGATTTCGTCGATTAGCTGGTCGGTTTTCTCGATTTTCGCGTCGAGTTCCTCGGCGCGTTCCTTCGTCTCGATGTAGCTTTCCAGTCCCTCGGCCACCTCGTCGACGGCCGGCAGCGTGAGCTTCCGCAGCCGGTCGACGAGCGAATTAGTCTTCGTCGCCGTCTCACGGAACTCCGCGAACCCACCGGCCTCGTCGACGGCGACGGGGACGAAGTGCTCTATCAGGTCGGCCTCGGTTTCGCTGAGGTCAGCGATCTCCAGCGCGGGCAGGAGTTCGGTTTCGGTATACCCCCACTGGTCGGTTTCGTGGACGCTCTCACGGGCTTCGCCCGTTCGAGCAGTCCGAGACCCTCCCTTCGGTCGCGTCTCGCCGTCCTCGTCGTCGGGCTTGTACCGCGCTGTCAGCCGGATTTCGACGCTCGTGGGCGACTCCCGAACCACCTCGCAGGTGCCGACGCGGAGATTGGGGTGGTCCTCCGTCGTTTTCTGGAGGATGGAGTCGGCCGCGCCTTCCGGGGGTTGGGTGAGGCCGATGTCGGAGAGGGTCTGGCCGTCGGAGTAGGAGCCGAGGTGGTCAAGTAAAGCAAGGTTGAGCCTTTTCAAGTCCCTATTGAGGGACAAAATCTCCTCGGCTTTTTCTGCGACATGGTCAAGGCTACTCGACGGGACTTTTAGCTGTGATAAAAATCCGGGTTTATACGACCTGAATCCACCCTTCTTAGGTGGAGCAATACCTCGATAGATATGTTCAATCAGCTTAGAATTCAACAAACCAAGAAGCCCGAGATAATCATTTATTGAATTCGTATCCAACTTTATGCTTTTTATTTTAGTGTTGAAATAATTATTAACACCACGGTAATCCAAGGTGAATTTGTTTTTCTCGGCTATATCGGGAGTCAATATCTTAGGATTGGAGAATATCCCCGGGGTCCTCTCGCACCAGATCTCGTACCAATATTTCCCAGAGTCTAAAACATACGTTCTATTCTCCAAGTCATCACGATGAGAACACAAATGCTCCCAAACATTGGGGAATTCAGATTGGAGTTGGGAGGGAGGGATTACTTCTCCAGATTCATCATAAGGATATACACATTGGAGACTGGTATCAGGCTCTATATATTTTTCAATATCTTTACCTTTGAGCATCGGACGCAATAGCTCATCTTCTAACCCCTTTTCAACTGCTTTGGATTTTTTAATAAAAAATGCTTCATTGTAACCAGTATGGATCCCTTCCGAGATCGACTCAGTAAACTCCCCGAGTTCTAAGAAGTTAGAAGGGATTGATTCTATGATTTTAACAACACTTGGAGGAATCACCGGCCAGGGATCGCTATTAAGGTCAGAATTATGGAGAGAATACACCTCCATATCATCAGTTTGGATTTCAACAAGATGGTTTTCAAAAGGAGTGTATACGGAAAATTCGTCACTATCTCCAAGGTTTTTCGGTGAAGCAGTAAAGATACAAGTATAATTTATCGCACCATCAAATACATCTACCTCTGACAAATCCACAATATTTCGTATTGCCGCATTTCGAGAGACATACTCCCTGAGACCTTGACCATAGGACCGCCGCATAAACATAGTGGGCTGAATAAATGACAAAGTATCAGCAGAAATTTTCAGGCCTATCTCTGTGAAGACGGTGTACAAGTCCCAGCGCCCAGTTGTGGATGTATAAGAAGATTCTAGATATCGTTGTAAATCGTCCTCGATATTTTTAGTCCCAACGTACGGAGGATTACCGATAACTGCATCAAACCCAGATCCAGTCAGTTTTCGGCCATCATCTCCAAAGAACGCCGCAGGATACTCCAACTCCCAGTGGAAGAAGCCCTCTTCCTCCGCGGTCGCCTGCGCACTTTTAAACCAATCTGCCTCCTGAATCTCGGCCCACTCGCTTTCGCTCTCGATCGCACCGGCCATCTCCTCGTAGGCCCCTTCGGGAATGTCCAGTCCGAATCGCTCCGCAGTGTGGACGTTCGTCAACTCGAACAACCGCTGATACAGCGGGTCGGCCCGGATTTCTTTATAAATCTCCTCCATCGACTGCACGTCTTCGAGCGTTTCGTTGTCGATGGCCAGCAACTCCTCCATCAGGTCCATAACGTGCTCCAGCGTGTCCTGTCGGACGCGCGCCAGCGCCTGCGTGAGGGTCAACTGGCCGCCGTCGTCGCCCGCGTCCTCCGAGAGGACTTCGGTCACGTCCGAACCGACAAGCGAGTTGCCCGTTTTTAAGTGGTGGTCGAGGAAGGCCAGCGGGCGGTCCGCCGCGAGGGTTTCCAGCCACATCGAGAGTTTGGCGAGTTCGACCGCCATGCCGTTGATGTCGACGCCGTAGATGCACTCCTTGGCTATCTCGCGGCGGACGTGCTGTTCGTCGAAGGCCGCGCCCATCTCCGATTCCACCTCGCGGATCTCGTCCATCACGCGCTCGGTGAGAAAGCCGGTCGCGCGGGTGAGGAAGTGGCCCGACCCCATCGCCGGGTCGAGGATTTTTAAGTCGGTGACCCGCCGGAGGAACGGCCCGAGGTACTCCTGTGTGCCGGGTTCGAAGCCCTGCTCGACGAGGTCCTCGCGTATCTCCTCAACCAGCGGCCCGACCGTCTCCTCGACGATGTAGGTGACGACGTAATCCGGGGTGTAGTACGCGCCCGTCGCCTTTCGCTCGCCCTCGTCGTTGACGACGTAGAGGCCACCCTCGGGGACCGTCTCGACGGCGTCGGCGACGGTGACCTCGGTGGCGGGTTTCCAGACCTGCCCGCCGTCCTCGGCGACGGCTGCGTAGTCCTCCGAAGCGATTTCGAACTGGTGTTCGAGCAGGCCCTCATACACCGAGCCGAGATGACGGGTATCGAGGTCGGCGTAATCCGCGAGGACGTAGCGGCCGTTCTCGTTTTCGGTGGTCGACAGCCGGTAGATGACCTCCGCGAGATGGCGGTTGCTTACCTCGTTTTCCGCGAGGAACTCGTGTTTCTCGTGGTCGAAGAGCCCGCCGTTGTACGGCGGGATTCCGAGCGACTCCTCGCCCTCGTCGATGAGGCTGAACAGGTCCTCCAACCGACTCCAGTAGGTCGTCGAATACTCGCTGAAGGCAGCGTCGAAGCCCTCGTCAACCTCACCGATCTCCTCGTGAATCTGGAGGCGGAGCGCATCGAGACTGAAGTTCTCCTCGTATTCGGAGACGGCCGCCGGGTCCTCGGGATGGATGAGCCCCCGCGACTCCGCATAGAGGATGAACATGAGCCGATAGAGGAGTACGAGCGATTGTTCTTTGAGTTCGTCCAGCGACTCTTGGTCGTCCGGGTTGATATCGAGGTCGTTGGATTCTAGGAAGCCACGCCCGAGTACCCGAAGCGCGGTGAAGACGTTGTCCTGCAGGTCCTCGCCGAGTTCCTGTGCGGCGGTTTCGCTTTCCGACCAGACGCTATCGAGAAACGTCTCCCCGCCGACCTCGCGGAAGGCCTCGGGCCGGAAGAAGACGTAGAAGTACTTGAACGCTTCAATCCCCCCGTGTTCGAGCAGTTCCGGCAGGTCGACCTCGTAGTAGGTCTGGGTCTCGTAGTCCTTCGTCCCGTAGAGCCGCCACTTCCGGCCGTTCGTCAGGATACCCCACTGGATGTTCTCCGGCGTCTTGCTCAGATATCGCTTGATCTGCTGGGAGGCGTTGTGGTAGGGCCGGTGTTCGCTGAACCGCGCCTCGAAATCCGCGTCCCACTGTTTGGCTTCGACGAGGCCCAGCCCTCGCTCGAAGAGGTCCGTCGTCTCCTCGGTGTCGAGATACACGCTCGCCGCTTCCCGACGACGGCTCTCGTCCTCGAACAGCAACACGTCGACG
The DNA here is from genome assembly GCF_037031205.1 of Natronomonas amylolytica. Lineage (NCBI taxonomy): Archaea > Methanobacteriati > Methanobacteriota > Halobacteria > Halobacteriales > Natronomonadaceae > Natronomonas > Natronomonas amylolytica. Next base: position 40,142 of record NZ_JAYEZM010000012.1, on the reverse strand, counting down.
TACCCATCACCCTCCGGGAGCGTCGTCTCGACTTGCGTCCCGAACCCGAGTATCTTGAGGACTTCGCTGATCCAGTTGTCGATGAGTGGGTCCTCGTTGTACCCGTTGACGAGACCCCGTTCGTCGTCGTAGAGCTGCTGAAGTTCCTCGAAGACGGATTCGGCTTCAGCATCGCAGTCCCACTCCTCCCGGTCGGTGACCCGCTCGTTCAAATAGTAGCCGGCAAAGAGGTTCGAATTACGATAGGGGAGTTCCCCGAGGGTCGCCTGACTCATCGTTGCTATCCTTCACCCCGGCCTCCCCCGATAAGAAAGTACCTCCCTCACTCCTGTCCTGCCGTTCCCCACAGCCCTTAGGTCCCTGCACCCCTTGTGGCAGGTAATGACAACCGCGTATCGACCACAAGACGTATGCGATGCTCTGCCGCGTTTCCGATAAGCCCTCCATGACCGACACGACAGATACGCAGGCGCCCGCCCCGGGCCTCGATTCGTCGGACGTCGAGACGGCCGGCGGGACCGCCCGTCGCGTCATCGAGAACGTACAGGACGTCATCGTCGGCAACGACGAGGCCATCGAGCACCTCGTCACCGCCCTGCTCGGGGGCGGCCACGTCCTTTTAGAGGACGTCCCCGGCGTCGGCAAGACGATGCTCGCGCGGGCGGTGGCGGCCTCCTTCGACTGCTCGTTCAAGCGCGTACAGTTCACGCCGGACCTGCTGCCGACCGACATCACCGGCGCGAACGTCTACAACCGGAAGGAAAACGAATTCGAGTTCCGCCCCGGTCCCGTCTTCGCCAACGTGGTGCTGGCCGACGAAATCAATCGCGCGCCGCCCAAAACGCAGGCCGCCCTCCTCGAGGCGATGGAAGAAGAGCAGGCCACCGTCGACGGGACGACCCATCCGATGCCGGACCCCTTCGTCGTCATCGCCACCCAGAACGCCGTCGAGCGGGAGCGCACCTACGAGTTGCCCGCCGCCGAACTCGACCGCTTCATGCTGAAGCTCCGGCTCGGCTACCCCGACGAGCGCGAGGAGGCGGAGGTCATCGACCGCGCGGTCGGCAGCCACGCCATCGACGACATCGCCGCCGTCGCCGACATCGAGGCGCTGCGGACCGCCCGCGAGATTACGGGCGGCATCGAGGTCCGCGAACCGCTGCGGGAGTACGTCACCCGACTTGCGGCCTACACGCGCGAGCACGCCCGCCTCGGCGCGAGCCCGCGGGGCTCCATCGCCCTCGTTCGCGCCGCACAGGGGCGGGCCGTCCTCGATTCGCGGGAGTACGTCATTCCCGACGACGTGCAGGCCGCGGCGCCGGTCGTCTTCCCCCACCGGATGCGCACCGAACCCGGCGCCACCGACCCCGAGACGGTCGTCGCGGAGGCACTGGAGACGGTTCCCGTCGAGGAGTAAGATGGCGCCTTCGGTCCCCGCCGTCCGGCCGACCCGACGCGGCCTCGCGGTCTTCGCCGTGGCAGTCGGTGCCTTTCTCCTCGGCGCGACCGGCGGCGCCCGCTCGCTGAACGCCGTCGTCGTGCCTGCCCTCGTCGCGCTCGCGGCCAGCGCCGTCCAGTTGTATCGCGCCGACCCGCCGACCGTCGAGCGGTCGGTTCCCGAACCCGGCTTCGCCGGCGAGCGCCGCCGCGTGACCGCCACCGTCGACAGCGGCGTGCCGTGTACGGTCCACGAGAACGCCGACCCGGGCCTCCACGCCGAGTCGCTGACGGCGACGGTCGGCCACGGCGGCCGCTTTACCTACGATATCGGCTATCGACGCCGCGGCGAGTACACCCTCGGGCCGGCCGACTGCGTTCAGACGGATTCGCTGGGGCTGTTCCGTCGGACTGTCGCCAGCGCCGAACGCGACCCCGCGACCCCCTTGGTGTATCCCGACATCTACGACCTCGATACCGACCTCGCGCGACTGGTCGGCACGTTCGTCGACGACGACCGGTCGTCGTTCGACCGCCTCCGGGAGTACGTTCCCGACGACTCGATGCGCGACATCCACTGGCGTGCGAGCGCGAAGCGCCCCGACGACGACTTTCTCGTCGCCGAATACGGCTCCCGTGGCGCGACCGACGAGGTGACCGTCGTCGGCGAGGCCGCCACCGACCGCGACAGCGCCGACGCGATGGCCGCGACCGTCGCCAGCGTCGCGGCCCATTTCCACGATTTCGGCGTCACCGTCGCCGTGCGCGTCCCCGGCGGCGACCGTATCGCCCCGCCCGGGAGCGTCGAGGGACTGCTCGAACTGCTGGCCACTACCGGGGGCGGTCGCGTCGAAACCGACGGCCAACCCGAGGTCCACGTCGTCGCCGAGAACGGGACCGCGAGGGTCACCCTCGACGACCGCGACGTGGCCTTCGAGGCCGGCGGCGAAACCCGCGGCCGGGAGGTGGTCGCGTGAGCACCGCGCCGACGGCGGTCCGGGAGGCCGTCGACGACGCCCTGCCGGCGGTGACCGACCGGGTCTCCGTCTCCCGACTCGTCGCGCTGGCCGGCGTCGTCGTCACGCTGTGGGCGTTCCTGTCGGTCCTCCACGAGATTCTCGTCGTCACCGGCGAGCCGGAACAGCTCTACTACGTCATCGCGGGCGCCGGCCTCGCGGGGACCGTCCTCGCGCGCGTCATCCGGCCGCGGACGGCCCTCGGTCTCGGCGCCGCGGCGGTCGTCGGCGGGACCTATCTTTACGTCCAGTCGCTGCCCGGCGGGGTGCAGTTCCTCGCGGTGGCCGCGCCGATGCTCACCGACGCGTGGGAACTGCTGGCCGGCCTCTCGGTGCTCCGCATCGTCAACGCCGACGTCTGGGCGCTGACCGCGGCCCCCGGCCCGGTCTTTCTGGCGTGGTATCTCGGCTTGCGCCGCCACTACGCCGCGGCCTCGGCGGTCGCCGGCGGCGCCCTCGGCGTGCTGGTGTTGACCGGCGATGCGACGACGACGGCCACGCTCGTCGGCGTCGTCGGCGTCACCGTCGCCGTCGCGTTCGGCGACTGCGACCGTCGAAACGAGCCCCTGCGTAACGCCGACGCACTCGTCGTCCTGTTGGCGACGATGGTCGTGTTGACCCTCTTCGTCGGCATCGTCCCCGGCGCCGCCGACTCGCTCATCTCGACGGAGGGCATCGGCACCGAGGAGACGACGATGGAATCCAGTCTCGTCTACGCCGGCGACGAGGTCTCGGTGACCGGCCCCGTCGAACTCTCCCCGGAGGTCCGCTACACCGTCGAGGCCGACCGCGGGACCTACTGGCGGGCCGGCACCTACGACCGCTACACCGGCGGCGGCTGGGTCCGAAGCGGCGGCCTCCGCTCGTATCAGGGCCCCCTTCAGAGCCCGCCGGGCGATAGCCGAACCCTCGAACAGGAGTACACCGCCGAGACGGAGATCGCCACGCTCCCGGCGGCCAACAAGCCCGTCAGCGTCAGCGGGGTGCCCGTCCCCGTGCAGGTGACCGACGCCGGCGGCTTCCAGCCCGCCAGCCCCCTGCAGGCCGGCGAATCCTACCGGGCCACCAGTGAGGTACCGACCGCCAACAGCCGACAGCTACAGGCCGCCGGGACCGACTACCCCGAGGGCATCGAGACCCGCTATACGGAACTGCCCGACAGCACGCCCGCTCGCGTGGCCGAACGCACCGACCGGCTGACCGCCAACGCCGACAACCCCTACGACACTGCCCGCGTCATCGAACAGTGGCTGGAGAACAGCCGCGAGTACTCGCTGGACGTCGAGCGGCCGCGCGGCGACATCGCCGACTCGTTCCTCTTCGAGATGGAGGCCGGCTACTGTACCCACTACGCGACGACGATGGTGACGATGCTCCGCACACAGGACATCCCCGCGCGGTTCGTCGTCGGCTACACGCCCGGCCAGCAGGTCACCGACGACGAGTGGGTCGTCCGCGGCTACAACTCCCACGCGTGGGTCGAGGTCTACTTCCCCGAACACGGCTGGGTCACCTTCGACCCGACGCCGTCGACCCCCCGAGAGAGCGCCGAACTGGAGACGCTCGAAGACGCCCGCACCGACGACGCCGACGGCGTCGACACCAACGAGAGCCGCCAGTCGCCCGTCGACCCCGCGACCCCGACCACCCCCAACGGGACGCTCGGCGACGGCCCCAACGGAAGCGAGACGACGCCCGGCGGCGGCGGTACCGACAGCGGCGACGGCGGGCTTTCGATTCCCGAGATTCCGCTACCGACCCCCCAGCAAGTCGGCGTCACCCTGCTCGTCCTCGCCGGCATCCTCGCCGCCGGCAAGCGGACGGGGCTGAACCGACGGCTCTACCGCGCGGTGTGGCTCCGGCGGGCACCGACCGGCGACCCCGAGGACGTGGTCTCGGGCGCCTACCACCGCGTCGTCTACCTCCGGGAGCTAGCTGGCCGCGAGAAGGCGCCGGGCGAGACCCCGCGAGAGTTCCTCGCCGACGCCGACGACCGCGCCAAACGGGTCGGCGCGCTCTACGAGCGGGCGACGTACGGCCCCGGCATCGACCGCGAGGGGGCCGCCGAGGCGACCCAGCTACTGGCCGAACTGCTCGACGAGCGGTCGCGACTCCCCCATCGGTTGGAAAAGCGTGATACGAAGTCCGAGAGTGATAGTATTTAAAGGTTGCAGTCGAATTCTCGTTTTCGAGGACGGCGGGTGAGCGTTGTTGCGCTCGGAGGGGGTCGTTGCGGAAATCCGCCGATTCGGATTTGCCGGTGAGATGGATTGCTCGGGCGATTTTGCAAGCTGAGGAGTAATCTGACCCGTTCATTTTTTAGTCGTGCTCCTGTTAGGGATAGTTGGTAATGCGAAGCAACCGGATTTCGGTTGATAGGAGTGCGGCGTTCATGACCACCGCTGTAACACTTGCGGGGGTATCATGAGCGAAGTCTGCTCGACGTGCGGTCTCCCCGAGGAACTCTGCGTCTGCGAGGACGTCGCCAAGGAGTCCCAGGAGATCAATATCCGCATCGACGAGCGCCGATACGGTAAAGAGGTAACGGTCATCGAAGGATTCGACCCCCGCGACGTCGATCTCGACTCGCTTTCGTCGGACCTGAAATCGAAGTTCGCCTGCGGCGGCACCGTCGAGGACGGTGTCATCGAACTCCAAGGCAACCACCTCGGGCGCATCGAGGAGTTCCTCCGCGAGAAGGGGTTCAATGTCGCCTAGCGCGCTCTAACCGTACGTCGAGCCACCGCGTTCTTTCGGAGCCAGCGTAAGACGAGCAGCAACAGCGCCGTTTTTCGTACGGGTCGGCTTCGCCCACTCGCGAGCCGTCGGCCCGGCCGGCCGATTGATGGCGGGCGCCGCCGACGGCGTCGCTCCGCTACGGCCCATTTAAAAGGGCGCTTCGGGGCCTTCCTCGGTCGTCTCGTCGGCGCGCTCGTCCGCATCCGCGCCGTCGGTTTCGAGGTCGTAGGGCCACCCCTCGATGCCCGGTTCCAGCGAGTCGACGCGGCCCGAAAAGCCCTCGAAGGAGCCGATGAGGCGTGCGGCCTGCTGGCTGGCCTGCCCGTGCGGACAGACCGTCACGACGCGTTCGGCGTCCGCGATGTCCTCGATGCGGGCGGTCAGTTCGCCGAACGGGACGTTCTCGCTCGTCGGGATGTGGCCGCGGCGGAACGCCGCCGGCGACCGGATATCGACGATTCGAACGTCGCCGTTCGACTCCAGCAACTCCCGTAGTTCCTCGGCGGAAATCTCGCCGTCCATACACGCCGCTAGGTGAGCAGGCGCTTAAACGACAGGGCTGCGGTACGGCGTCGCTACAGGAGGCCGTCCGCTTCGGCTAGCAACAGCCCCTCGATGGTGGCGTCGTTGGCCGGGTCACTGCGGGCCACGTCGAGGGCATCTTCGACGGGAACGGTCCGCACGTCGATGAACTCGCTGCCGTCGAGTTTCCGCTCGCCGGACTCGAAGCCCTCGGCCCAGACGATGCCGCGGGAGTGTCGCAACACGCCCGTCGAACACCAGAAGTCCTCCAGCAACTCGACGGAATCGGCGACGATGCCCACCTCCTCTTCGAGTTCGCGGGCGCCCGCCTCGGCGTACGTCTCGCCGTCCTCGACGATGCCCGCCGGCAGTTCGTAGCAGAGTTCCCGAATCGTCGGCCGGAACTGCTCGACCATCACGACCGAGCGGGCGTCGTCGGGCGGTGACCCTTCCCCGGGCGACTCCGGCGCCGGTAAGCCGAGCGACGGCGGGTCGTCGACGACCGCGACGATGACGACCGCCGCCGGGAGTTCCGCCCAGTAGTACTGCTTTTCGCGACCGTCCGGCAACTCCACGCGGTCGTAGCCGCCGGTGTACCAGCCGGTCTCGTATTCGGTCGCCGATTCGAGAACGGTCCAGTCGTGGTCGGTCGGACTCCGGTCGGTCATGGTTCCTCCGAGACGCGCACGATCTCCAGTCGGTACCGCTGGCCCTCGTAGTCGACGAACACGGCGTCGCCGACCGGCGAATCGGCCCCTCGCTGGACGGCCGCCGCGTTCCGGGACTCGAACTCGTCGAACTCCTCGAAGGGCGTGTGGGTGAAGGCTTCCTTGAACCCGCCGACGCCGCCCGGTCCCGTGTAGTAGGCCTCCGAGCGGGCCGGGTCCGCACCCGTCGCGGCGGCGGCCAGCGCGTCGAACGCGTAGGGGAACCGCCGTTCGGAGAAGTTGTCGGCCGTTATCGCCGGCCCCGACCCCTCGACGGGAGTCGCCTCCACGTAGTACGGGTCACCCGTCTCGATGAGACTCGGAACCGCGCCGAGGGCGAGCAGGACGACGACGACCCCGAGGATGGCCAAAACCAGGTTCCGCGCTACGGGTCGCATAGCTCCTCGCGGTAGATGCGATTGAAGGCCATCCGACGGAGAGTCGCGACGGCCGCCTCGGGTTCGTTCTGGAAGGTGGCCGCGACCGCGCGGTCAGCGAATGGCGCCGCGTGCCACGCGACTCGGTCGACGTTGTCGCTTCCCGCGACGCGGACTTCGCCGTCGAAGTCCTCGCGCCACTCGTCGAACTCCGCCTTCGTGCCGACCTGCACCGTGAGTTGCTCGGCGAACAGCGTCTGTCGGGCGGTCTCGACCACGTCGCTCGTCACGCGTTCGCCGTACTCCTCGCGGCCGAATTCCATCGCCTTTGCGACCTCGCGGACGACGGTCTGTGCGACCGACCCCAGCGATTCGTAGCGCTGTTCGGCTTCGTCCCACGATTCGGGCGACAGGGTCCCCTCGGTGCGCATATCGGTCGACTCGCCCGTCACTCGCTTTCGTCTTCCGCTTCGTCCTCGTTCTCGGTCAGCATCTCCCGCGTCATCTCGCGGGCCTCCTCGAGGACGGCCTCCGCCTCGGCGTCCATCGGCCCCGAGGTATCGACGATACCGTCCGCCGCGTGGGCATCGTCGGCGTGGTCGTGCCCGTGGTCGTGTTCATGACCGTGATTGTGGCCGGCGTGGTCCTGACCCTCGTCGAACAGCGCTCCCGAGCGTTCGTCGAGGGGGTCGCCGGTCGAATCCGGCTTCCCGGTCGTGTCCTCGAAGACCTGCGGGAACTCCGTTTCCTCGACGTCGTCGGCGACGACATCGGCGAGTTCCGACTCGCCCATCTCCTCCCACGCGGGGGCGTGTTCGTCAAGCCACGTCTCGTGGTCGGCGTTGCCGAGCAGCGCCGAGAAGGCGAGGTGGTTGGCGAGATGGCCCGCGTCGGCTTGCGGGTCCGCACAGACGGGGCAGGCGTATCCCATACTGGTGGGTGGGGACGCCAGCGGCAAAACGCCTGCGTCTGCCAGCCTCGAGCAGGGCCGTCGGCTACGCCTGCCGAACCATCACCAGCGCGTCCTCGCCGTCGTCGTAGTAGCCCGGCGAGACGTGGTGGAGTTCGAAGCCGAAGCTCTCGTAGAGCGACCGGGCGGCGTGGTTGCCCCGCCGGACTTCGAGTTTGACGCGGGCGACGCCGTCGACGAACAGTCGGGAAAGCGCCTCCGAGAGGACGAGTCGGCCGATGCCCTCGCCGCGGTGTTCGGGGTCGACCGCGAGGTCCTTGAGGTGGCCCATCGGTGCCCCACGATTGGGGACGCTGTCGGCGACCGCATAACCGACGACTCGGTCGTCTCGTTCGGCGACCAGAAAGCCGGGGTCGCCGAGGAACCGCTCGAAGGCCGCGTAGGGCCACGGCTGGTCGAAGGACCGCTTTTCGATGCGGAACACCGACAACAGGTCCGCTCGCGTGGCCTCGCGAACGGCCACCTCCCCACGCGGCGAGGTCGTGGTCACACTAGGACTTGCGGAGTGGGATTGATAGATGTACCGGCCAGTTCGAGCCGATGAAACACGAAAAACCGCAACAAGACAGCCTAATACCATCGGTGTGGCCAGAAGGTTCATGTACCTGCAACGTAAAGAATCGGATGCACCCGTTTGGGTGCATCCCCACCCCCCACCCCGCTTTGAGACGCCAGATAGCGACCGCGATATTCCCCCCATCATCTCCCCCGGTCGCGCTGGCGTTTCTGACCGCCCACTCCCCGCTTTTCCATCGCCTTTCGATACCCCAGAGTCGGGACACTGTACCGACGAACGGGCAGAATAGCACCGTCGCTACACGCGATTTAAAATAAAACGGAAGTTAGCATCCGCGAGCGAACGAAGTGAGCGAGCGGTTCAGCCGCGCCGACCGCAGGGAGGCGCGGGACCAAGGGCCGACCGTAGGGAGGCCCGCCGTGTCTTTTTCATCGAAGTTTTTGCCGGGGCGCCGCAGGCGCCCCGTGCAAAAAGTTCGTTAGTCGTCAGCAGGCGCGGCGCCGCTGTCCTGGTCGTGCTGCTTCTTGACGTGGGAGAGCTTCCCGCCGTCGGCGAGGATGCGACGTTCGCGCTCGGAGGCGTCCAGCGTGGCAGTGAGTTCCCACTCGTCGTTGACGCGGACGGTGAACTCTTCCTGCCCGGTGCGGACGGCCTCTGCGACGTCGTCGACGACTTCGATGTCGTCGCCCTGCTCGATCTTCTGGTAGTCCTCGTCGTCGATCTCCAGCGGAAGGAGACCGAAGTTGAAGAGGTTCGCCTTGTGGATGCGGGCGAAGCTCTGTGCGAGGACGCCCTCGACGCCGAGGTACATCGGACAGAGGGCCGCGTGCTCACGCGAGGAGCCCTGCCCGTAGTTCTCGCCGGCGACGAGGAAGCCGCCGTCGCTGTCGAGTGCGCGCTGTGCGAAGGAGTCGTCGACACGCGAGAGGGTGAACTCCGAGAGCTTCGGGATGTTCGACCGGTACATCAGGATGTCCTGCGTCGCAGGGATGATGTGGTCGGTCGTGATGTTGTCCTCCATCTTGAGGAGGGCCGGACCCTCGAGTTCGGCGTCGAGTTCGTCCTTCAGCGGGACGTCGCCGATGTTCGGGCCCTTGATGAGCTCGTCGTCGACGGCCTCGTCGGGCGCGATGAGGTCGGGGTCGTCCTGCGCCATGCCGTCGCCGTACTTGTCGCCCATCTCGAATTCGGGCGCCTCGAGGTCGCCGAGTTCGTCGGCGAGGTCTCGGGGGTCGACGATTTCGCCTTTGAGCGCCGCCGCGGTGGCGACTTCCGGCGAACAGAGGTAGACGTTGTCGTCCTCGATGCCGGAGCGACCCTCGAAGTTGCGGTTGAAGGTCCGCAGCGAAACGGAGTCGGAGGCGGGGACGTGACCGATGCCGATACAGGCACCACACGTCGCCTCGGAGAAGTTGACGCCAGCCGCCATCATCTCGGCGGTCCAGCCCTCACGGGCGAGCATCTCGGAGGCCTGCTTCGAACCGGGCGCGACGATCATCTCGGTCTTCTTGTCCGTCGTGCGGCCTTCGAGCATCTTCGCGCCGGGGAGGATGTCCTCGTAGGCGCCGTTCGTACAGGAGCCGATCATGACCTGCTCGACGTCCGTGCCGGCGACTTCGCTGACGGGCACGACCTTGTCGGGCATCGACGGGCAGGCGATGAGCGGTTCGAGGTCCGAGAGGTCGACGACGATCTGGTCGTCGTACTCGGCGTCCTCGTCGGGGCCGAGGTCGACGTACTCGTCCTCGCGGCCGATCCGGGAGAGCCAGTCCTTGGTCTTCTCGTCGGTCGGGAAGATGGAGGACGTGGCGCCCAGTTCCGTACCCATGTTGGTGATGGTCGTCCGCTCGGGGACGGTCAGCGTCTCGACACCGGGGCCGGTGTATTCGAGAATCTTGCCGACGCCGCCCTTGACGGACAGTTCGTCGAGCAGGTGCAGGATGACGTCCTTGGCGGTCGCCCACTCGGGCAGTTCGCCTTCGAGGCGGACGTTGACGACTTCCGGCATCTCGATGTAGTAGGCGCCGCCACCCATCGCGACGGCGACGTCGAGGCCACCGGAACCGATGGCGAGTTGACCGAGGCCACCGGGCGTCGGCGTGTGGCTGTCCGAACCCAGCAGCGTCTTGCCGGGCGCGGCGAAGTTCTCCTTGTGGACGTTGTGGCAGATGCCGTTGCCGGGTCGGCTATAGTAGGCGCCGAACGTGCCGGCCGCCGAGCGCAGGAAGCGGTGGTCGTCCGTGTTCTTGAAGTCGAACTGATACGTCTGGTGGTCGCAGTACTGCGCGGCCAGTTCCGTCTGCACCTCGTCGAGGCCCAGCGCCTCGAACTGCAGCCAAACGAGCGTCCCCGTCGTGTCCTGTGTAAGTACCTGGTCGATCTCGATCCCGATCTCCTCGCCGGTCTCGAGTTCGCCCTCGACGAGATGGTCGTCGAGGATTTTCTCCGTAAGCGTCTGTCCCATAACGTCCGTCAATCTACCGTCCACGGATATAAATCCGGCGTGTTTCCGCCGTATTGCGCTCCCCTCGGCCGATTTTGGCAATATTCGCACCAAACAGTTGTAGGACTAGTATATAAACGAACGCAACATCATGAACGAACATCCAATTATTGCCGAATCGCTTCGACCCCGACGGCCCACGCGCGCATGCGAACACCCGTAACGATTGGCCGACGAAAAACCACGGCCGCCGTATCAGGCGAGCCGCGAGAACGCGAGGTTGCCGCTGATGTTCTTGATGTAGATGTCGACCACGTCGCCCTCGCTGGCGCCGGGGACGAAGATGGTGTAGTCGCCGCGGTGGGCGACGCCGTCGCCCTTCCGGCCCGTGTCGGTCACCTTGACCGTGTAGGTCTCGCCGGCCTCGACGTCGTCCTGCTGGGTCTTGGTGGTCGTCGTCGAACGGCTCTTCTCGACGGGGCGGAACGCACCACAGGCGTCACAGCGCAGCATCGTCGTCCCGGACTCCTGGACGAGGCGGGTGTCGGGGAGGCCACACTCCGAACAGCGGACGTACTCGGCGGTGTACTCCTCGATGGCCGCATCGAAATCCCGGGACTCGAAGTTCCCGTTGTACCGGCCGACGCCCTCCTCGAGTTTACCGGAGGTCGCAAGCGACCGCTGGATGAACCGGTGGACGTGGTCGGTCGCCCGGTTGAGCGCCTCGGCGACGTCGTCGAGGTTGTTGAATCGCGTGAACGCACCGTCGTCCTGCGCCGCGGCGTCCGGGACCGAAAGTCGGTCGCTGCCCGACCCGATGTCGGGAACCGCATCCAGCGCCCGGTCGAGGCTGGCTTCGTATTCCATACGGACGGGAGGCGATGGGCACGTAAAGCGGTTCCGAGACAGGGGAACCCACATGGTGGCGGGGGCCGATGCGGCGGTATGGACCCGACGACGCCACAGGAGGCCTGCTTCGAGGCCGGTATCAAGTTCGGTACGCTGTATCACCAGTTCGCCGGCACGCCCGTCTCGCCGAACAGTAGCGACAGCCTCGCGCGCGCGATGGAGGAAGCGATAGAGAACCAGCCGTTCTGTGCGGCCGTCACCGTCGACATCCGCGAGGAGGCACTCGCCGAGGAGTTGGCCGGCCAGTCCGCCGACTACACCGAACTGACGGGACGGTTCATGGAGGTCGAAATCGTCGTCGACTACGAGGACACCCACGTCGTCGCCGCCATGGAGATGGAGGGCGATTACCCCCGAATGCGAGTCGAGCGCGTCGAAACGGCTTGAGACGCTCGGAGCGTCACCAGTCACCCACCGTTTCAGTCGTCGACTTTCACTTTCGCTTTGCGGCGTGTTTTTAACCCACACGGCACGAAACTGGATAGTATGAGTCAGGCGACGCTCGACGACGACGAACTGTTCGACGAGGCCGCAAGCGAGATGCGCGAGGACGTCGAGGCCAGCCTCGCGGAAGCAAAAGCCGCCCTCCCTGAGGCCGACGCCGTCTGGGACGTCGAGGCCGACAACACCCTCGGCGTGCTCAACGCCCTGAAGGGCGCGCTGGATACCGGCGACGCCGAGGAACACCTCCGGGACGCCAAGAAGTGGTTCGCGATGGGCAAGAAGGCCGACGCCTTCGAGGACGCCGAGGACCTCGAAGCCGACATCACCGAACTGGAGGAGTTGTTCGACGACATCGTCGAGGCCCACGAGCAGGTCGGCGAACTCACCGCGACGATTCCGGAACTCCGCGGCGCGCTCGAAGACGCCGCCGAGGAAAGCGAGGACGACGAAGACGACGAGTGATCAGACCGCGCGGGTTTCGACCGCGTCCAGCAACGCCGCCAGCGCGTCGGCCGATTCCTCGAACAGTTCCTCGCCGAGTTCCGCGTCCCCGTTCCGCGGGTCCCCGACCGCGCCGCTATCGGTGAACTCCGAGGAGTCGTAGGTCAGGTTCGTCCCGTGGAGCCACTCGCCCCACGAGTCCGCGCCGTCCTCGGCGGCCGCCTCGGTCCGGTCCTCGTGGACCAGTTCGGGGTGTAGATGTCGCATGAAGGAGGTTTCAGCGGGGCCGCCGTGGCCCAGTTCTTCGGTCGCAACCGCGTCGAACCACGTAAACGGCACCGCGTAGGCCGTCCCATCGCGGGTGACCCGCCCGCAGAGTTCCCGAAGCGCGTCGACGTTGCCCCCGTGACCGTTGGCGACGACGACGCGGTCGAGGCCGTGGTGGGCCAGACTCTCGATGGTCTCCCGGACATAGGACCGGAAGGTGTCCTCCGAGACCCACAGCGTCCCCTCGAAATCGCGGTGTTCCTCGGCGATGCCGACCGGAATCGTCGGGGCGACGACCGCCTCCGTTTCGTGTCCGGCCGAATAGCGGGCCGCCCCCTCCTCGGCGATGGCTTCGGCGGTCATGTAATCGACCCCGAGCGGCGCGTGGGGGCCGTGCTGTTCGGTGCTGCCGACCGGGAGCACGACGAGGTCGGTATCGGTATCGCGGATATCCGTCCACGTGGATTCGGCGAGGTGCATGCCGAAGGAAGACGGCCCGGCCGCTTGTAAGCGATGGTCGAAAGCCCGCGGCTATCGGGAAAAAGGCGTAAGAAGAGCCCGCCTTACGCGATCAGTTCTTCCTCGCCGCGTTCGACCTTGATGGTACACGGCGGGGTAATCTTGTTGTACGCACGGCGGAAGGCGTCCTTCGCGACGTCGGCGTCCTCGGGGTTACACCAGACGGTGAAGAGACGCTCGCCCTTCTGGATTCGGGCGGCGGTGCCGACAATCTTCCCGAAGGCCTGCCGCATCCCGTCGGAGACACGGTCCGCACCCGCACCGGTCGCCTGCTTGTTCTCACGGAGGACCTGGTGGGGGAACTTCCGGAGGATCATCTTGTAGTCGCCCTCTTCGCCGAGTTCCTTGAGCATCCGGCGGTTCGCCGAGAGGCGTGCGGCCTCCAGCGAACCGTGGCGGATCTGGACTTCCTCGTCGACGATGAGGCTGATCTGGATCGGGTAATCCTCGGTATCGGCGTCGATGCGGCCCATCTTGTACTGGGCAACCTTCGAGCCGGGGATGCCCGTGATGTACTCCCGTCGCGTGTACGAGGGCTTATCCAGCTCTCGGTACATAGAGGCGGGCTTGTCACTCATAGTACCTCAGATGAGGTCGAGTCGGCGGATAAAGCCTTCGAAGCGCGCCGTTCGTGTTGGAGAATGCCACGCGGGGTTCGGGAGCGGCGAGAGAGCACGGGGCTACACGCGGATGGGCTCGCGTCGAGAACGAAAGGTGTCGGCGGCGGGTTACTCGCGGCGCGGCATGAACGCCGCCGCGGCTAGAATGAAGCCGGCAGCGAGACTGAAGATGATGACGTAGTTGAGGCCGGACAACCGCTGGTGGAAGTACTCGCGGTCGTCGACGGTCTGTTGATACCCTTCGATGTCGGTCGACAGCATCACGGTTCCGTTCTCGGGGAACGTCGCCACGTACTGGGTCCCGCCGACCGTGGCGTTTTCGCCCTCCTCGGCGCCGATGGATTCGGTGGTCGTCTCCTCCCACGTCAGGACGGCCTCGCTCGAGGAGACCGAATCGACCGTCTTCGTGATGTTGGCGTGATCGATGCTGTCACCGGTCGAGAACTGCTCTCGGTCCGGTTCGGGGAGGTACTCGTCGAGCGGTTGGGTCGTGCCGTCCTCGTAGCGGACGAACTCGGTCCCGTCCTCGCGCTCGTAGGTCTGGTTGTCGACCCGCGAGTCGTTCTGGAGGATGGACTCGACGTCTAGCTCCTCGGTCAGCGTGAAGGAGTCCGGCTCCCCCGCGGACTCTATGGTGACGTTGTACTCGTCGCCCCCGTACTCGACGACCGAGTTGTTAGCGAAGGTTGTCTGCTGCTGTTGGGTCGTGTCGTACTCGAAGGTCGCCTCGCTACCGCCGACCTCGGTAGCCGTATAGGTCGTGCCGTTGGCTTCGAGCGTGTCCCCTTGCTGGTAGGTGTCACCCTCGATGTCTATCGCCGGTTCCTCCGCGACCGCCATCACCGAATAGGCGCTGGCAGCCATGACGAGGAAGAAGGCGAGATAGATCGCCGCCCATCGTCGTTGCATACGCGTTGAAATGTAAGGCCGGCGTATAGTCGTTACTAACTCACGCGAAGGGGACACATGGCTCTCGCGCACGCGTGTTATTTCAAGAATATGCTCGACGGTCTCGGGGACGCTGCGAGGGTCGTGTGAACAGTAGTCATAAACCACCCCACATATCCAGCAGTAGCCTTAGCCCCTCGGTTTTCCTTGTGCCGGACATGCGTAGAGTCCATCAAGTCAGCGTAACCCTCATGACGACCCTGCTGGTTACGTCCCTCGTCGCGGCCGGCGCCGCGCCGGCCTCGGCCGCACACCCCGAGGGCGTCGACGACGTCACGGATAGTTCGAACTTCACCGTGAACCTCCCGAGCGCTACGGACCACTATCCCGGCGACCAGAACCAACAGAACGGAAGCATCGAGTACTTCGTCATCGGACAGGATGCCTTCGCGGAGCAAGGCGCGGACGACGGCCTCTACTTCAACTGGATTATCGTCCACGCCGAGTACGAGGGCGTCGACTGGATCGACTACTCGGCGTGTACCACGGACAACACCGAGGCCTTCGGCATCGACCGCGGCAACAACGACTCCGGAACCCAGTACGACGTCGACCTCGTCGCCAGACAGAAGCAGGTCCAGTTCCGGGACAACGGCATCGTCATCGAGTTCCTCAACTGGGAGGACATCTCGAACGACCCGCCGTACATGGCCGCCGAGGACGCCGTCGTCGCCGCACAGGGTGCCGGCTCCGCCGCCGGTCCCTGCCTGACGATGACCGACGAACCCGGCTGGTACCAGATCACCGCCTTCGCCAACGGGACGGTCAACGACAACGCGCGGGACGAACAGCCGAGCGAAAGCGCCGAGGAGATATCCTTCGAGTTGAGTTCGAACTACATCTACGTCTGTGAGTGCGACAGCCGACAGGAGGCCGAAGAGGAACTCGGGCCGCCGCCGGGAAGCGGGGAAACGCCGACGCCCTCGTCCGGCGACGATACGCCGACGCCAACGCCGACACGGACCGCAACACCGAACGACGACACGCCCACCCCAACCCGGACCGAAGTACCCGAGGAGGAGACGACAACGCCGACTCGAACACAGGCAGCCAACGACGACACGCCGACGGCGACGGCACAGCCACAGAACAATCAGGGCGGCGGTGGGAACGGCGGTAATGGCGGCGGTGGCGGTGGTGGTGCCGCCGTCAACGACACGCCCACGCCCGGTGAGGGGCCCGGCTTCGGCGCCGTCGCCGCACTCGTCGCACTGCTTGCAAGCGGCCTCCTCTCCCTCCGTCGCCGTTAGCTCCCCGTAATTTCATCGCCGTTTCGTTTTCGCATCGTGTGCGAACGACAACCGTGGTACGATTCGACAATCAATGTCTAATGTTTACTAAAGGACTTTACAGGCCCCGCGGCTTGGCGTCGGTACTGAGATGGCCGAACGAAGACGCATATCGACGACGAAGATCGCGGTGCTTGCCGTGTTCTCGCTGGCGGCGACCGTTCTCCTTCTCGGCGCGCTGGCAGGCCCGGCCGCCGCAGCACACGACAGCCCCGGCAACTACACCGTCGTTCTCCCCGAGGAGTCCGACCACCAGACGGGCGACCAGAATCCACAGAACGCGAGCATCAACCACTTCGCGGAGACGGGGTCCAGTTTCGACGGCAAACCCGCCGACCGCCTCGAGGTGATGAAGTGGCTCGTCATCTCCAGCGACGAGGTCGACTTCAGCGGGTGTGGCTCCGCCGACACCGAAGCACTCGGCATCGACCGCGGGAGCAACAACTCCGGAACGCAGAACGACGACAGCATCCTGCAGAACATGCTGGATTCCGGCTTCCAGGAGGACAAGATCTGGGTCGAGTTCAACGGCGAGGAGGACTTCGGTGAGACGGTCTCCATCTCCCGTGAGGACTCCATCGTCGCCGTCCAGAGCGACTGTTATACGATGCCCGAAGAGCCCGGCTGGTACCAGATCAGCGGCAAAATCAACGGTACCGGCCCCGACGGGAACTCCTTCGAGGTGACGCTGGATTCCCACTACGTCCCCATCTGTGACGGCTGCCACGACGAGGAGACCGCTCGGGAGGAACTCGGCCCGCGCCCACCCGAACGGACCGGTGGCGAAACCCCGACGCCGACTGCGACGCCGACCGCGACGCCGACGCCGGCACAGACCGAAGCGGCGACCGAAACCGCGGCCCCCGAGACCGCAACGCCGACCGAAGCCGCAACTGCCACCGAAGCGCCACCGGAATCGACCGCCACCGCGACGCCGACGCCGGCACAGACCGAAGCGGCGACTGCAAACGGCGACACCGACGACGAACTTTCCGGCACGCCGACGCCCGGTGAAGGCCCCGGCTTCGGTGTGGTCGTCGCGCTGTTGGCGCTGCTCGCAAGCGGGTTCCTCGCCCGCCGCCGATAGGGCCGACGCGACCGGCCCCGACGTTTATAAACACCCTCCCATTGCCAGCGTCAGGGTTAGCACGGTCGTACCGCCGGATGTAGGTGATGCGTTACGAACGAAGCAGGCTGCCGCTCTGGGTGCTCGCCGTGGGGGTGGCACTCGTCGCCCTCGGTGCGGCGGCGGCCCCCGTCGCCGCCGACGACCACGACAAGGACAACGCGGTCGACGTCACCGACGAGGCCAACTTCACCTCGACGTTCCCCTTCCGGACGGACCACTATCCCGGCGACCAAAACGAGGAGAACGGGAGCATCCAGTACTTCTTTACGCCCGAGGAGTCCTTCACCACGCTCGGCATCGAGGACAAGGGCGCCTTCGGTGATTACCTCATCATCGACGCCACGTGGATAGACTACTCGGCCTGTGCGGTCGACAACACCGCGGCCTTCGGCATCGACCGCGGCAACAACGACTCCGGGACCAAGTACGACGTCGACCTCGTCGCCAAACAGAAGAACGCCGACTTCCGCGACGACGGCATCACCATCGAGTTCTACGACTGGGATGATATCACGAACAACCCCCCGTACCTGCGTGCACAGGACGCCATCGTCGCCGAACAGGGCGCTCGCTCGGGGGCCGGCGCGTGTCTGACCGTCACCAACGACCCCGGCTGGTACCGGATTCAGGGCTTCCTCAACGGGACCGCCGCCGACAACGGCCCCGACGAACGCCCCTCCGAGGACGCCGAAACCGTCGCCGGCATCGCCTTCTCGAACTACATCTACGTCTGTGAGTGCGACAGTCGACAGGAGGCCCGCGAGGAACTCGGCCCGCCGCCGAACGAGCAACGGACGGCCACACCGACGCCCGCCACGACGACGGCGACGGCCACACCGACCACGACGCCGACGGCCACCGCGACGACGACACCGACGCCCGCCGACAGCACCGAGACGGCGACACCGGCGCCGACGCCGACGCTGTCGGAACACGACCCACAGACCGGGACGGAGACGCCGACCGGTACCGATGCCAGCGGCGGGTCGGACGACCCCGACGACCTCGACGGGACCCCGACGCCCGCGGAGGCTCCGGGATTCGGCATCGCGGTCGCCCTGCTCGGATTGGTCGGTGGCGGCCTGCTCGCTCGCCGACGGTAGCCGACCCGCCCGACAGCCCCGTTTTCGCCGGCCGTCATCGCCCCTCACAGCGCATCAGCCCCCGAAACCCCGCGTATGGCCTTAAATGGCCGGACAACACCAGCAGAACACCCATTTGTTGAAGTCCGAAAGTGAGGCACACACATGGCTGACGTGCCAGCGAACGAACAGCAAGACGAAAACGAGGGCCGGCTCCGCCGGCGCTCGGTCCTGAAATACGGCGGGACCGGCGCGCTGGCGGCCGGCCTCGCGGGGTGTCAGACCGCCGAGAACCCGGTGCCGGGCTCCAACCTGCGCGTCGAACAGGAGAACGCCGGCACCGAGGTCGACGAGGGCGACGGCGACGCTCCGCTCTCCGGTGAGACGGTGAAGATCGGTGTGCTCGCGCCGATGAACCTCCCGCTGGGGGTTTCGATGTGGAAAGCCGCACAGATGCGGCGCGATATCATCAACGACAATGGCGGCATCCTCGGCGCGCAAGTCGAGGTCGCACTCGGCAACACGGAGGTGTCGCCGGGGACCGCCCAGAGCGAACACCAGCGGCTTACCGTCCAGGAGGGCTGTGACTTCACGGTCGGTATCTTCCTCGGGTCGGCGCTCCTGCAGACGATGCCGTCGATCGCCAATCAGGAGGCCATCCACCTGACGACGGGGTCGGCCGACCCGCGGGCCGGCCAACTCGTCTCCAAATCGGACCCCTTCGGCGACACCGACGAGCAGAGCAGCTACGAGCGGTTCAAGTACCACTTCCGCGTCGGCCCCATCCACCTGCTGGACCTCGCCGACGCGATGCTGGAGTTCATCGAGAACAACAAAGACGAGTACGGCTGGGAGAAGGCCGCCCTCCTGACCGAGAACCTCGGTGAGTTCACGCCCTACGCCGAACGGCTCTCCGAGCGGCTCTCGGAGGTCATCGACGTGCCCGTCGAACAGCGACCCGGTGGCGTCAGCGACTGGTCGCCCCTCTACAACGAGATCGAGGACACGGGCTGTGACCTCGCCATCATCGGGATGGCACTCGGCGGCACGACGGCTGTCAACCAGTGGGCCCAACAGCAGCGGGACTTCGAGTTCGGCGGCATCCACGTCCCCGCACAGGCCTACAGCTACTGGGAGAGCACCGGCGGCAACGTCGAACACGTCTTCACGATGAACGCGATGACGCCGCAGACGTCGAACACGCCACAGACCCAGCCCTTCGTGGAAGACTACATCGAGCGCTTCGACGAGGTACCCATCTACACCGGACCGCTGACCTACGACGCGATGAGCGTCATCAAGCAGGGCATCGAGGACACCGTCGATGGCGAAGGCATGGAGACACTGCCCGACTCAGACACCATCATCCCCTATCTGGAGGAGGGCACCTTCACCGGCGGGACGGTACTGCCGGAAGCGCAGTTCACGCCGCCGGACGCCAAGTACGCCCACGAACCCCAGTGGACCTCGATGGCCGAAACCGGCGTTCCCGTCTTCCAGCAGTGGCAGATGGACCCCGAAGTCCGCGAGGATTACGGAACCATGCACTCGGTCGCACCGTCTCAGAACAAAACCTCGGACAAGACCGTCCCGGAGTGGCTCTAACCCATGTCAGAGATCGTAACCGCACTCCTGGCTGCGACGTTCATCAGCGCGCTATATGCCATCATCGCCATCGGCTTCACGCTGATTTTCGGTGTCGGTGGCATCCTGAACTTCGCACACGGCGCCTTCATCACCGTCGGCGCCTTCGCCGCCTTCATCGTCTCCAGCAGCGCCGGACTGGGCTGGCCCATCGTCTTCGGGCTGTTGGCGGGGACCCTCGCCGGCGCCGCCGTCGGCGGCGTGACCTATCTCGGAATCATCAGGTACGTCAGAACCCGACCGGTGACCGTCCTGATTCTCACGCTGGTCATCGGCTTCTTCATCATGTACGCCCTCAACATCTTCACCGACGAGATAATGGGCGTCGACCCGCTGCAGATTCCGGTCCCACCGGTCATCGGGACCGAAAGCGCCCTCGCGTCCATCCCCTTCGTCGGCGCCTCGACGCTCAACTCGCTTTTCATCTTCGTGACGTCGTGGCTCCTCATCGGCGCGCTCTACTACTTCGTCAATCACACGCGCACGGGCCGGGCCATCATCGCGGTCAGCATGAGCGACAAGGGCGCGGCACTGGTCGGCGTCGACGCCGAGAAGATCAACCTCATCACGTGGATCCTCGCGGGCGCGTTCGCCGGCTACGCTGGCGTCTTGCTCGCGGGCGACCTCGGCGGCGGCAGTTGGCTGATGGCCATCGAGCCGCCCGCACCGCTGGTGCTGTCCTTCGCCATCGTCATTCTGGGCGGGCTCGGCTCCATCAAGGGCAGCGTCGTCGGTGCCTACATCATCGGCTTCTTCGAGACCTTCACGGTGACGTTCGTCAGTTCGCAACTGGCGGGAATCTCCTCGCTGGCCCTGCTTTTGGCGTTCCTGCTCGTGAAGCCCGAAGGACTCTACGGACGGGAGGCAGCAGAATAACATGGCAACGAAAACCCCCTTCGAAGGCGACGTCCAACAGCGTCGCCGCGAGGCAGTCAAGGAAAAGCTCCAGTTCAGCGAGATGGCGCTGCGGCACAAGCTCGGCGTGTTCGGGCTGGTGGCCCTCGGGCTTTTGCCCACCGTGCTCAAGCCGCTGGAGCTGAGCGAGTTCACGTACGTCCTGTTCCTGATGATGTTCGCGATGAGCTGGGACGTCGTCTCCGGCTACACCGGCCAGCTCAGCTTCGGCCACGCGTTCTTCTTCGCCCTCGGCGGCTACGGAACGTCCGTGCTGACCTCACAGCACGGCCTGCCGGTCCTGCTCGGTATCGTCCTCGCGACGGTACTGGCCGCCATCGGCGGCGTCCTCATCGGCGTCCCCGCACTCCGGCTCTCCGGGCCGTACCTCTCGCTGGTGACGCTTATCGCGCCGCTGTTGCTCTATCAGTCCTTCATCCTCTTCAGCGAGGAGACGTTCTTAGCGCCGGGCGGGCTGGGCGGCACCAGCGGCCTGACCGAACAGCCGCCACAACTCGTCGGGCTCAGTAGCGACGCGGTGATTCAGGTCGGCCAGTTCTGGATGAAGGAGGTCGGCAAGTACTACGTGGCCTTCATCGCCCTCCTCATCGTGCTGGGCGTCTGTTATGCGGTCACCCGCTCGTCGGCCGGGAGCGTCTTCACCGCGATTCGCGAGGACGAAGACGCCGTCCGCGCCTCGGGGCTCAACCCCGCGAAGTTCAAGATGTTCGCCTTCGTCCTGTCGGCGGCCGTCGGCGGGTTCGCCGGCGCCGTCTGGATGCACACCGGCGGCTTCCCCAACACGGAGAACCTCTTCGGCCCCGGCCGCATCGACGTGAGCATCAACGTCATCGTGATGGCGATTATCGGCGGCATGGGCACTATCGTCGGCGCCGTCGTGGGCGCGACGCTGTTCGCGTTCGCGGAGGTGTTCGTCAACGCGTTGACCTTCGAGGTGCCCGGACTCGGCATCCAGTTCGCCGACCTCTCGCCGCTGCCGACGTTCTTCTTCGCCATGCTCATCCTCGTGTTCATGCCCCGCGGGGTCGTCCCCGAGGGCATCGACCGCGGACGCCGGTACCTCGCTCGCTACCGTGGCGAGGAACCGCCCGAACCCCCCGGCAGCGAGGACAATACCGCCGGCGAAAGCATCGTCCAGAAGTACCGAAGCGAAATCGAGGACATCCTCGGACGTGATAGCCAATGAGCACCGACCAGGACCACCCATCCGACTTCGAGGAGAAACAGTACGGCCCCGACGACGGAATCCTCGTCGCGAACGACCTTCGCAAGGAGTTCGGCGGCCTCGTGGCCGTCGACGACCTCTCCTTTGCGGTCCAGGAGGGCGAAATCCTCGGCTTTATCGGCCCGAACGGCGCCGGCAAATCGACGACGTTCAACTGCGTCACCGGCACCTACCCGCCGACCGGCGGTACCGTCTACTTCAAGGGCCGGGACGTCACCGGCATCCCCGCCCACGACATGGTCAAAGAGGGGATGGCCCGGACCTTCCAGGACTTCGCGCCGCTGGAAGACCGGACTGTCGTCAAGAACGTCGAAATCGCGCTGGCGCCCGACAAACTCTTCACCCTCGCCGGCGTCGGCGGCGAAACCGAGGCGCTGGCCGAGGAGATCTGTCGCCGGGTCGGCCTCGGGGCGGAACTCGACCAGACGCCATCCGAGTTGCCCCACGCCGGCATGCTGAAACTGGAAATCGCACGCGCTATCGCGACCCAGCCGGACGTGATGCTCGTCGACGAACCCTTTGCCGGCCTCTCCGGACCGGAGGTCGAGGAGCTCTCGGCGGTCCTCGAATCCCTCCGGCAACACGGCATGACGCTCATCGTCGTCGACCACAACATGCACGGCCTGCTCAATCTCATCGACCGCGCCTTCGTCATCCAGTTCGGCGCGAAGATCGCCGAGGGTGAACCCGACGAAATCAAGAACGACCCGAAGGTGCAGGAAGCCTACCTCGGAGGTGACGAGATATGAGCGCCGACGAATTCGAGTTCGAGACCAGCGACGCCGGGACGGATACCGGCAGCACGGGCGCGAAGTCGCGCCAGACCGTCCTCGAAACCGAGGACCTAGCCGTCTCCTACGGCAAAGTTCAGGCGCTTCGCGGCATCGACGTCACGATTCGGGAAGGCGAGATCGTCTCGCTTATCGGCCCGAACGGCGCCGGAAAGACCACCTTCGCCAACACCATCTCCGGGTTCCTCGAGTACGAGGGCAGCGCCCGCTACCGCGACCGGGAGGTCGCCCGAGTCGGGCAGAAGGGCCTCGTCGAACAGGGCATGATTCACTGCACCGAGGAACGGGACCTCTTCGGCTACATGGACGTCGAGGACAACCTCGAGTTGGGCGGCTACCTGCAGGACGACGCCATCATCGAGGAGCGCAAGGAGTTCGTCTACGACCTGTTCCCCCGCCTCGACGAGCGCCGCGAGCAGAACGCCCGCTCGATGTCCGGCGGCGAACAGCAGATGCTCGCCATCGGCCGCGCGCTGATGGGCGACCCCGACCTGCTCATCCTCGACGAGCCGACCATCGGGCTGGCGCCCGTCATTCTCAAGGACATCGCACAGGCGCTTGACCCGATTCAGGAGCGCGGCGTCACCATCCTGCTGACCGAGCAGAACGTCACGTTCGCGCTGAAACACGCCGACCGGATGTACCTGCTCGAGAACGGCGAAGCCGTCCGCGAGGGCACGCCCGAGGAACTCAAAGGCGACGACTACATCCGCGAGTCCTACCTCGGCGGGTAACGCCCGAAAGCAACCACGACACGCCCAGTGTATCAGACCCACGAGAAGACCACCACGATGCGACTCACAACCGCCGCCCTCCTGGTTGCCCTTTGCTGTCTCTCGGTTGCCGCCCTCGCCGGCGGCGCCAGCGCCGGCCACGGCAGCGACAACACCAACTTCACGGCGAGTCCGGAGGACCGCGACCCCGGCGCCAGCAACGTCAGCTACAGCTTCAACGTCGAGTTGACCGACACCATCGACCGCCATCCCGCCATCGCCCGTCCCGAACGCATGGTCTTCGCTCTCCCGGAAGCGACTCTCGAGACCTGTGAAGGCGAGGACGGCACGTTCACCTCGACGACACACTACGAACTGTACGTCAAGCAGGCCACCGAGGACGGCTACCAGCGGGTCGACTACGAGGTCGATGCCGTCGGCTGGGACGGGGACGCCGTCGAGTTCCGGTTCGATTACAGCGAAAACGACGACCCGCCCGAATACGCGATCGACGACGTCCTCGTTCTCGAACTCGACAGTTGTGTCGTCAATCCCGACACCGAAGACTGGTATCAGGCGGCCGTCTACGCCGAAGGCAAGTCCCGGACCGGTGACAACGTCACGTTCGGACCCACAGCCTCACACTACTTCGCCATCTGCGAGGGCTGTGAGAGCGATGCCGACGGCGAACGCCGACTCGGCCGGCCACCATCTGCGACGCCGACACCGACCGCGACGCCAACAGCAACACCGACGCTGACGCCATCTCCGTCGCCGACGGCCACCGAAACGGCCACCGCGACACCGGCGCCGACCGCGACGCCGACGGCCACTCCCACACCGACCGCTACTGCAACGCCGGCGGACCACAACGAGGAGCAGACTTCGACCGAAACCGACGACCGTGAGAACGAACCACCCATCGACCCCGACGTCTTCGGGATGGGCCCCTTCGCCGTCGTCGGAGCCGTGGCCGGCCTCTCCATCACGCTGGCCGCACTCGGCGCGAGGAAGCTCTAAGAGAAGCCGTCATCTGGAGAAGCATCTTCCGTGTTCGAATCAGGGGGTTATCGTCCAAGTTCTCCTTTGGACGCGGGTGGGTGCGTGTCGTCAACAGGGAACTCGCTGTGACAGTTGGTTGCCGGCGACGGCTATGATGCCTCCACGAAGATGCCGTCGGTTCACTGTGGTTCTCGTCGAGTGTGGGCCCGCCTCGGGGGACCAATCGGAGCATCTAGCTCTTGGGGTGAGTGCAGCGGCTCAGAACGGTAGAATATGAGAGAGATAAGCCAAGGGCCGGATTTGAACCGGCGTATAGCTGCTCTGCAGGCAACCGCGTAAGGCCAGACTCTGCCACCTTGGCGCAGTTCGGAATAGCGGTGTTGGCGGTTTAAGCGTAGCGGTCCCGCACAGTCAGTAACTCCGCGGGAGGCCGAGGGTGTGTTCGGCGACGTGGTTCCGCATCATCTCGGTCGAACCGGGGGCGACCTTGCCCAGTCGAGAGCCCTTCCACATCTCGATGACCGTGTACTCCCGGGAGAAGCCGTTCCCGCCGTGGGTCTGGACCGCGACGTCGGTCGCGTCGTGGCCGACCTCCGTCGCCCGAAGCTTCGCCATATTCGAGACTTCGGCGGTCCGCTTCGGGTCCGACTCGTTGTCGACCATCCACGCAGCCTTCCGAACGAGCAGGCCGGCCGACTGCAGTTTCGCCCACGAATCCGCGATGGGATGCTGGATGCCCTGATGAGCACCGATAGGCTGGTCGAAGACCTCCCGCTCGTTGGCGTACTCGACCGCACGGTCGATGGCGCACTTGCCGACGCCGATAGCACCCGAGGCACCGAGCAGTCGCTCGGGGTTGACCGTATCGAACAGCTGGTACAGCCCCATGCCCTTCGTCCCGATGATGTCGTCCTCGTGGGCGCGGTAGCCGTCGATGGAGAGTTCGAACTGCTTTTCGGGCGTCGGGATACCGACGTCGAGTTCGCGGCGCTCGATATTGGGGTCGTCCGGGTCGACGAGGAACAGGGTTATCCCCTGCATCTTCGCGGATTCGTCCTTCGGTGCAGTTCTGGCGACCAGCAGCATCCGGTCGGCCACGTCGACGCCGGAGATCCACTGTTTCGTTCCGTCGATGACGAACTCCTCGCCGTCTTGTTCCGCGAACGTATCCATGTTCGGCGCGTTGTGGCCCGCGTCGGGTTCGGTCAGCGCCATCGCGAAGTTCACGTCACCGTCACAGATACCCGGCAACCACTCCTCCTTCTGTTCTTCGCTGCCGTTCTCGGTCAGCGTGATGCCGCCGAAGCAGACGTTGACCACGAACAGCATCTCCGCGCCCAAACAGCCGTTCGCACACAACTCCTCGACGATCGCCGACAGCTCCCAGAAACCCATCCCCTCGCCGCCGTACTCCTGCGGGATGGCCGCACCGAGGAAGCCGGCCTCCGCACAGTCGTTCCAGAACTCGGTCGGCTCCTTGCCCTCCGAAACCTTGAGGAAGTACTCGTCGTCGTAATCCGAGGCGATATCCCGGGCCGTCTCCCGAATCATCTCCAGTTCCTGACTTTCTTCGAACCCTGCGGGGGCGTCCGTCATAGGCGTTCTCTAGCACTACGATTACTTAAACTATGCAACTAACCACACACGTAGAGTTTATCGGGGTGGCGAACGCGCTTCGACGAACGCGGATACAGCGCTGCCGCTCTTCAATAAATGACAAAAACCCACACCCAGCGGATGCTGAGTGTGGGTTGAATGAATGGTAGGCGGCGAACCGGTTTTCCCAGAGGCTCGCGCACTCCAGTACTCGTCGGAACGCTGGCGGGCTTATCTTCCGTGTTCGGGATGGGTACGGGAGTCGCCCCGCCGCTATGGCCGCCTTAACGCCGGCTCGTGGAATCGAACCACGATATGTGTCCAACACCGGTGGTCAATACCGTATGTACGTGCGATCCAGTTTGCGCCCGGACCCGTTTCAGCGGGCGGAGCAATGAATGGTGGCTTCGATCTGTTAGTTCTCGCGGACTAAACGCCTCGTTGCCTCGGCGCGTACATCCCGAGTCTATCGAACTCGTCTTCTACGAGTGATCTCGACGATGCTTCTTTTCCAGGTGGGTTTCCGGCTTAGATGCGTTCAGCCGTTACCCCGTGGTGCGTAGCCGCCCGGCAGCGCCCTCTCGGACGACCGGTAAACCAGTGGCACCCAACCGTAGTTCCTCTCGTACTATACGGTCGTTCCTGTCAAGCATCATGACACCCCCAATAGATAGCAGCCGACCTGTCTCACGACGGTCTAAACCCAGCTCACGACCTCCTTTAATAGGCGAACAACCTCACCCTTGCCCGCTTCTGCACGGGCAGGATGGAGGGAACCGACATCGAGGTAGCAAGCCACTCGGTCGATATGTGCTCTTGCGAGTGACGACTCTGTTATCCCTAGGGTAGCTTTTCTGTCATCAATGGCCCGCATCGGGCAGGCTCATTGGTTCGCTAGACCACGCTTTCGCGTCAGCGTTCCTCGTTGGGAAGAACACTGTCAATCCATCTTTTGCTCTTGCACTCTTCGTCGGATCTCCGTCCCGACTGAGATGGACTTAGGGCGCGCTCGATATCTTTTCGAGCGCGTACCGCCCCAGTCAAACTGCCCGGCTATCGGTGTCCTCCTCCCGGAGTGAGGGTCACAGTCACTGACGGGTAGTATTTCACGGTTGACTCGGCGACGTGCTGGCGCACGCACCTGTGTAACGTCTCCTACCTATCCTGCACATCAGCGACCATGTCCCAGCGACAGCCTGCAGTAAAGCTCCATAGGGTCTTCGCTTCCCCTTGGGGGTCTCCAGACTCCGCACTGGAACGTATAGTTCACCGGGCCCAACGTTGGGACAGCGACGCTCTCGTTAATCCATTCATGCAAGCCGCTACTGAAGCGGCAAGGTACTACGCTACCTTAAGAGGGTCATAGTTACCCCCGCCGTTAACGGGTCCTTCGTCCCATTGTACTGGGTGTTCAGATACCCGCACTGGGCAGGATTCAGTGACCGTACGAGTCCTTTCGGATTTGCGGTCACCTATGTTGTTACTAGACAGTCGGAGCGTCCTAGTCACTGCGACCTGCCTCTTTCCGAGGCAGGCACCCCTTATCGCGAACTTACGGGGCCAGATTGCCGAATTCCCTAACGTCGGTTGTTCCCGACAGGCCTTGCCTTTCGCCGGCATGAGCACCTGTGTCGGATCTCGGTACGGACGTCATACTTGCCTTTTCACGGGCCCTAGGTTGAACCGACTTGCGCTATCCTGCCGTTCGTCCGCTTCGTGCCATTACGGCTTCCACGGATTTTGACAGTTGGACCGGGCGAAAGCCCGGCTCGGTCGACCCCAAGGCGTTGGCGTTGAGTGTATGACGGCGCTGGAATATTAACCAGCTTCCCATTTGATCCGCTCGAATTGCGACGGATCTTAGGACCGGCTAACCCTCGGCTGACGAACATTGCCGAGGAACCCTTGCTCATTAGGCCGTCGGGATTCGCACCCGACTATCGCTGCTACTGTAACCAGGATTTTCTTCACCAATCGGTCCACTCGAACTCTCGTCCGAGCTTCCACCCAATCGGAGTGCCGACCTACGGAAACACGCGGTCAAGCGTGTCGCCGGGTCTCGGTGGTAGACTTGAGCCCCGATCATTTTGGGCGCCCCAAACCTCGGCCGGTAAGCTGTTACGCTTTTCTTAGAGGGTAGCTGCTTCTAAGCTCACCTCCCGGCTGTCTAAGGCTCGGGACCACCTTCAATCGCACTTAGTCTACACTTTGGGACCTTAACCCAGCTCTGGGTTGTCTCCCTCACGCTGCACAGGCTTACCCCGCACAGCGGACTCCCTGCGTCCACAGCGTCCGTGAGTTCGGAGTTTGACAGGAGGTCCGACCCCTCTCGGGGGCGGGGCCTCCAATCAGTCTCTCTACCCCACAGACTACCTCGGCAGAGGTCATGCTTCGACATGTTTCGGTCGGAACCAGCTGTTTCCGGGTTCGATGGGCCTTTCACCCCTAAACATGGATTACGAGAGGGTATTGTAGGACACCAACTCTAACAGGCCTCCACGTAGCTTTCGCCACGCTTCACCTTATCCACGCTTAGATCACCCGGTTTCGGGTCGTGTCAGTTTGACTCCCCGCGCTTGAACACGGCGGCCCTAGTGCAAAGCACTGCGGCCATGTCGGTTTCCCTACGCCTTCCCCGATAAACGGGTTAGACTCGCCAAACAAACACACTCCCTGGTTCGTTTTTCAAAACGTACGATGAGACACCGGCTTCCCTTAGGTCCTACTGGAGGTTCGCACCTCGGTCGTTTTCCAAGGGACCTTTTGTGCCCCATCGCTCTATCGCCACCTGATTTCAAGCCCTATTGCACCTCCCTTCTCGGGGTGCTTTTCAGCGTTCGCTCACGCTACTTGTTCACTATCGGTCTCAGGACGTATTTAGTCTTAGCAGACGATGTCTGCCATATTCACGAGGGATTTCCAACCCCCGATACTCTGGAGCTGACGCACGACGTACTAGTTCCTGATACGGGGTTATCACCCTGTATCACGCTCCGTTCCAGAAGACTTCTCAGAAACGTTCCGTCGATGAGAGTCAGTCCGAACACCACATTGCCCGAAGGCTTCGGTTTGGACTGGGTCGCGTTCACTCGCGGTTACTAACGACATCGCATTCGCTTTCTTTTCCTGCCCCTACTAAGATGTTTCAATCCGGGGCGTTCCCCATTGCGCAAAGCAATTGCTATGAGGATTCCTATTAGGAGATCCCAAGTTCTTCGCCTCCGTGCGGCTCCCTTGGGCTTATCGCAGCTTGGCACGTCCTTCGTCGGCGCCTGAGCCGAGCTATCCACCAGGTGGCACAGTAGCCACGATGATCGCTCCTGCAACCCGATGAAACGGGTCCAGTGAGCGCCTGGATCGCACGTACACACGGTCTCATACACAAGCCAGTCGACTGCTGGCTGTGTCCACCCTTCCCACTCACGCTTGCGCGGAGTGGTGCATCGGTTCTTCGTACCCAGACGAATCACCGTTTCCCACTTAAGGGACACGGTTCGAAGTCGGGTACGTGAGATGGACCCACTGGGATTCGAACCCAGGGCATCCTCCTTGCAAAGGAGGCACTCTACCACTGAGCTATGGGCCCGACCATTAGCCCTGGCAGTTCAAAGGTGCTCGGTCGGCCACGGTCGACGAACGACGATAGACACGCCAAAGGTGGGTTGGGGCTACGCCCCAATCCCGATCGTTAGGAGGTGATCCAGCCGCAGATTCCCCTACGGCTACCTTGTTACGACTTAAGCCCCCTTGCGGAGCCCAGATTCGACCTGGGAACCAGGCCTCATCCGGACCCCACTCGGGTGCTTTGACGGGCGGTGTGTGCAAGGAGCAGGGACGTATTCACCGCGCGCTTGTGACACGCGATTACTACCGAATCCAGCTTCATGTGGGCGAATTTCAGCCCACAATCCGAACTACGACCAAGTTTAGGAGATTAGCTCCACCTCTCGGTGTCGCATCCCATTGTCTTGGCCATTGTAGCCCGCGTGTAGCCCAGCTCATTCGGGGCATACTGACCTACCGTTGCCCGTTCCTTCCTCCGTCTTAGCGACGGCAGTCCCCCTAGTGTACCCAGCCATCGCGAGATGCTGCTGGCAACTAGAGGTGCGGGTCTCGCTCGTTGCCTGACTTAACA
Source organism: Natronomonas amylolytica (assembly GCF_037031205.1). Lineage (NCBI taxonomy): Archaea > Methanobacteriati > Methanobacteriota > Halobacteria > Halobacteriales > Natronomonadaceae > Natronomonas > Natronomonas amylolytica. The sequence goes on along the minus strand of NZ_JAYEZM010000012.1, from coordinate 9,745 downwards.
GGACGCCTCACGGTACGAGCTGACGGCGGCCATGCACCTCCTCTCAGCAGCTCGAATAAGGTCATCAACCTGATCGTCATTACTGCTGTCGGAGCTGGTGAGATGTCCGGCGTTGAGTCCAATTAAACCGCAGGCTCCTCCGGTTGTAGTGCTCCCCCGCCAATTCCTTTAAGTTTCATCCTTGCAGACGTACTTCCCAGGCGGCTCGCTTCACGGCTTCCCTACGGCACAGCACAGGCTCGTAGCCTGTGCCACACCTAGCGAGCATCGTTTACGGCTAGGACTACCCGGGTATCTAATCCGGTTCGAGACCCTAGCTTTCGTCCCTCACTGTCGGATCCGTCCTTCCGAGGTGCTTTCGCCATCGGTGGTCCGTCCAGGATTACGGGATTTCACTCCTACCCCAGACGTACCCCTCGGATCTTCCGGTCCCAAGCCGCACAGTTTTCGCCGGACGCCCACACGTTAAGCGCGTGGATTTCCCGACGAACTTGCGCGGCCAGCTACGGACGCTTTAGGCCCAATAATATCGGCCATCACTTGGGCTGCCGGTGTTACCGCGGCGGCTGGCACCGGTCTTGCCCAGCCCTTGTTCCTGAACCACCTTACGGTTCAGAAAAGCGAGGGCTCTATGCCCTCGCACTCGGTGTCCCCCTATCGCACTAGCGTGCAGTGTAAAGGTTTCGCGCCTGCTGCGCCCCGTAGGGCCCGGACTCGTGTCTCAGAGTCCGTCTCCGGGCTCTCACTCTCATGACCCGTACCGATTATCGGCACGGTGGGCCGTTACCCCACCGTCTACCTAATCGGCCGCAGCCACATCCTATGGCGCCGGAGCGTTTCGCACATCCGCCAGTTCCAGGCTGGATGTACTATCCAGGATTAGCCTCAGTTTCCCGAGGTTATCCCAGTCCATAGGGCAGTTTGGCCACGTGTTACTGAGCAGTTTGCTACGTTAGACGTACAACTCGCATGGCTAAATCGGACACCGATAGCAATGGCCTCCGGCAGGATCAACCGGAATGTGTTCCCCGAACCTGATTCCCGGCTCGGGGAGGGTTGGCGGGAACACACCCAGTGGGTGTGTTACCAATCAATTGTCTATCGGCGTTCGGCGACGCTCGGACCGACCGAGTGTCACCGAACTGCCAGGGCTAACATCAGATCCCATCTATACGGCGGACCGCAGGGGTGGAATCCTCATTTCCTTCGGACCTAATTGTCTTCCGCGATAGGTCATAAACCCACCGGATTTCGTTCGGTCCGTGAGTGAGTTCGGGTTCGAACCGAACTCAACCACATCGTATCTTTTCCAACCACCCTTATACACATAAGGGCGTCGGAACGGAGGCGGGTTCGGGCCGACCCCGAACCGCCCTTCACACTTCAACTCGAATGCCCTATCACACTTAAGGGCATCGGAGTTAGGTCGTCGCCGGAATGCGATTCCGCACCGACCTTCGTACTTCAATTCAAACACCCTGTTACACTTAAGGGCGTCGAATCGAAGGCCGCCCGACCCGTCGCCGAGTCGAGCTTCGTGCTCCGTTCCGAACACCCCCTTGCGGGGAAGGGCGTCGGAAACGAGACGACCCAGAGGGCCATCCCGTCCGGGGCGTCGCGCCCCGCGTTGATTGCATTCGTTCCGATGGGAGTGTTGCCCTTAAGCCCGTCGAAGTGAACCGCCTGCGTCACGCGATTTCATGCCGCTCGAACCGTGTGAGTACGAAACACGGAACTGAGTATCGTACCGGTTCATTCCGTGCTACTCGTTCGCGCGCGCCTATCAACTCTCCAACAGAAGTATCTATCAGGATACGTATGAGATGTTGCGCGGGTGGAAAACGACTCCTCATTCGTGCGCGCATACGCGTGGTCGGAGTCGGGTGAGAGCCGCGCGGATACTGGTAGCTACCGAGCGTTCAAAGCCGTTCGGAAAAACGAAGCGATGGGGAACCCAAGCGCGGGCCGGTCAGATCTCGTCGAGATGCTCGATGCCCTGCTTGGAGACGTTCGCCTCCGTGATGGTATCCTGTTCTTCGAGCCACTCCGGAGCGTCTTCGGGGGCGTCCTCCTCCCATGCCCACCCCTCATAGATGTGGACCTTCTTTGTGCCCTTCTCTCGGAGCCGCAGTTCCTTGTGTTCGGCGTGCTGTTCGGTGTCCGCGGGGTCGAGTCGACGAGCCGCTTTCAGCGCGGCTTGCCGCGGCGTTCGTCCCGAAAAGACGCTCGATTCGTTGCCGGTCTGGTCGCGGAGTGCGAAGTTCCGCGTGTCATCGTCGTCACGTGCCATGGTTTGTACTCCTCCGTGTGACGTCTGCACACACTCTGATATAAATATATCCCCCGTTCCGGCGGTTTCGGCCGTTTCTTTTATAAATGAAGAGTCTGCCGTCGGCGAAAAACCGGGCCCTAACGGCCGTCGAACCGCCGCTTTCACCCCGTTCGTCGCCTCGCGCGCACCGCGGAACGCCACATCGCGCGCACGGTACACTTATGTATCTCGTGTGGCGAACGACCCAACACAACGCGATGGTGCGAAAGAAGAAGCTCAGCCCGAGTGGCGCCAAAGACGAGGACGGCGAGTACCACAACGTACACGTCAACCTCCACGAGGACGAACTCGCCGTCGCGGGCATGGAGATCGGCGACGAGGTGTTCGTCCGCGTTCGCGACGGGAAGATCATCATCCAGAAGGCCGACCCGGAGGACGTCGAACACGAGTTTTAGAGCTATCAGACCGCGGTCCTTAAGCGCGCTCGAAAGCCCACTACGGTAATGAGACTCTACGACCTCGCCAAGCCGCTTTTGTTCCAACTCGACGCCGAAACCGCCCACCGGTCGGTCCACGAACTCCTCGGGGCCGTTCAGGATACCCCTCTCGAGCGAACCCTCGCGGACTACTACACCGTCGTCGACGCCCGCCTCCGCGTCGAGGCCTTCGACCAGACGTTCCCGAACCCCGTCGGCGTCGCCGCGGGGTTCGACAAGAACGCCGAGATTCCGAACGCGCTCGCGGCGCTGGGCTTCGGCCACGTCGAGGTCGGCGGCGTCACCGCCGAACCACAGGCCGGCAACCCCCGTCCCCGGATGTTCCGACTGCCGGAAGACCGCGCGCTCATCAACCGGATGGGCTTCAACAACGACGGTGCCGACGTCATCGGCGAACGCCTCGCGGCCACCGACTGCAAGGTCCCCCTCGGCGTCAACATCGGCAAGTCGAAATCCGCACCGAACGACGAGGCCGAGGACGACTACCGCTACACCTTCGAACGCGTGCGCGAGGGCGGCGACTACTTCGTCGTCAACGTCTCCTCGCCGAACACCCCCGGCCTCCGGGAACTCCAGCAGCGTGACCGACTCGAATCCATCCTCGGAACCCTTCAGGACGCCGGGGCCTCGCCCCTCCTCGTCAAACTCTCGCCGAACCTCACCGACGCCGCCATCGAGGACGCCCTCGAGGTCGTCGACGAACTCGGTCTGGACGGCGTCATCGCCACGAACACCTCTACCGACCGGCCGGCGAACCTGCAGGGCGAGGCGGCCGACGAGAAGGGTGGCCTCTCGGGCAAGCCCATCGAGCAGGAGGCGACGAGCATGGTCCGGTTCGTCGCCGAACGCACCGACAAGCCCGTCGTCGGTGTCGGCGGTATCTCCGACGCGGAGGGCGCCTACGAGAAGATCCGCAACGGCGCCAGCGTCGTCCAGCTCTACACCGGCCTCATTTACGAGGGGCCGTCGCTGGCCCGCGACATCAACGAGGGCCTCCTCGAACTGCTCGAACGCGACGGTTTCGACTCCATCGAAGACGCCATCGGCGCGGATCTCTAACGCGGCCGTCTACGCTCGACGACGGCCATACGAGCCGGCAAAACCGTCGTTCGAGTCGAAACGAAGGGCAGAATTCAATATGAGTGACTCGGCGATAGGAAAGCGGAAGTGAACGGTTTCTAACGGCGCTTCGGTCGATTTTCCGTCTACCGACGCTTTACTTCGTGTCGACCGAAGCCGTAGCGGAGTCGGTTGGCCAGTCGGCGGGAGAACTTGCCGTCCTCGACGCGGGAGTCGAACCGCTCGCCCAATGCCTCGTAGATGAGCGGCACCGACACCTCCTGTTCGAGGGCCTCCTGTACGGTCCACGTACCCGTCGACCCGCCAGCGATGTGGTCGTCGACGTCCCCGAGGTCGTTGCCCTCCTCGCGGAAGGCCTCCTCGCAGAGTTCGAGCAGCCACGACCGGATGACGGCGCCGTTGTTCCACGTGCGCGCGATGGACTCCATGTCGAGGTCGTAGCGGCCCTCCGAGAGGAGTTCGAAGCCCTCGCCGTAGGCCTGCATCAGCGCGTACTCGACGCCGTTGTGGACCATCTTCACGTAGTGGCCCGACCCCGAGGCACCCATGTGGTCGTGGCCCTGCGGCCCGGTCGCGACGGCATCGAAGACCGGCACCATCGCCTCGTAGGCCCATTCGGGCCCGCCGACCATCAGCGAGAAGCCGAGTTCGGCGCCGGCGGGGCCGCCCGAGGTCCCGCAGTCGAGGTAGGCCGCATCGAGGGCTTCGGCGCGTTCGACCGACCGCTCGAAGTGGGAGTTGCCGCCGTCGACGACGACGTCATCGGCGTCGAGCAGGGGGTCGAGGTCGTCCAGCGTCGCGTCGACGGCATCGCCAGCGGGGACCATCAACCAGATGCGCTTTTCGTCGGGGAGTCTGTCGACGAGGTCCTCGATGGAGTCGGCGGGAGTCGCGCCCGCCTCGGCCGCCTCGGCGACCGCTTCCGAATCGAGGTCGAAGGCAACGACCTCGTGGCCGTCTTCGAGCACGCGGTCGACGACGATACGCCCCATCCGGCCGAGTCCGATAACGCCGAGTTGCATGGTTGGTCATCTCGGTGCCCGCAAGTGAGGGTTGTGATTCGGCCGTCCCACCTGAGACGTGGACGGCTCATACATAGCCGGAGAGACCGCCAACAACTGCGATGACGCCCGGTCGGGCTGTGGGGCGGCGCTTCGGGGCGACCGACCCTGAACGCCCGGCGTCGGTCACGGGACACGCCCTGTAAGCGAACTTTTATACCGGCAACAGCCAACTCAACGAGTATGCGCGCGACTCAGTCGGTAGTACGTGGGCTGTAACCGCGCCTTCCCTTTTAGGCGCACGAGCGAATCGCCTACCGACTGGTATACGCGACACAAACTATGAGCGAAGTTCCAGACGACTACGACCCCGACGAGGCCGAACAGAAATGGCGCGACCAGTGGCGGGACTCGGACGTCTACAGCTACGACGACGACCCCGAACGCCCCGATTACATCATCGACACGCCGCCGCCGTACCCGACCGGCAACCTCCACATCGGGAACGCACTCGGCTGGTGCTACATGGATTATGCCGCCCGGTATCACCGCCTGCAGGGCGACGACGTGCTCTTCCCGCAGGGGTGGGACTGCCACGGCCTCCCGACCGAGGTGAAAGTCGAGGAGAACCGCGGCATCCACCGAACCGACGTCTCCCGCGAACAGTTCCGCGAGTGGTGTATCGAACACACCCACGAGCAGATCGACGCGATGAAGGAGACGATGCACACCCTCGGGTTCTCCCAGGACTGGGACCACGAGTACCGGACCATGGACCCCGAATACTGGGGGGAGACCCAGCGCTCGTTCCTCGAGATGGCCGAGGACGACTACGTCTATCAGGACGAACATCCCGTCAACTGGTGTCCCCGCTGTGAGACCGCCATCGCGGACGCCGAGGTCGAAAACGAGGACCACGAGGGGACCCTCTACTACGTCACCTTCGACGGCCTCGACAACGACGACATTGAAATCGCGACCACTCGACCCGAACTACTCCCGGCCTGTGTCGCGATGGCCGTCGACCCCGACGACGAACGGTACGCCGACCGCGTCGGCGACACCTTCGAGGTCCCGCTGTTCGGTCAGGAGATCGAACTCATCGCCGACGACGACGTCGACGGCGAGTTCGGCACGGGCGCCGTCATGATCTGTACCTTCGGGGACAAACAGGACGTCGACTGGTGGGCCGAACACGATCTGGACCTCCGGCCGGTCGTCACCGAGGACGGCCACCTCAACGACCTCGCCGGCGAGTTCGAGGGCCTGACCATCGACGAAGCGAAAGACGAAATCGCCACCGCACTCGGAAAGTCCGGCCACCTCAACGACGAGCAACCGACCGAGCAGTCGGTCGGCCAGTGCTGGCGGTGTGACACGCCCATCGAGATCCTCTCGAAGGAACAGTGGTTCGTCGAGGTCAATCAGGACGAGATCCTCGAGACCGCCCGGGACATCAAGTGGTTCCCGGAGCACATGTACGACCGCCTCGAGGAGTGGACCGAGGGGATGGAGTGGGACTGGGTCATCTCCCGCCAGCGCGTCTTCGCGACGCCCATCCCGGCGTGGGAATGCGACGACTGCGGCCACGTCGAGATGGCCAGCCCCGACGAGGTTCCCATCGACCCCACCACGGAAGACCCCGAAATCGACGCCTGCCCCGAGTGTGGCGCCGAGTCGTGGACCGGCGAGACCGACGTGATGGACACGTGGATGGATTCGTCGATCTCGCCGATGTTCGTCGCCGGCTGGCCCGACGAAGCCTTCGAACCCGTCCAGTTGCGCGAGCAGGGCCACGACATCATCCGGACGTGGGCCTTCTACACCATCCTCCGGACGACCGCCGTCACCGGCGAGATTCCGTGGGAGGAGGCGCTCATCAACGGGATGGTCTTCGGCGAGGACGGCAACAAGATGTCCAAATCCCGCGGCAACTTCGTCCAGCCCGAGGAGGTCGTGGAGGAACACTCCGCCGACGCCTTCCGACAGGCGATGGCGCTGGGCGGCCAGCCCGGCACCGACATCCAGTTCCAGTGGAAGGAGGTCACCTCGGCCTCGCGGTTCCAGACCAAGCTCTGGAACATCACGAAGTTCGCCAGCGGCCACCTCGACGAGTCGACGCCCGACATCCATGACCCCGGCTACCGCGACGCCGACGCGTGGATTCTCGCGGAATGCGCCCGCGTCGCCGACAGCGTCGCCGAGGACATGGACGAGTACCGCTTCGACAGCGCGCTCCGGGAGGTTCGGGACTTCGTCTGGCACGACCTCGCCGACGACTACCTCGAACTCGTCAAGGGCCGCCTCTACGAGGGCCGCCCCGGCGAGAAACACGCCGCACAGCACGCCCTCTATACGGCGCTGACCGCCTCCCTGCGGATGCTCTCGCCCTTCGCGCCCTTTATCACCGAGGAAGCGTGGGACCACCTGCCGACCGACGGCAGCGTCCACAACGCCGACTGGCCCGACCCACCCGAGGTCGACGCCGAGGACGCCGACCGCGGCGAACTCGTCGCCGACGTCGCCGCGACGGTTCGCGGCTGGAAGTCCGACGAGGGCAAGCCGCTGAACGCCGAACTCGACCGCGTCGAGGTCTACCTCGACGAGGCGGTTCCGCTGGACACCTACGACCTCTCGGATACCGTCAACGGGCCGGTCTACGTCGAGGAGGGCGCCCCGAGCGTCGAGTTGGTGCCCGTCGACATCGACATCGAACACAGCGAACTCGGCCCCGTCTTCCGCGACAAGGCCGGCGCCGTGGTCGGCAAGCTCGAAGCCGCCGACCCCGCCGAACTGCAGGCCGAACTCGAAACCGAGGGACACATCGAGTTCGATATCGACGGCGAGACGGTGACCGTCGAACCTGAGATGTTCGATATCGTGGAGGAACAGCGCGCCGAAAGCGGCGAAGAGGTCGTTGTGCTCGAGGCCGGCGACGCGACGGTGCTGGTCTTCGAGTAAGTCGTCTATTCGGGCTTCAGCCCGTCGTTTTCGACGCGCATGACGGCCTCGCCGTCCGGAAGGTTCGGCGCGTCGACCAGTTTGACGATGCGCTTGTTCTGCTTGGACTTCTTGAGGTACATCCGGAAGGTGGACTTGTGGCCGAGGATGTTCCCGCCGATGGGCTTCGTCGGGTCGCCGAAGAAGGCGTCGGGGTTCGACTGGACCTGGTTGGTGACGACGACCGCGGAGTTGTAGAGGTTGCCGACCCGGTCGATGTCGTGGAGGTGCTTGTTGAGTTTCTGCTGTCGGTCGGCGAGTTCGCCACGGCCGACGTACTCCGCACGGAAGTGGGCGGTCAGCGAGTCGACACAGAGCAGGCGAACCGGGTAGTCGTCTTCCTCGTGTTCGGCGGCGATCTCCTGTGCCTTCTCGGCCAGCAGGATCTGGTGGTTGGAGTTGAACGCCTTGGCGACGTGGATCTTGTCGAGGAAGGACTGGACGAGTTCCTCCATGGCCTCCTCGTCGTCGAGTCCGCCCTCGATTTCGCGGTGTTCCATCGTCGACTCGATGACGTCGTCCGGGAGGCCGCGAACCATCTCGTCGATACGCTCGGGGCGGAAGGTGTCCTCGCTGTCGACGAAGATACAGCGGCCGTGGAGTCCACCGTCATCCTTCGGGAGTTGGACGTTAACCGCTAGTTGGTGGGTTATCTGGGACTTGCCGGCACCGAACTCGCCGTAGACCTCGGTGATAGACTGGGTCTCGACGCCGCCGCCGAGCATCTCGTCGATCTCGGGGATGAGGAATTCGAGTTTGCCGATCTGCTCGCGGCGCTCGAGAACGTCCGAGCCGGTCTCGAAGCCGCCGATGTCGGCGGCCTCGCGGGCGGCCTGAATGATGTCGCCGGCGTTCGATTCTCCCACACCCGCCTGCGAAAGCTCCGCAGGGCTGGCGACGGCGACGCTCTGATAGGAATCGAAGCCGTTCTCGCGAAGCTTGTCTGCGGTCGCGGGACCGACACCCGGGAGTTCTTCGAGGTCTGCGGTTGCTGCCATGGACGTACCTGTGGCCGCCCACTACATAAAGCCTCGTTAACACCCGAGTGAAAGTGAAACCGGAGGACGTGGGACGGTCGAATCTGACGACCGGCCGAAGGTTTAGGAAGGAAGGGTCAGTCCCACGGGTGGGTGTCGCCCTCGGGCCACATCGGATACCAGTAGGCGGTGTCGTCCTCGACGTCGAGTTCCCCGTCGAGGACGCTCTGGAGTTTGAACTCGACCTGCTGGTCCCGCGTTCGGCCGCCCGTCGGCACGAACGGGTAGTAGGCCCCTCGGCGGAACGAGTAGACCCAGTAGGCTATCGTGTCGTCCCGCTCGAAGGCGAAAAGCGCCGCAAGGAGCCGCGAGCCAAAGCCCGACTCGATGAGCGTGTCGGCCGCGAAGTGGATGCTCGTCACGAGGTTCTCGAAGTCCGAATCGTGGAGGACGACCCACTGGTAGCCGTGGGCGTCCTCGACGAAGTCGGCCGTCGTCCCCGTTTCCTCCTCGCCCAGTTCCAGTACAGCCTCTACTTCTGCGCGCGCGTCGCGGAACGCGGTGCTGTCGACGTCGCCGAAACACAGGGCGGCGTCGCCGGTCGACACGAAATCGAGGTCGGCCTCCATCGTGACGTACGCCGTGGACATCCCGAAGAGGTCCTCCGGGTCCGCATCCCGTGTCGCGTCGGCCTCCGCCCCCCAACCCAGCACCTGCCGAATCGTATCGAAAACACCCATTATCGACACTCCGGGCGGATGAGACTTATATACGGCGTCCATCGAACCGCCGGCGCTGTTAAGTTAAGAGCGAGGCGGTCGGTGTTTCGAGTGGTCTATGGTCGAAATCGACCGCCTCGACGGTGATACCGGCTGGATCGACTTAGCGTTTGTTGAGCGCGAGCGGACACCCCGCCAG